>NZ_QTMZ01000021.1:0-114898 GCF_003602935.1 Bacteroides sp. AM54-2NS
ATAACAAATACGAAGGGGACTATTTTTTTTGTATAAAGGAATGTGCTCTTTTGGAGATTTTTATGTATGTTTGTCACATGTTTAATATGAAAGGAAGCGGTTGTAAGTGAAGAACACGATTAAATATCTGATTCTTTTAATCATATACTTGGTTTGTGGTGTAAATCTGCAAGCCCAGAATTATACATTTCGTAATGTAGTCATGTCCGATGGACTGTCCGGGTTATTGGTGAACGCCATTTATAAAGACTCGGAAGGTTTTGTCTGGCTAGGAACAGATAATTGTCTCGATCGTTTTGATGGTGTGAAAGTTCGCCATTATGAATTTCGAGGCGTGGATTCCGGAAGGAAGAAACGGGTGAACTGCATCACGGAAACAGCCGACAATCAGCTTTGGGTAGGAAACGGTATCGGACTTTGGCGTCTGAATCGTGCAAACGGCCAGCTGGAGAGAATTGTTCCCGAAAAGATAGATTTTGCTGTAAATACCTTACTTCCGGATGGAGATATTCTCTATATCGGTACAGAGAAAGGATTGTTCATCCAAAAGGACGGGCAATTGCTCCAAGTATTGACCGACCGGAATATGCTGGCTGCCTGTAATCGAATTATGGATCTCTGTCTGAATGAAGATAAAAGTGCGTTATGGCTGGCTACAGTGCAAGGTTTGTTCTCTTATTCATTGAAAGATGGTAAGATTGATTCCTGGCATTTCCAGGAGAATGTTCCCGAGGCCGATTATTTCCGCTGCCTGACTCGTATCGGAGAAACCCTTTATTTAGGTACAATGAGTCAGGGAGTAGTTCGTTTCGATATAAACAAAAAGAGCTTTTCGCATACAGTATCTTTAGGCTGTGATGTCATTTCCGACATATCCAGCGATGGAAAGGAGACAGTATACATTGCAACAGATGGCAATGGCGTTCATTTCCTTTCGCATAAAGCCCAACAAGTGGCACGTCGTTTTTGCCACGATGTAAGTGATAAAGAAGGTATTCGCAGTAATTCCATTTATTCACTATTGGTGGATGACAGAGGTGCTGTTTGGGTGGGGCACTTTCAGGCAGGTTTGGATTACTCACTTTATCAGAATGGTCTTTTCCAAACTTATGCTTATCCTCCTCTGTTTAACTCTGCCAATCTTTCCATTCGTTCTTTTGTCAACAGAGGACACGAAAAAGTCATCGGTTCACGTGACGGCTTGTATTATATAAATGAAGCTACCGGAGTCGTAAAGAGTTTTGTGAAACCTGTTTTGACTTCGGATTTGATATTGACAATCTGTTTTTATGAAGGCGAATATTATATCGGTACGTATGGCGGAGGCATGATGGTGTTGAATCCGGAGACATTATCTTTAAAATATTTTGCCCAGGGAGGAGATGGAGATGCAGAGCTGTTTCAGAAAGGACATATCTTTTGTGTGCGACCGGATGAAAAAGGAAATCTCTGGATAGGCACTTCACAGGGATTGTTCTGTTATAATAGACAGGCAAAACAGATCAAACACTTTACCAGCGCCAATTCCCAATTGCCGGAAGGTAACGTTTATGAAGTTAGTTTTGACTCTACCGGCAAAGGATGGATTGCCACGGAAACCGGCATGTGTATATATGATCCTGCTTCTCAAAGTTTACGATCTAATGTGTTCCCTGAAGGATTTGTGCATAGGGATAAGGTGCGTACCATTTATGAAGATACAGGACACAACCTTTATTTTATTCGTGAAAAGGGAAGTCTGTTTACCTCTACTTTAACGATGGATCGTTTTCGGAATCGTTCCGTCTTTTCTACGCTTCCTGACAATTCGCTGATGTCGATCGTGGAAGATAACCAGGGTTGGTTGTGGGTGGCTTGTAATGATGGATTGTTACGCATAAAGGAAGAAGGAGAAGAGTACGATGCCTTCACTTTCAATGATGGAGTACCGGGACCCACTTTTACGAATGGGGCTGCTTATAAAGATGAAAAAGGAATATTATGGTTCGGCAACACCAAAGGTTTGATTTATGTCGATCCGAAGCGGGTGGATGAAGTGCGTGGTAAAGTCCGTCCGATTGTGTTTACGGATATATTGGCTAATGGCATTTCTTTTACCAACCCGTCTTTAAAATATAATCAGAATAATCTGACTTTCTGCTTTACGGATTTTGCTTATGGTCTGCCTTCGGCTCTATTGTATGAATATCAGTTGGAAGGAGTGGATAAAGACTGGAAACTATTGGCTGCGCAGAATGAGGTTTCCTATTATGGATTATCTTCTGGAACTTATACGTTCCGTGTGCGCCTTCCGGGAAATGAACAGTCGGAAGCTGTTTACCAAGTAACGGTACGTCCTATGATACCTTGGTGGGGATGGGCACTTTCTGTTTTATTAGTTGTAGGCATTATTGCTTTTATACGATATTATGTGTGGAATCGTATGCGCCGCCTGCTTACTTCTCCTGCATCGGCAATCTCCGCGTCCATAGAGAAGACACAGCAGAAAGACCGAACGATAGAACAAGCGGAAGTGATTTCTGAAGAGTCTTCTATCGCTGCAACCGAAGAAAAGTATAAAACTAACAGGCTGACTGAAGAAGAATGTAAAGAGCTCCATAAGAAACTGGTTGCTTATGTGGAGAAAGAAAAGCCATATATTAATCCTGATTTAAAAATGGGCGACCTGGCTTCTGCTTTGGATACTTCTTCGCATTCATTATCGTATCTTTTGAATCAATATCTCAATCAGTCTTATTATGACTTTATAAACGAATACCGCGTCACTCAATTCAAGAAAATGGTGGTGGATAGTCAATATTCCCGCTATACATTAACTGCACTGGCAGAACTTTGCGGCTTCAGTTCTCGTGCTTCTTTCTTCCGTTCATTCAAAAAGAGTACGGGAGTCACTCCGAATGAATATATTCGTAGTATAGGTGGAACAGCCAAAGAAGAGTAACTTTTCGACTTATTATCACTGAAATCTATTTTATACTCATATCTCTTTCACCCTTCACACCGCCCTATTCATCGGGGTTATAGGGTGAAGGACCTCCCTTCACCAAGTGGATTTTCCTTTTACTAGTCTTTTTCTCGTAATCTATTAATAGATAAGTTCTTCTTCTCCCTATATAAACCTCTTTTGGTCCTATTGTAAAGTTGTTTTCTATAGGGAGTAATCTATAAACGCAAGCTTTGTTTTTATAAACGAAACTTGCGTTTATAAAAACAAAGCTTGCAATTATATAATTGAAGCTTTCATTTATAGTTTACCCTTAATCAAACGTAACTTTGCAATAAGTGCAAAGCAAGTTTATCTTTAATGAAACGGAACTTATCTATTAATGTTCGTACTTCATTAATAGCTTTGATGTGACAATGAAACGATCAAATGATAAAATTGAAGAGGGGAAGAGGATGGGAGCAAACGAGCGTAAGTGGAGCAAAGATACGTTGATTTGAGTGATTTGAGTCTCATTTTATAAAGTGATACTCTCTTTTTTGTAAACGTAATATGTTGATAATTAGAATTGTATGTTTAAATGAGTCTACCTAGATTCATTGAGATTGATCTGCTTTATTTTCTGGCTGTTATATCCAAAATCACCTCTATATTTGCATCGTGATCAAAACCGAAAAAGATAGTATTATGGAGACAACAGCTAACACTTCCGACAACATTATCACCCGTTCTTATGAAGAATATTATCAGGTGATTCTTACCTATATTACTTATCGTATCACTCATCGCTACGAAGCGGAGGATCTAACCCAGGATGTATTTGTACGTCTGCTGGACTACAAGCAAATGCTCCGTCCGGACACAGTGAAATATTTCTTGTTCACCATTGCCCGCAATATTGTAATCGACTATATCCGTCGTTATTATAAGAAACAGGAGATAGACAGCTACATCTATGATACTATGTCCGCTTCTACCAATGAAACCGAAGAAAAAATTATCGGTGATGATTTAATGACAATGGAACGGACCCGCTTGGCTGCTATGCCCGAACAACGTCGGTTAATTTATACATTGAACCGCTTCGAAAATAAAACGTCTCCGGAAATCGCAAATGAACTGAATCTAAGCTGCAGGACGGTGGAAAACCATCTGTTTCTGGGACGTCGTGAAATGCGCGAGTTTTTCCGGAATTGTATATAATCTTATTCATTAATAAATAACCCTTTGTGCTTATGGAAAAGGAGTCAGAATTTACAAAGAGGTATTTGTATGCCTCATCTTATTTTAGAGAACAAAAATTTAATACTATTTTTAAACCTCAAATTTAATTTTATGAAACGAAGAGGATTAATATTTAATTCGCGACCTAACAAAACAGCGGTGTTTGCGTTAGGATTAATGCTGGGACTTTGTCCTGTTTCAAAGGCGTGGGCCGATACAAACATGAAAGATAGTCAAGTAGTGGCACAGGCTCAAAAGAAAGTGAAAGGTCAAGTCGTTGATGCAACAGGCGAACCATTGATTGGTGTGAATATTACTGTAATAGGAGGAACAGAAGGAACTATTACGGATATCGACGGAAATTATACGATTGGTGTACCTGCTGGAGCTAAGTTGAAATTCAGCTATATTGGTTATAAGGATCAAATTATAGATGTGGCTGCACAAACTGTGATAAATGTAAAATTGCAGGAAGATAGCGAAGTGTTGGACGAAGTTGTGGTAGTGGGATACGGTTCACAAAAGAAGGAGACATTGACTGGTGCTGTAACAGTGGTATCTGATAAAATGTTGAAGAATAAAGGAACGATGTCAAGTCCGTTACAGGCAATGCAAGGTCAGGTTCCGGGTGTTACGATCACTCGCAATTCGGCAGCTCCGGGAGATGAGAGTTGGGGCTTGAAATTGCGTGGTTCTGTTTCTGCAAATAATGCCGAGCCATTGATCGTTATTGACGGAGTTGCTTATGATGGTGTAAATGCACTGCGTAATATCAACCCTTCTGATATTCAGTCTATCAATTTTCTGAAAGATGCATCGGCTGCTATTTATGGTTCCCGGGCTGCAGGTGGTGTGGTATTGGTAACCACTAAGCAGGCAAAGGAAGGAAAAGCGAGAATAGAATATAGCGGTTCATACACTTACAAGATGGTGGGATTGCAGCCGGAGCTGATGACTATGAACGAGTGGGCGAATGCAGTGTTACAGACTTGTCAGAACGATGGTCAGCCGGATTCTTACTCATGGGTGAAATATGCGAAAATGGCATTGGCTAATGAAGGTAAATACATTGATTTGGATCACAGTGCAAATCCTTTTGCTCCCAGCTATTCAGATGTAATGGATTTCGTGTTCATGGATACCAACTGGCAAGACGTGTTGTTCGGCAATTCTTATTCTACGCAACATGACCTAGCTGTTTCCGGAGGTACAGAAAAGAATTTATATCGCTTGTCCGTAGGGTATATGTATGATGACAGTAACTTGAAGTGGGGAAATAATAACAATCAGCGTTTCAATCTTCGTTTGACTAATAAACTGAAAGTCTTTGATAACTTTTCTATTGAATCTGTGATAGCCTATAACCGTCAGGATCAGGTGGCTCCTTCACAACTGAATAGAACATTGACTTCCAGTTATCCGCAACCGGGACTTCCGGCTTCTACGATTGATGGAAAACCTTATTCGTGGGGAACTTGGTTGTCACCGATTTGGTTTGCCGAACTGGGTGGAGATAATAAACTGAAAGTATCTGAAATTAATATCAGTGAGAAATTCACTTACAATATTAATAAACATCTGGATGTAGTAGCAAATCTCGGTTATAACTCCGGAGTAGCTTCACGTGATATAAAGAAGATGGCTATTACTTCTTATAATTATGCGGGAACCAAGATAAACACTAAGGCTGACGGTTACAAACAGGAAGAGTCGTCTTACGAGAAAACAAGTTCGCGTACAGACTTCTATTCTATGGCAGGTTATGTTGATTATCATAATACATTTGCGCAGCATCATAATGTAAGTGCAATGGTTGGTGCTCAATATGAATTGAAAGAATACGATTATTTTGGTGTATCGGTGAAAGATATACAGAACTCGTTGGAAACTGTAAATGGGGCAGGTTTGGTAAATCTGACAGATAAACATGGTACAAAGTGGCATGAGGCTGTGATGTCCTACTATTCTCGTTTAAACTATAATTATAAGTCAAAATACTTATTGGAAGTAAATATGCGTTATGATGGTTCTTCCAAGTTTAAACCGGAAAATCGCTGGGACTTCTTTTATGGAATATCCGGTGGATGGCGTATTACGGAAGAGGCGTTTATGAAGAACATCAAATGGTTGAACGATTTGAAAATCCGTCTTTCTTATGGTGAAGTTGGTAACCAGAGTGGTATTGATCGATATGATGGTACACAATTCTATAAATTTGAATCTCAAAGCGGAGCTTATATCGGTCCTAACAAAGGCACTATCATAGATACGAATGGTAAAATCGCTTCTCTGGGACGTGAATGGGAACGCATTAAGAACTATAATTTAGGATTGGATTTTTCCTTGTTCAATTCCCGTCTGACAGGTACTGCCGAAGTATACATGAAACGTAATGATAATATGTTGATTAATGTTTCTTATCCGGGAGTTCTGGGTGATAACGCAGGTATGTCAAACAATGGAAAATTCAGATCACATGGATGGGAAGTCATGGTAAACTGGTCTGATAAGATTGGAAAAGACTTCACTTATCATGTAGGAGGTACTTATTCTTTTAATACGAATAAACTGACGGATATTGGTGCAGTTTCAGTTCTGAAATCCGGTTTTGTTGATAAACAGCAAGGTTATCCGTTGAATAGTATTTTTGGTTTGCGTTATGCCGGCAAAGCACAGACAGAAGAAGAACGTCAAAAATATCTATATCGCTTCCTGACTGGTAATACTATCGGATTGACAGAACAAAACTTCCGTTTGGGAGATAATATGTATGCTGACGTAAATAATGACGGCAAACTGGATCAGAATGATATTGTTTATTTAGGTACAGATGATCCGAAAATCTCTTTCTCTTTTAATGTAGGAGCAGAATGGAAGGGATTTGATTTATCATTGGTTTTCCAGGGTGCTGCTCAACGTACAATCTTCCGTACGGGAGATAATAACGGTAATGAGATTTGGCGTATACCGATGAAAGCATTATATCTGAACACTTCGAATCAATCGGTAGGTAACACGTGGAGTCCGGAGAACCGGGGTGCTTATTATCCGACATATAGTAATAAGAATGAAATCAATGACTACAACTATCAGGCTTCTTCCTGGTCAGTGGAAGATGGTTCTTACATTCGTCTGAAAAATGTGACATTGGGATACAATGTACCTTCTGCCTTTTTAGCTAAAACGAAAGCAATTAGTTCTTGTCGTGTATATGTAGCAGGTGCTGATCTTTGGGAATATTCTAAAATTAACGACGGATGGGATCCGGAGGCTAGCCGTAAGGTATCAGCAGCAGGACGTTTCCCCTTTGTCCGTACAGTGACTTTCGGATTAAATCTAACTTTTTAATGTATGAAGAATATGAAACTATATAAGAAAGCTTTTTTAATTTTATCGCTTGGTCTGACACTGAATTCGTGTCTGGATCTTGATCCGCAGGACCAACTGGCAGATGGCAACTTATGGGGGGCAGCAGATGATTTTAAATATTTTGCAACTAATTTCTATGGTTGGACCCGTGATTTCAAGTCTGTTATTTCTGATGGTGCACATTCTGACTGGCGTTCGGACTTGATGACTTCCAGTTCTGTAAATATGTACAGCAATGGTAGTAATCCGATTCCTACTTCAGACGGTAACTATACCAGCAATTATGCCCATATCCGCCGTTGCAATTTGTTGCTGCAAAAAGCGGCGTCTTTTTCCGGTAACGGTGATATTAGTCGCTATGTAGCAGAAGCGAAGTTCTTCCGTGCTTATTCTTATTTTGATTTGGTGCAAT
The DNA here is from genome assembly GCF_003602935.1 of Bacteroides sp. AM54-2NS. NCBI lineage: Bacteria > Pseudomonadati > Bacteroidota > Bacteroidia > Bacteroidales > Bacteroidaceae > Bacteroides > Bacteroides sp. AM54-2NS. The sequence goes on from NZ_QTMZ01000021.1 coordinate 7,950, forward strand.
TGTTTGGCAATGTGATTATCACTAAAGAACCGTTGGATATTACTTCACCCGAGTTACGCATGAGCCGCAATGACCGTAGCGAAGTGATTGACTTCGTGATTCAGGATTTGAAGGATGCGGCTGAAGTATTGCCGGAAACAATTACGACAGACGATGAAGGGCGTATTTCAAAATGGGGAGCTTATGCATTCCTTTCACGTGTCGCTTTATATGAAGGCACATGGCAACAAAACCGCAATAATGAAGAACGTGGCAAAGCATTGTTGAGTATTGCAGCGGATGCGGCGAAAAAAGTTATCGACAGTAAGCAATTCGAGCTATTCAAACCAGCAGCATTGGGAGAGATGGCTTATAAATACCTGTTCATTTTAGAGAATGTACAGTCTAATCCTGCGAATCTGACTAAGAGTGCCAATAAAGAATATATATTCTATCGTCGTCATGATGAAACGATTGCTCCGATCGGGACTAATATCACACATGGTTGTGTAGCGAACGTGCAATATATTAATCGTAAATTTGTGAATATGTATCTTTGTAGCAATGGGCTACCTATTGACCATGCCAAGAGTGCTGATGTCTTTAAAGGTTATGGAGGTCTGACTACGGAATTTGAAAATCGTGATAATCGCATGAAGAACTGTCTTCTGGCTCATGGCACTAAATATTGGGATAACGACAAACCGCGTATTGACTGGAAAGGTATGGATGGGGAAGATGCGACCAATGCCATTACATGTAATGTATTCCAAGGTTCCGGTTATCAAAACCAAAAATGGGGTACGGAACGTAAGGTGGCTGATACATTTGAAGGTTACGACTTTCCGATTATTCGTTATGCAGAAGTTTTATTGAATTATGCAGAAGCTATGTATGAGTTGGGAACCACCGGCAAAGCTTTGGATGATGCTTTGAATATCTCGTTGAATTTGGTTCGTCTCCGTGTAAACCCGGATATGCCTAAACTGACTACGTCTTTTGCTTCAGAAAACAGTTTGAATATGCGAGAGGAAATCCGTCGTGAACGTACCATCGAATTGTACAATGAAGGTTTCCGAGTTGATGATTTGAAGCGTTGGAATACTGCTATTGTAGAGATGCCTAAACCTATTCTAGGAGTGAAATGGACAGGAACTGATTTTGCGACTTCATGGGCTGGCGCTTCTAATATGGCAAAAGACTCCGATGGCTGTTTGATCTTGGAAAATAGTCGGCGCTGGGGTGGTAAAAATGACCTGTATCCGCTTCCGGTAGATCAGTGTCAGTTGAATCCGAACTTAGGACAGAATCCGGGATGGCAATAATCAAGTCTGAATAACTTAAAGAATAAGAATCATGAAAAGAGATTATATAAAATATTTTGTTGGACTGGCGGCTTGTTCGTTTTTAGGTCTGACTTCATGTGATGATGATAAGGATTTAGGAGGAAAGATGGACGAAATGATTACAGTATCCACCATTACTCTTAACGAAACTCAATATGATGCAGGGAATAAAACAATTTGTCTGCTGAAGAACAAAGAACTGCAACTCTCTTGGAGTATTGCACCTGAAAATGCAACCAATGCTAATGTGCAATGGACTTCGTCGGATGAATCTATTGTTGCTGTTACACGGGAAGGTAAGGTCGTGACTAAGGATAAAGCAGGAAAAGCTATTATTACATTAACGCCGGAAATCGGTTTCGGTCCGGAGGCTACGATCGTCACTAGAACAGTTGAAGTTATGGACGAATATACCTATATGTCAGCCATCAATATAACTAATGTTCCGGCAGAAGAGATTGCGGCAGGCGATGAATATCAATTAACTGTTTCTTCAGAACCGGCAACTACTACGTTCAAGCGTTATAAATGGACAAGTAGTAACCCGGAAGTAGCTACGGTGGATGAAAAGACAGGTTTGGTGACCGGAATCAGCAAAGGGGATGCGATTATTATAGTGACGGCTGATGATTTCAGTTCGAATCCGGTGTCTGCAAGTTGCGAGATAGGGGTTAAGATAGTAACTCCAATTACCGGAATGACGTTTACTGAAGATGCGGAACTTAATCAATTGGGATATGGACAGGAATATCAGGTTAAGTACACATTGGAACCGGTAGATGCTACTGCTTCGCTGCTGACTTGGACGAGTGATAATCCGGAGGTGATTAGTGTGGATAAGACTGGTAAATTGAAAGTACATACTACTAAGGCCGCTTCTGCTGTGATAACAGCTTCTTATGGCCCTGTTGTACAAAATGTAACTGTCACAGTTGCCGATGGACGTTTCTGGTATTCATTAGGTAATGGTTTGGGTAACGGACTGGATAATAATTGGTATTTGGATGGCAACAATGCGTCTGTTGTTTCATCTGACGGAAATAAGACTACTGTTCAGATGGGCTCCGGATACCGTGGTGACTTATGGCTTGCAAGAAGTGGTAAAGGAAAAATTGTAAATGTAACTCCTGCTGATTATAGATATTTTGCCATTAAGGTAGGATTTAAATCTCAATTGGTTCCAGGAAAGAACAAACCCAATGGTTGTATTAAATTAGAGATCTTTGATGATGGTATTAAGAAAATCGGTCCTGAATATTTTGGAACAGGCGGAGATGCTAATAATAGATACGAGATTCTGGGTGCAAGTGAGATTTCGACTACGGAGCCAAATGTCTTGTATTACGACTTACAGTCAAAATATAAAACTGTGACTCCTACAGATTGGAATCAGGTCTTTGATTTAGTGCAATGTAAGTTTGTAATTGCCGATTTCCCGGAAACTGCTCAGACTTATGATCTTTACTGGATTCGTTCTTTCAAATCCATAGAGGAACTTCAAGCTTTTGTAGATAGTGAAAACAATACTAACGAATAACTACCATGAATAAGATGAAATTATATACAATAATAGGAGCAGGGCTTTTTGCCCTGACTTCTACCACGCTTTTAGCATGTAGCGAAATAGAAGACGGCTCTAATGATATGAGTAGTTGGCCGGAAGTGAAGGATTATGTTACGACTTTGGAGCATCCTTGTATGCTTCATACAGAAACGGATTTTGAGTTTGTAAAAGGAAAAGTGCAAGCCGGTGCGCAACCTTGGAAAAATGCGTTCGATCATTTAAGTCGTAGTGGGAATAGCTTGTCACAATCAAATTATAAGGCTTCTCCGGTGAAATTATTGGCGCGTCTCGATCAAAATAATTGGGCAGGCAAATATCCCAATGACTGGAATAACTACACGAAGTTGATGAAGGACGCTGCCGCAGCCTATCAATTGGCCCTTCGATGGAAATTGTCGGAAACTGACGGTGCACAGTATGCAGATGCTGCTGTTGCTATTTTGAATGACTGGGCTAAAACATGTACAGGATTTATCGTGAATGATAAAGGTGAATTTATAGATCCGAACGAGTTCTTGATTTTTATTCAGGTACATCAAATAGCAAATGCAGCGGAGATTATGCGTTCTTATCCAGGATGGCAGGAAGCTGATTTCGTTAAGTTTAAAGCATGGATTGCAGATGTCTTTTATCCTCATATCACAAAATTCCTGTCTACGCACAATGGAAATGAATGTGCGCTTCATTATTGGCTCAACTGGGATTTATCTGCGATGACAGCTTTACTTTCTATCGGTATTTTGGCGGATGATAACTTTAAAATCAATGAAGCTATCCAATATTTCAAATTTGGTATTGGTTCGGGAAATATAGGAAATGGCGTTCCTTTCATACATTTAGATCCGGATAGTAATGAAATGCTGGGACAATGTCAGGAATCAGGTCGTGATCAAGGACATGCTACCTTGTGTGTCAGTCTGCTGGGTGCTTTCTGTCAGATGGCAAAGAATGTAGGTGAAGACCTTTTCATCTTTGATGACGGACGTGCATTGGCTATGTGTGAATATGTAGCTAAATACAATATCGGTGGTGCTGAAACCGGTAGTTCAAGTGCCAGTTGGAAGATGACCGGTTTCAGATATACAGATAATGATCTGCCTTATACTACTTATACAAATTGTAGTGGAAGCTGGGATACCATTTCTGCACAGGAAAGAAGAGAAGGAAAGGATTCACGTGGTGAAGTGCGTCCTGCATGGGAGCTGGTGAACCGTTTGGCGCAGGATTATGGTAAATCAAGCATCTATGCTAAGATGTGGGTTGATAAAATGCGTGAAAATGCATCACGCGGTAATTCCGATGGTGGGGCAGGTGATTATGGGCCTAATAGCGGCGGTTATGACCAATTAGGTTTCGGAACCCTGATGTTTGCAAAAGAGTAAAGAAAAAGCTGTTGGTAATATAGCATGATTGTTTTACAATAATCTTGGATAAATAGAAAAAAGTTGGAAAGGGATTAGGTATTTACCTAATCCCTTTCGTATATATAAGTAAATAGGTCAGTAAATAGATTGTTTTGAAATCAGAGATAGGATTCAGTTTTAAAAGTGTTTGGTTTTTATATAAGGTAGAAAGAACCTGTTTTTAGGAATAACGAATCTAGTTTTGAATGAAATTGATTAGTAAGGTATATGCGTAAAAAGATTCTGTTTTTAGCAGGAATGATGGCTTGCAGTTCATTGGCAGGCGCACAAGAAATTTCTAAGACCTGGGTGGCTGATAAGGGGAATGGAACTTATCAGAACCCGGTTCTTCATGCTGACTATTCAGACCCGGATATCTGTGCGGCCGGAGATGATTTCTATATGACAGCATCCAGCTTTAATTGTATTCCCGGAATTCCTATTCTTCATTCCAATGATTTGGTTAATTGGTCGTTAGTAAACTATGCGTTACCGGTTCAGGAGCCGGAACCTTTCTTCGATAAGGCACAGCATGGTAAAGGCGTATGGGCACCGGCCATTCGTTTTCATAACGGAGAATTTTATATTTACTGGGGGGATCCGGATTATGGATCTATATGATTAAAACCAAAGACCCGAAAGGAAAATGGAGCAAACCTGTATTAGTGAAAGCAGGGAAAGGAATGATTGATGCAACTCCTTTGTGGGACGAAGACGGAAAAGTATATTTGATACATGCTTATGCCGGAAGTCGTAGTGGGGTGAACAGTATCCTCGTCATTTGCGAACTGAATGCGGAAGGAACAGAAGTTATTTCCGATCCGGTGATGGTGTTCGACGGAAATGATGGAAAGAATCATACCGTAGAAGGACCGAGCTCTATAAACGCAACGGATACTATTATATTTTTGCTCCGGCAGGAGGGGTAGCAACCGGTTGGCAATTGGTACTTCGCTCAAAAAACATCTATGGCCCTTACGAATCGAAAATCGTGATGGCACAAGGAAAGACAACGATAAACGGACCTCATCAGGGGGGCTGGGTAGACACCAATACAGGAGAATCTTGGTTCGTCCATTTTCAAGATAAAGGCGCTTACGGACGTGTGATTCATCTGAATCCGATGATGTGGGTAAATGACTGGCCTGTAATCGGAGTGGACAAGGATAAAGACGGTTGCGGTGAACCTGTAACGACTTATAAGAAACCGAATGTGGGAAAGACCTATCCGATCGCTACTCCGCCGGAGAGTGACGAATTCAATACCCGGCATTTGGGATTACAATGGCAATGGCATGCCAATAAAAAAGACACTTACGGTTTTACTACCGATTTGGGATTTATCCGTCTTTATGCAGGCAGCCTTTCGAAAGAGTTTGTGAACTTCTGGGAAGTTCCTAATCTGTTGATGCAAAAGTTCCCGACTGAAGAATTTACAGCTACGACCAAGCTGACATTTACTGCCAAGCAGGATGGAGAACAAACCGGAATTATTGTGATGGGATGGGATTATAGTTATCTTTCTATTCGCAAGGCGGGGGATCAGTTTATTCTGCAACAGGCAGTTTGTAAGGATGCGGAACAGCAAAATCCCGAACGGATAAAAGAATTGGCAAACATTCCGGTAAAATATCTAAAGATGCCGGGAGTAGCAGATAATGAATGGCAAACAGTGTATTTACAGGTAAAGGTTCGGAAAGGAGCCGTTTGTACATTTGCTTATAGTCTGGACGGGAAGAAATATACGACAGTGGGAGAGACTTTCACAGCCCGTCAAGGCAAATGGATTGGAGCCAAAGTCGGATTATTCTGTGTGACTCCGAATGAAGGCAATCGGGGATGGGCAGATGTCGATTGGTTTCGGATGAATAAGTAATTGACCAATCAATAATTGACAAAGAGAAATAAAGATTAAGAATTAACTCGAAGATATCAGATTAAGATGAAAAAGATTGTAGTAGGTTTGGCTGTGATGTTAGGTTTCTGTACGTGTGCTCATCAGCCGTCCGGTACATTGGATGTGAATAAGGCATTGGACTATTGTGCAGAGCAGACACAACGTACGCTTGCGGAACTGAAAACTGACTCCGGCATCGACTATACAATGATGCCACGTAATATCATGACTGACGAACATCATTGGAATTGTCGGAAAGCGACGAAGGAAGAATGGTGTGCCGGTTTCTGGCCCGGAGTATTGTGGTATGATTACGAATATACGAAAGATAAACAGATTCAGGAAGAAGCGGAGAAGTTCACGAACTCTCTGGAGTTCCTTTCCAAGACTCCGGCTTTCGACCATGATTTGGGCTTCCTCGTGTTCTGTAGCTACGGAAATGGTTACCGCCTGACCAAGAATCCGGCTTACAAACAAGTGATTCTTGATACAGCCGATACGTTGGCTACTCTGTTCAATCCCATTGTAGGAACTATCCTTTCATGGCCTCGTGAAGTGGAACCCCGCAACTGGCCGCACAATACCATCATGGATAACATGATTAACCTCGAAATGCTTTTCTGGGCAGCGAAGAATGGTGGAAATCCTTATTTATATGATATTGCCGTTTCTCATGCTGATAAAACGATGAAATGCCAGTTCCGTCCCGACTATACATCTTACCATGTAGCGGTATACGACACCATTACAGGTAATCTGATAAAAGGAGTAACGCACCAAGGTTATGCCGACAGTACATGTGGGCGCGTGGTCAGGCATGGGCAATCTATGGATACACGGTAGTTTATCGTGAAACGAAAGATCCTAAGTATCTTGATTTCGCGCAGAAAGTGACAGATGTCTATCTCGAACGTCTGCCGGAAGACAAGGTTCCTTATTGGGATTTCAGTGCACCGGGAATACCGGATGCTCCGCGTGACGCTTCTGCTGCGGCAGTGGTGGCCTCTGCTTTGCTTGAATTATCCACTTACCTCCCGAATGGAACCGGAAAACGTTATAAAGATGCTGCTATTGAAATGCTGGCAAGCCTGAACTCTGACAGTTATCAGAGTGGTAAAAGCAAACCGTCATTTCTGTTGCATAGTGTAGGACACTGGCCCGCTCATTCTGAAATAGATGCTTCTATTATTTATGCAGATTATTATTATATCGAAGCCTTGTTGAGGCTGAAACGTCTGCAAGAAGGACACGGGGTATTGGGATAACAGTATTTCCGGGCTTATGAATACGGTAATATCAAAGTATCGGTAGAACTAATAAAGTGAATAGTCCGATTAGAATAGGTGATAGTGTAAAAAAGGAAAAGCTCTGCAAGAACGAAGGTTCTATACAGAGCTTTTTTTACTGGTTAGGGTTAGGCTTATTTATTATTTTACCTTGATGATGTCATAATTCAAATTGCTGACAGCTTCTTGCAAGCTATCGTTCACCAAACGAAGAGTGGTGTCGTTAACAACCACGAAATACATCGGAGCTTCACCATCTTTCGGAGTTAACTTAACAGCAGTAACAGGTTTTTTGTTCACAACCTTGTGTACAGTCTCTTGTTTTCCTTTCGAAGTGAAAGTCTTGTTTTGTCCTTGACCTTCAGCGTCGAGGTAAGTCATATCCAGTGTGTACACTGTATCTACACCGTCAGTTGCAGCATTTAAGGTCAGTACATAGTCAATACCCGGACCGTCGGCAGCAGGAAGAGTACCTTCATAAACTTCAGTCAATTCGGTAATCGGAGTCATAGCAATAGCTAGACTGTCTGCTTGTGCCTCTGCGGCTTTGTTTGCTTTTGATTGGCATGATGCCAAAGCAGCTACGACTGCTGCTAACATAATTACTTTTTTCATCATTAAGTGCTTTAAGTTAATATAATTATAGTGAGCTATTGCTCGTTTTTTGCTATCCTATTCCTGTTCCTCGTCCCGTTTGATGACAAGCAGTTTGTCTACTCGTCCGCGGTCCATGTCCACCACTTCGAATTGCAGATTCTTGTAGGTGAAGATATCTCCTGCTTTCGGGATGCGACCAATCAGGAACATGGCCAATCCACCCAGAGTGGTGAAGTCTTCCGATTCCAGATCTTCGTAGGATAGGATACCCATTTCCTCCATGAAGTCGTCGATATTCATTGAAGCTTCCACCAGCATTGAACCATCCTGCCTTGTGACGATTTCTTCTTCTTCCATTTCATCCTCTTCAAGGATGTCTCCGAAGATACTTTCGGTCAGGTCGTGCAGTGTGATAATGCCTTCTGTGCTGCCATACTCGTTAACAACAACTCCGAACTTGTTTTTGTTCTTCTTAAATAGCTCTAAAACTTTATTTGCATACAAACTTTCCGGAATAAAGAGGGGAGGACGGGCAATTTCGCGCAGGTTAAACACCTTTTTGTTGCCTACCATTAGGATAATATCCTTTACGGAAACCACACCGATAATCTCATCTTTCCGTTCGTCTACCAATAGATATTTACTGTAATGTTCTTCTTCAATAATCTTCATCACCTTTTCCTGTGTATCATCGGGATGAAGGATAATAAGATCTCTGCGATGTGTCATCAGTTCGTTGGCGCGTTTATCAGAGAAACGGAATACGTCGCGTATCATTTCCGTTTCCTCTTTGTCAATCACACCCTGCTCCGAACTTTGGTGCAGGATCATTTTGATTTCTTCCTGTGTCATGGGGCGTTCTTCGCTTTTCAGACCGATAAGTTTGTTCAGTAACCGGGTAGAGACGCTTAGCAACCACACAAAAGGATAAGAAACCTTCGTCAGCAGAATCATGACCGGGCTGAACAAAGTGGCGTACCGCTCCGGATTACTAAGAGCAATGGATTTAGGAACCAGCTCTCCGATAATCAGAGAAAGATAGGTGATGATTGCTACGGTAGTAATCATTGCCAGGTTGCGTGCGTATGCTTCTGCGCCCGGAATGAGAGAAAAGAAAGGTACGAGGTCGTCGGCAATAGCCACACCACCATACGCACCGGATACGATACCGATCAACGTGATACCAATCTGAATGGTAGACAAGAACTTTTCCGGTTCTTCCAATTGTTTTAAAACTCCTCGGGCTGATTTGTTACCTTTTGCGACAAGTGTTTCAAGACGTGCTTTGCTGGATGATACCAACGCAATTTCATACATGGCAAAAATGCCATTCAGTATAAGTAAGAAAAGTATGATAAGAAATTCCATAAATGGATTTAAATGGTTATAGGGTCGAAATTACAAGAAATCGGGACACTATGCAAATATGTGTAATATATTAATGAAAATTTAATAATCGTGTTGTCTTTTTTGTGTAATCATAATAATATAATTGAGGCACGGATTACGCTGATTTCACAGTTTCAATTAAATAAGAACTGTGTTAATCCGTGTAATCCGTGCCTTAATAAAAATCAACAGGAAGTTTTGAACTCTTCCTTATATATTAGATAAACTCTTTACTTCTTAGCGTAGCTGTCTGCTTTGGCTTTTGTACGTTCAATACGCTTTTGAGTGTCCGGATGTGAAGAGAACATTCTTTGTGCATAGGATGCTTTAGGAGCATCTTTTGCAAGTTCTGCCAATTTACTCAAGGCATTTGCCATTGCATAAGGGTCGATGCCGTTTTTTACGCAGAATTCAACACCATAATCATCGGCTTCATTTTCTTGCTTTTGTGAGAATTGTGCACCGGCAAGAGCTTCTGCCATGGCTCCCAGTTCGGAGTCTGTCAGTTTGGCTACTTTGTCGTTGGCTGCACCTGCCGCGTTCTTCACAGCTGAACGGAGATAAGCATTCTTCATGGCATCTTTGGAATCTGTGTGAACCACATGACCGATTTCATGACCTACCACTGCCATTACTTCTTCATCCGTCATAACATCCATCAGACCGGCGCAGATACGTACACTACCGTCACCGCAGGCAAAGGCGTTTACGTCTATTACTTCATATACGCCAAAGTTAAGTTTCAGTCCGTCCACTTCTTTGATATGTCCCGTCAGTTTCTCCAGACGTTTGCCATATTCAGTATCAGGTTTTGTCAATGGATTATGAGTGTCCATCCATGCCATATATTCCTTACTCATATTAGCAATGTCCGCATCAGATAACGTAACGGCTGATACTACATCTTTACCTGCTTGCAAAGCTTTTCCTAAATTAATCTTCTTGCCGAATTGTGCAGAAGCTGTCATTCCCATGCCTAATAATACGAAGGCAATCATAGCGATTTCTCTTTTCATACTCTTTTTCTAGTTTAATGTTCTATGCATAAATTAATACTCAAATGTTATTCCTAATGTGGGGAGCAAAGTCCCGCTCGATTGTTTGAGGCGTTTCATTTTATAGTGTTGGCTGTTGGCAGGAGCTTCCGGATTCTCGATGATGCCGGTGCTCATCAGCACATCCTGCTGTTTCAGTTTGCTGGCCGTGATATTCTGCAAATCAAGATAGAATCCCAGCATGCAATGTTTCAGATAAAATGTCTTGTCGATGCGGAGGTCTACTTGTGCAAAGGTCGGAAGACGTTCCTTATTATATTTTGAATAGTCGTAATATGCTTTGCCTTGTGCATCCCAGGCGGATACCAAAGATGATTTTTCTTCATCGTATGGGGTATAAGGAGCACCGCCGATGCAACTGACTTTCATGCCGACACTCCATTGGTGGGGCAGATTGTAAGTTCCCCGTAAATTGAAAATATATCGGTTGTCCCATGCAGATGCAATGTATTCGCTCTCTTTGTCGTTGCGGTATTCACTTTTAAAGATGGTGAAGGAGGAAGCCAGATTCAGTTTCTTGGCGATCAGCCACTTTACCAGAATCTCCGCGCCATACGAACGTCCTTGAGCGGTAGAAGTCAGCAATTCATTGCCAATCACTCCATAGTCATTTCCTTTGCAGGTAAGAGGAATCCCGTCTACAACGGAGAGCGGAATTTTGTCATAGTCTTTATAGAATCCTTCGACGGAGACTTCGAACGTATCTCCTTTGCGCCAACTAATGCCCAGACTTTCCTGGCTGACTTTCATATAGCGCAGATTGTATTTGTTGACATACGTTCCGTTATTATCTTTAAAACCGAGTGCCGTGTAAGGAGGCAACTGATAATAAAGTCCTGCATTTCCGCTTACGAACCAGTGCTCGGCAAGTTGGTAGGAAAGCGATATGCGGGGAGAAAGCTGGTCGGAGAGTGACTTCATGGCCGACGAATAATTGTTGGCATCAGCTCTCAATCCCAAGGAAGCTGTGAAACGTTCGTCCATCGAAGAGTAGCTGATAGTGCCGAAAAGTCCCCAACGCATCATTCCCAAATAGGTGTGGTAATCAAACGTTTGTGCCTGATTGGTATATGCCTTTTGAAAGGTGGTATTGGTATATTGACTATAATCCAGATTCACTCCGAGATTGACTTTCCAGTTGCGGAAAGAAGAATTGTTTTCGAAGCGGAACTTCGTTTCCTGTTCGGTAGAACGGAGGCGGAGCATCAGATTTTCCGGAATGCTTTCATCATTCTGCCGGTATTTGGTATTGCGGTTGTTCAGGTAACTGTGACTGACTACCACCGATTGCACATGCGGGCCTGCATAGTGACGATATACAGCACCTAAGGTAAACGTTTCCTGCTTGATTTTTGGCAGGTAACTAAGGATATATTCATTGTCCTCGCTATCTGCTTTCGTGTTCAATCGCATATTGTCGATTCCTCCAAGCCCCAATACCGTCAGTTCGTTCTGTTCGTTGAACCGGGTTTTCAATTTGAATTGCGCATCGGTGAAAGTCGGCAGGAAAGGCAGGTCGAGCATATCAAACAGGAATTGCAGATAAGATTGACGCACAGATACCAGATAGGAGGTCTTCTTTCCAATATGTCCGTTGGAGGCCAGAGAGACTTCGGATGCTCCGAGGGTAGCTTTTAGTGAGTTATGCTCCATGTCTCCGTCGCGCAATTTGAAATCAAGCACGGAGCTAAGCGCGTTTCCTCTATCAGTGGGAAAAGCACCTGTATAGAAATTTACTTCACGGATTAGGTCGGCATTAAGGATTCCCACCGGACCGCCGGATGCTCCTTGCGTGCTGAAGTGATTGATATTGGGAATTTCCACTCCGTCCAGATAGAAACGGTTTTCAGAAGGAGAACCACCGCGTACAATCAAGTCATTGCGGTAGCCGATAGGCGAGAAGGCAACTCCCGGATAAGACTGAACAATACGCGAAATGTCTCGATTGGCTCCCGGACTCTTTTCTATTTCCTGCAATCCGATGATACGCAGGCTGACCGGACTTTCCAGGTCGCGCCGGAAAGGAGAAGCGGTGACAGTTACTCCTGCGAGTTCGGTCAGGTTCTCTTCCATTTCTATCGAAATGTTCAGATCTTTGGTAGATAAGATATATTCGGGAGTAGTGACACTCTTGTAGCCGATGGCTGTCGCTTGTAGGCGGTAGATGCCGGGAGGCACTTGTTCGATGGTGAAATGACCTTCCGCATTGGTGACACCACCTTTGTTCAGTCCAAGAATCATTACGTTAATGAATTCTAATGGCTGACGGCTGTTTTTCTCAATCACCGTTCCCTTTATTTGATGTACAGGTTGTGCCTGTAACAGGGAAAACAGGATGTTAGAAAATAGTAGCAGTGTCAATAGTTTTTTCATGTGATTGCCAATTGTCGGTGCGAAAGTACGAAAAAAGTATTAAATAATGATACCTTCCGTGAATAAAAAAAGAATCACTTCTGATTTGGTTCGTTTTACCTGCTGATAAAGTTAGTCGGATTTTGTTTCACATTTCATTTTTATATCTTATTTTTGTGGGACATATTAAAACAGATTCCTTATGAAGACTGTAAAATTGATAACTTGCAATGATGCGATGAAGGCACATATCCTTCAGGGAGCATTGGAGAATGAAGGCATCGAGTCTATTCTGCACAATGAGAATTTCTCTACTTTGTATAAAAGTTGCGTAAGTAGTATAGCAGGGGTGGATATATTGGTGGCAGACGAAGACTACGAGAATGCTGTCCAAGTGTTGAAGGATAACGATAGTTGGCCGGAAGAGTTAACGCTTTGTCCGTACTGCGGTTCATCGGACATCCAGTTGGTTTTGAGAAAAGAAAAGCGTTGGCGTGCTATGGGGGCTGCTATCATTTCTGCATTAATGGTCATTCCCCCGGGAGACAACCACTGGAACTATACCTGTAAACAGTGTCATAAAACCTTTGAAATGCCGGTTGCTAAATTTAATCCTGCTGCAGAGCCAGAGGAATAATTATATCTAACTATTTATAACACACAATGGAAAAGAAAAAAAATCTATTAATTGCTCTTCTTTTAATTTGGGTAGCTCCCTCTTTTGCTGCCAAAGTAGATACCTTGTTAATTAAAAGTCCTTCCATGAATAAGGAAGTGCAAGTGGTCGTTGTTACGCCGGATGCTGCATCAGGAAAGAAATCGGTGGCTTGTCCTACTATTTATTTGTTGCACGGTTATGGTGGAAATGCTAAAACATGGATTGATATTAAACCGAATCTTCCCCAAATTGCGGATGAAAAAGGAATCATATTCGTTTGTCCGGACGGAAAGACCAGTTGGTACTGGGATAGTCCGGTCAACCCGTCTTTCCGCTATGAAACTTTTATTTCGTCGGAACTGGTGAAGTATATCGACGAACATTACAAGACGATTGCCGACCGTAAGGGACGCGCCATCACCGGATTGAGTATGGGTGGACACGGAGCGATGTGGAATGCAATCCGTCATAAAGATACGTTTGGTGCCAGTGGAAGTACAAGCGGAGGGATGGATATTCGCCCGTTCCCGAAAAACTGGGACATGGCTAAACAGTTGGGAGAATATGAATCGAATAAAGCGGTATGGGATAATCACACCGTTATCAATCAGATTGATAAGATAGAGAATGGCGATTTGGCTATCATTGTCGATTGTGGAGAAGATGATTTCTTCCTGAATGTGAACAAGGATTTGCATAACCGCCTGTTGGAAAGAAAGATCGATCATGATTTTATTACCCGCCCGGGAGGACATACAGGGCAGTATTGGAATAACTCCATTGATTATCAGATTCTGTTCTTCGATAAATTTTTCAAGAAATAAAACCGGGAATACTTGACTTTGGCTTTTCAATGTTGTATCTTTGGTACAGAATCATAAAATAGATTGAGGTTAAACTACGATAGAAGGAGGGAGCGGAAGCTTTCTCCTTTTTTGTTGTATCCTTGGGAGTCGTGAGCTTTATCCCGGTTTATAAAAGGGATGAAACCAGAGATTAACGTGTTTTATACCGCAGCTTTATAAAAATTAGACGGTGCGTTACGACTCATTAAACGCTGCGTTAGGAGAAGTTAGAGCCTTTGTTAGGTAAAATCAGAGCCTTTGTTTCGGAATAAACAAAGTTGAGGCATGAAAAGTATCTTTATAGGTTAAGAATCTATAATTCTGCTCTTGACAGAAATAGAGTGATTATGCTACTTTAAAAGAGAATTCGATGTTCGGAATGAAAGATTATTCAAAAGAAACCGAAATGTTGCGTGTGTATGGATAATAGCTGGCCTGTCCCCCGGCGTAGGTCGTCTGACAAATCATCCTGGATGGATTTCCTTTTTTATCAAACCCATACGAATAGACTGTCTTTTCGTCGTTACTTCCTGCAGGACAACTGCGTATGGTGAAATGGCGCGGGTCCTTACCCAATAACCCTGCGTAAAGAGCTTCAATATGGAATGTCAGAGGGTGTATTTCCAATAAACCGAGGCAGGGCAAATGATATGTCGAACTTTCTTCTCCCGGTTCATAAATGAACTTGTTTTCAAGGCCGTTCATCTTGGAACTGATAGAGGTTATATCTCCGTTCTCGTATGTAAGTGATGTTGATGAATATTCTGTATCGTCAATATTCTCGACAATTCCGGTTAAGTATCCTTCTGCAGAGTAAGAAAATTGATAAATACGATTTTGTGAAGACAAACTGTATACACATTGACTGGCATAGCCTCGCTATTTAATGTATATACTAAAGTGAGATAGTCAGTGGTAACTGTTACCTGATTATCAGAGTAGCTCAAGTTTACTTCGTTACTGATTTCTTCTTCGAAATAACGTTGTTTTATAATATGTTGAATCAGGCGCTCGCCATCGAACATAAACTTCTCTGTTCTATCTACAGGATTTGAATCGCTCTTGACGGTTTCATTGAAAATCATAGCCCATTGCCCTTTATCCTCTACTGTGCCCTTTTCGTCATCATCCGAACAACTGAATGTCAGTATTGCCAGCAATAAAATAGCTATTTTTTTCATCCTTTCTTATTTTAATCGTAATCCGTTACTACTAAAACGTCTACTTGCCGGACTTATTACGCTTTTCTCTATCTTGATTTGCGCTTTTGTCGTCTCTTCGGTTTCCTCGTCCTTTGGTGGATAAGTTTTGTTCAATACCCCGAGAGCTACACTCAACAAAGTCTCTTTTTCATCACCGAAAGGTAGGAAAGTTAAGTAATCGGTTGAAGCATTGACGGCGTATGTCGGTTTGAATCCACCATAAGTGTCATGTTCTGAATTATAGATAGTGCATACAGCCGGATTGATAGACCACAAAAATTCTTCATTGATAAATTGTTCCGTAGCTACATTTTGTCCTTTGGTTGAACTGCCGATAGCTATTAACTGTTGGATTTTTCCGTTCAGGCTATGCATCAACATTTCCGGAGCTCCTGCCGTTTCTCCACTAATCAAAACGATAAGAGTCGTTAAATCCAGGTTCTTGCCACCGGAGGTGCCTAATAAATCAGAATTAAAAATCAGAGTTGCATCTTTTGCCGTATTCTTATCATTATATTCCAAGAATGCCATTGTTTGGCCAAGGTAAAAAGAAGACACAAGAATAGTGCTTAATAGTTGCGTACAATCAATGCTTCCTCCTTTGTTATATCGTAGGTCGAGTATCACTTGATGGATATTCTTTTGGGCAAGCTCATCCGACCATTCACGTAATTCGGTGTTGTATTTTTCCGGATTGTCTTTAGTACCTGCTGTAAAGCTGTTGTACATTAGGTAACCGACTTCACTTCCATCAGTTAACGTTAATATTTTCTTGCAGTGAATAGGGTTGTCTACCAATGATACGGCTGCTCCCATTTCTACAGGGTCGCCTACCGGTACAACTCGGTAAATATCTTCTTCTTCCTCGCCTTCTACTGGCGGCTCTGTAGGTGGTACTTTTTGATATTTTCCCAAAGTTATTTCCAAAGGTCCTGTGCCTTGCAGTAGTTGAGCCTCATATTTTTTGCTGATATACGATGTATCTACTTTTACAATCCAGTCGCCTCGCTTTAGTACGGCAGCAGCTGGCGAACCAGGAATTACATAAGTAATCAATGCGTTGTAGGCAGTATCGATGTCCGGGTTGCGAACCAGTGAATAGTCGAATCCATAAGTAGGCAGCGGAGCCTCCATCACAGAATCTACAAACGAGTAGCTGTCTTTTTTTGATTTCACTTTAGATAAGAACGAGGCAGGTTCCAGAAACAGATTCACATCATCGTAGGAAGGTAGATCTTGATACCACAGATAGTTCTGTTGCATGATGTCGTACATCCATGTATCCAGTGCAGTTTGATGGGCATACTCCGGCCAGCGGTCGACACCACAGGAGAAGAAACCACTGATAGATACAAGGATCAGGGCAGGTATGAGGATTATCTTTCTTAATTTCGTCATCATAAAAAGCTTTTTACTGTGCAAATGTAGGAAATACTTTGCTTATCTACCACATTTATGGTATAAAAATGCCTTCAATGTGTGATTGGGTGTTAGAGAATCTTGCCTTATCTTTGTGACATCAAAGTTTTCGATAGGTATTAGCTAAAATATAGAAAGTTATTAATAGACGGATTTTTATTCATGGAGATAGCTGCATTATTATCAGGAGGTGTCGACAGTTCGGTTGTCGTACATCTCCTTTGTGAGCAAGGATATAAGCCTACTCTTTTTTACATTAAGATAGGTATGGACGGAGCGGAATATATGGACTGTTCGGCAGAGGAGGATATTGAATTATCTACTGCAACGGCACGTAAATACGGTTTGTCTTTGGAAGTGGTGGACCTACATCAGGAGTATTGGGAGAATGTGGCGGCGTATGCCATTGATAAAATTCGGCAGGGATTGACACCGAATCCGGACGTGATGTGTAATAAGCTTATCAAATTCGGCTGCTTTGAACAGCGTGTCGGGAAAGATTTCGACTTTACGGCAACCGGTCACTATGCCACCACCTTGCAATGTGATGGTAAAACTTGGCTGGGCACGGCAAAAGATCCCGTGAAAGATCAGACAGACTTTCTCGCCCAGATTGATTACCTGCAAGTTTCCAAGCTCATGTTTCCCATTGGAGGGTTGATGAAGCAGGAGGTACGTGAGATTGCAAATCGTGCCGGATTGCCTAGTGCCAAAAGGAAAGACAGTCAGGGGATTTGTTTTCTTGGAAAGATAAACTACAATGATTTCGTTCGTCGTTTTTTAGGAGAAAAGGAAGGGGCGATTGTTGAACTGGAAACCGGAAAGAAAGTGGGTACACATCGCGGTTATTGGTTCCACACAATTGGTCAGCGGAAAGGGCTCGGATTGAGTGGTGGTCCCTGGTTTGTAGTTAAGAAGGATATTGAGGAAAATACTATCTACGTATCTCGTGGCTACGGTGTAGAGACACAATACGGTCATGAATTCCGGATGCATGATTTCCATTTCATTACTGATAATCCTTGGAAAGGTCAGGAGAAGGAGGTAGACATTACTTTCAAGATTCGCCACACTCCCGAATTTACAAAAGGAAAACTGATACAGGAAAGGGGGAAGCAGTTTCACATCTTGTCGTTCGAAAAGTTGCAAGGCATTGCTCCGGGACAGTTTGGGGTGATTTATGATGAAGAAGCAAAAGTTTGTGTGGGGAGCGGTGAAATCATCTGTTAAATAGTTTATTTTGATTGGTGAAGATTGGATTATCAGGAGATTTTTCACTACTTTTGTTTCGTAGAATATAAATAAAGGAGGATTGCTTATGACAACGATGGAATTGAAAAGTCTGAAGCTGGACTTGGTGGAGGAACTCCTGAGTTTGAATGACAAAGAGATGCTCAATCGAGTGAAGAACTATTTGAAACGACTGAAAAAAATGGAAGCTGAAAAAGAAGAGGAAGAAATCACGAAAGAAGAAGTTCTAGCAGGGATTGACGCCGGACTGAAAGAGGTAAAACTTTCAATGGAAGGTAAGTTGGAGGTAAAGACTGCAAGAGAGTTCATTAATGAATTATGAAATTATAGTTAAGCCGACATTTCAGCGGGAGGCTAAAAGGCTGGCGAAACACTATTCCTCTTTTAAGGAGGATTTTGTTTCATTGATTGATGATTTAGAACAGAATCCTCTGCTAGGAACGGACTTGGGACATGGACTGCGCAAAGTTCGTATGAAAATAACTTCAAAAGGAAAAGGTAAAAGTGGAGGAGCAAGGGTTATAACATTTACTTTAGTCGTTTCTCAACAAGATGCAGTTTTGAATCTTCTCTATATTTATGATAAAGCAGATAGAGCGTCTATATCAGAAAAGGAAATAGAACAACTTCTGAAACAGAATGGATTGAAATAGAATAGAGAAAGGCACTGTTCACTAGTTTGTGCTAATAGGATGTGTAGGGTAATTCTTATAAGGCGGCATCTCAGATGTAGTATTCCGCTAAATCCACAATCCCAGCCCTCATCGCATATTTAGTAGCTTCATGTACATTATTTACTCCCAATTTGCGAAAGATATTCTTACGATGACTGTTTATCGTATGGAACTAAGATTTTTCTCTGCTGCAATCTCTTTCGTCGTTTTTCCCAATGCAATTTCTTTTAGGATGTTCTTCTCCGTTTGTGTCAGCAGATGATCGTCTACGTTTGAGGCAGCCAGCGGAGAAGAAGTGCCTGAAAGCAACAGATTGCTGACATGATTGCAAATATACCGTTGTTTGCGGGTGGCACATTGAATGGCAGTCATGATTTCTTCTTTTGAATTATCTTTCATCACTACCCCGAAAGCCATACTGCTGAACAGTACCTGGCGGAGAAAGTTCAGGCTAAGTTCGTCAGAGAATAGAATCCAGTCGGCTTCCTTGAATCTTTCCTGCAAGACAATCAATTCATCCGCCCCGGCAAAATTGAACAGTGTATAATCCAATACAATCACCGCTTGCGGATGCAATCGTAGCTGCTGAATCAGTTCAGCCTTGTTATCAGCTTCTAAAAGGAGGGATACTTCCTTTTGTTTACTTAGCAGGAACATCATTCCTGCCTTACTGATATCCTGATTGTCTGCGATGATAAATTCTCTCATAAGCAATGATGAATAAAAAAACTCCGCTACAAATGTACGCATTTTGCGCGATTTGTAGCGGAGTTATGATAAGATTCTTGTATCCGGATTACCAGGAACGTCCTTTGAAGATATTTGACTGGTCAAGCGGAACGATATTTCCGTTCAATGTCAGGTTATTGTTGCTGAAGTTCGGGCTGATGCTAACCGAAGCAGTATTGTTTCCGCTGCTCATATTGATAAATACTTGAGCGGAGATGCCGATACCCTGAACGCTGAATGAGCAGTTCACATTTCCTTTTTTGTCGATATTCATCTTCATATCCGAAGAATTACCATCTACTGTAACACCACCGATTCCGTTAGGACCTGGGTAAGGAGTGTTGAAAGCAGTCTGTACGGTAGCTCTGTTGCCGTTCATCAAGACGAAGTTGGTGTTTGAAGTAACAAAAGCACTCATACCGTTGCGGAAGACAACTTGATTAGCTTCCAATACAAATTGCTTGTTCTTCAAAGCCTGTACAGCTTGTTGATAGGCTGCCATGTCCTGCACCTCTTCTTCGGCACGGAGTTTTGCTCTTTCTGCATCTCTTTGAGCTTTTCTTTCTGCGCGGCGTGCTGCTGCGTTACTTTCTTGTGCATACATCATTGTGCTTGCACTTACTAATACTAATGCTACTAATGCAATAAACTTTTTCATAACTTTTTTTTGTTTAGGTTTAATACGTTGTTCGTTTATTGCAAAAACAAAGTGTATGCCAGATTGTTCACGAACGTCTTGCAATTTTATATCCGATGGCTGCCACAGTGATACTCATTAAGGGGCTGATAATGTTGAAAAAACAATAAGGTAGATACACAAGTGTGGGTACACTCAAGATAGTAGCTTGTGTCATTCCGCAACTATTCCACGGAATCAATACGGATGTAACGGTTACTGCATCTTCCGTCGTACGGCTTAGTAAGCAACTTTCATACCCTTTCTTGGCATAAATATCGCGAAACATATTTCCCGTCAGAATGATACTGATGTATTGGTCGGCAGTTGTCAGATTAAGAAACAGGCCGGAGCAGACTGTCGCTCCAACCACGCTGACTGTTTTCTTCATGAAGCGGACGAAGATGGAAGTGATACTTCCCAGCATACCGCTTGCTGTCATTGCCCCGCCAAAACACATGGCGCACAGAATCAGCCAAATCGTATTCATCATTCCCGCCATCCCACGTGTAGCGATTAAATCTGTCAGAACGGCATTGTCTGTATGTAAATTTGTCGCTCCATAGACGGTCATCATCAGTCCTTTGAATAAAGAATCGAATCCGGAAACGGCAACTCCGGAAATCTCTTGCAACAATTCCGGCTGAAATATCAAAGCAAAGACACCAGCCAGCAGAGTGGATAGGAACAGCGTAACGATAGAGGGTACTTTCCGTGCTATCAGTATTCCGGTTACAACAGGAACTATTAACAACCACGGAGTGATATGAAACTTTTCGTTCAAAGCGGTTGCCACCTCCGCAATATGTTGTGTATTGCTGGCATCATGGGAAAGTCCTGCCACTGTGAAAATAATCAGCGTGATGATAAGAGACGGTACCGTAGTAATCATCATATAACGAATGTGACGGAACAGGGGAGTGTCTGTGATGGAAGACGCCAGGATAGTGGTTTCGGATAAAGGAGATATTTTATCCCCGAAGTATGCCCCCGAAATGATAGCTCCGGCAATCCATCCATCTTCAAAGCCTTGCGCCTTTCCGATACCCATCAATGCAATACCGATAGTGGCAATGGTGGTCCACGAACTTCCGGTCATTACAGAAATCAACGCGCAGATGATGCAGGTCGATGCCAGGAAGAAACTGGGATGGATAATTTGCATCCCGTAATAGATTAAAGTCGGCACTACTCCGCTAATCATCCAAATGCCACTCAACGCACCGATTATCAACAGAATGATGATGGCTGTTGCCACTCCGGCAATATTGTTAGTGATGGCGAGCTCGTAATCTTTCCAGGGAATCTTATAAAACACCATACCGATCAGGATACAAATGGCTGTAGTGGTAAGCAATGACACTTGACTTCCGCCGCTTAGGGCATCACTGCCAAAGGTACGGATAGTGGCAAACAATAATAACACCAGTACAACAATCGGTATCAACGATACGAGGGGAGAGGGAGCTTTCTTCATCTTGATTCTTATAACCTTTTATTTATTTTCCGGCTACTGTTTGTTGATAGCCGCGCAAAGATACAACAAAAAAGAATGAAATCTTTTGCTTCAAAACATCAGGTAATAAAAATTATTAGATGTTTATATTTGATTGGAATATATAGGAGACGGCTCAACTGGCAAAAGTCTTGCGCCTGATCCACCAGTAACGGATGAAAAGCACCCCTGTCAGGATGAGGGCGATGGATAATCCGGTATAGAAAACAGAAATGAACGTTTCGGGCAGGAGGTGGAAGCTACGGATGGTGATTCCCAGGGAAATCATGAATATCATTGTAATCCAGCTTTTCACATCGAAAAAGGAGAACGGACAATTCCGGCGTTCTTTCTTTTGCTCGATTCGCTGGGTATGTTTATAGTAGAGCCTTCTGAAAACCAATACGAAGAATAATAAGAAAACCACGGTGGCTTCTCCTATTTTGAACATCCAATCTTGGGAAGTGTTTAACCAGGTCACAATTCCTATTCGCAGAATATTGGCACCGGCTATAATCCAGACGGCACCGGCTGTGATAAGTAAGATTTGTCTGTTAACTCCGTATTTCATTGGCGTTTTATTGTAATAAACGGTTTGACCGTTCGTTTTGTTGACTCATTTCTTGTAGAAAATCGTAATTAATAAAGAAATCCCGGTTAAAACGACTCCGATACTGATAACTCCGTGCCAGCCATATAGTTGCCAAAAGCTGCCTGCCAGAAATGTTCCCATAGAACCACCGATAAAGTAAGTAGTCATGAACACTGTATTAATACGGTTCGAAGCACGCGGATTCAGTTCGAAGATACTTGTCTGGTTACTTAGCTGAATACATTGCATTCCTATGTCAATGATGATGATACCGACGATGATACCGACAAAGGTGTTTTCACCGACGAAGAACAACAACCATGCAAAGAGAATCAAACCGCAGCCGATAAAGTTGAAGCGGCGTACACCTACTCGTTTTACGTATCTTCCGACAAAAGAAGCTGTCAAAGCCCCGGCCACTCCGCAAAGTCCCAGCATACCGATTACGTCGCTGTTGGCGAAGAACGGAGCTTGTCCCATTTTAAAAGCCAGACAGGACCACATGGCAAGGAGGGAACCGAAATTCAGTGCCGCCCGAATCGAATAAATGCGTAGTTGCGGATATTCTTTCACTAAGGCTAACAGAGATTTCATCAGATCGCTATATTTTCCCTGGAAGTTGGTCTGAATATCGGGAAGGACTTTTAATACAACAATCGCGCAGATAAACATCATGCCTGCAGCGATGTGATACATTTCCCGCCAGCCAATCAGTTCACCGATAAATCCGCTGACGACACGTGAAGCCAGAATACCGGTCAATAGTCCTGATAAGACAATTCCTACGTTTCTGCCTTTGTGTTCCGGACGGGAAAACTGGGCGGCTATGGGAATGAATATCTGTGGAATCATGGAACAGACTCCCGTGAGGAATGAAGCGATGAGTATCAGATGGAAACTGCGTGTCAGGGCAATCGTCAAGAGGGAGAAGATTAGGACGGTGAAATTGACAAGGATGATTTTCTTTCGTTTATATAAGTCGCCTAAGGGGGTGATGAACAACAGTCCTGCCGCATAGCCTATTTGTGTGACCATGGCAATCAGGTTAGTTCTGAACTCTGATATGCCAAGTTCATGGCGTATCATATTTAATAGAGGTTGGATATAATAGATGTTGGCTACCGAGACACCTGCCACAATAGCAAGTGTCCAGAGGATGGATGCCGGTAGTCCTCCGTTTTCTTTTAATAACTGTTTCATGCGGCAAAGATAATAAAATAAGATGTTTATTCGATGAAGAAAGTAGTGGAAACTGTGTTGCCTTCTCCGTCTACTGCCGTCAGGGAATGTTTGCCGGGAGCGGGTTGCAGGGAAATTTTGTGGAAATCCTGCGTCTGTGTCTGATAAGTGTCGTCAAGATGCCAGAAGATAGTCGCATTGGGGTTGCTGTGTGCCAGTTCGACCGTGAGAAACCCTTTACTGCCGTCCAATTGTTTGGGCAACTTGATATGGGCGTTCATCGGAGGGTAGATGAACTGCATGGATTGGAAAGAATCTTCTCCACAGCCGGCTTTGAAAGGTGGCAGTGGCTTGTATTCCGGATGGTGCTGCTTATAGTACCATTCCCATACAGGTGGCAGGGCAAACCATGATTTCTGAATGGTAGGTTCGGTATTTGCACAGTTTTCATAGATGCGGTGGCTTTCGTCAGCAGATAGAGTGACGAGATGATGGTAAGGACAAGCCTCTGTCCGTAATCCGGCAGGAAGAATCAATACGGTATCAGTTTCTTCACAGAAACGTCCTTTCAGATGACCGGACTGGCGGCATATTTCTGCATCAACGAAAACGCCTGTGGGACGTTCGAACCAGGATGAAGAAGGGAGATAACTGAATATGTCGAATAATACGGGACCGGCAGTTTGTGCACCAACCAATCCGGGCTTTCCTTCTCCGGTTGCATTGCCTACCCATACGCCTACTGCATAGCGCGGAGTGACCCCCACTGCCCACGCATCACGGAATCCGTAGCTGGTTCCGGTTTTCCATGCGATAGTCTGCATGGATGGAATTGATTTCCAGTCAATCTCTTCGGGACGGTTGACTTCTGTTAAGGCGGAGAGGGTAAGCCAGGCTGCTCCTGCTTTAGCCGAAGTGATTTCTTCCGAATCCTCTTCTACGGAGAGAGGACTGGAGTTACTTTGTTCTCGTTTTTTCTGCTTGTTATGATTGCTTTTATGATTACGGCTTGTTTGCTTCGTATCATTGTTTATTTGCTCTGTATTTTCTGTTTCCAGTAGTATCTGTGCTTCCTTTCCTTGAGATACGGTCGGGGAGGGGCTGTTGCTGGAAAGGCTTCGTCCCATTTGTGCATAGGCATTCGTTACATCCCATAATGTTGCTTCTGCACCTCCTAAAATCAGTGACAAACCATAATGAGAAGCCGCCCGATTGATAGTCTTGAATCCCATCTGTTGCAACAAATGGTGAAACTTGGGTACTCCATATCTTTGTAACATGGTTACAGCCGGGATATTCAACGAACGGGCAAGGGCTTCGGAAGCGGGAACAGCTCCTTCAAACTGCATACTGAAGTTTTGAGGAGTAAATCCGTTGATATTAACCGGTACATCCGGTAACAGCATTTTCGGCAATAAACTTCCTTCCTGTAGCATGGCATTGTAGAGAAAAGGTTTTAAAATACTGCCTGTACTTCTGGGAGCTTGGATCACATCTACCTGGTTTCCTCCTTGTTTACGGTCGAAATGTACATTTCCGCAGTATGCTACTACTTGATTGGTGGGAATGTCGATAACCAGAATTGCCAGGTTGCGGATATCACTTCGATAAAACTCGTTGCTCCACCGTTCTGCCAAACTCTCTATGTGGGTTTGTATCCCTCTGTCAATAGTTGAACGGTATATAGCCCGTTTCTTTCCTGATAGAAACGACTGACTAGGTGGGGAGCTATTTGAGGAAGCGGATGCGGCTCGTCGGGTAACGGTTCGCTGACAGCTAATTCGTAGGTGGACGCATCGATAATCTCTTCTTCAAAAAGTTGCTTTAATAAACGGTTGCGTTTGGAAAGTAGTGTCTTTCGTCCTTTGGATAGATGGATCATGGCGGGGGCATTGGGCAGGACAGCCAGCATGGCCGATTCCGCCCATGATAAATCTTCGGCAGAATGACCAAAGTAACGCCAGGCAGCAGCATCCAATCCTACAACATTTCCTCCGAATGGCGCATGAGAGACATACATGGATAAGATTTCCTCTTTGGAAGTTCGGAATTCCAGACGGGTAGCCCATATCATTTCAACGACTTTCTCTCCGAGAGTTCTGGGCTTGTTCCGGGCGAGACGAATGGTTTGCATGGTAAGGGTACTTCCTCCGCTTACGACACGTTTGTTCTTTAAATTTTGATAAAGTGCCCTTCCGGTAGCTAACGGATTAACTCCCCAGTGGTGATAAAAGTGTTTGTCTTCAAAGGTAATGAGGCATTGCTTGATTTTTTCGGGTGTTGTCTTTCGGGGAGGAAACCTCCATTGACCGTCCGAGGCGATGCGTGCTCCCAATAATTCTTCATTTCGATCAGTCACAACGGTAGAGTAGGGTACATGAAACAGTTGCCGGGGAAGGCAAAAGATATACCCTATCATCAAAAGAGTAATGCTTATAGTCATTACTTTCTTAGTGACAGATAATCGTTTGAAGAATTTTATAGGATTCATTTAAATATTAAAAGCTAAGAGACATATCTTTATGACAAATGATTAAGTACGAAATAATAAGGTGTGAAATAATTAGGCACGGATTACACGGATTACGCGGTTTAAGTGAACGAGTAGAACCGTGAAATCCGTGTAATCCGTGCCAAGTATTATCGACTGACAATGGTTCTTCCTGCTTTGCTTCGTGCCTGTACGTTTACATCATACATCGCTTCACATTGAACGGCAGGGAGAATAAAGTTACCAGCATAGGTCGCTTGTAACCTGACAGTGAATACCTTTGTCTCACCGCGGCGCAGATTGAAATAGGTCAACACCCTGTCATCACGTATATCCTGATAGCTGTACTTGCTGACTGATTGACCGGAGCCGTCGGCTGCTGCGTTTTCCGTTTCGGGAGCAACCATTCTTTCATTGTATATTTCCCAACCGGACGGTATGATATGCGTCAGTGCCAGATTAGTGTAATCGGAAGTACCGCTGATATTGGATATTGAGGTGATAGCCATAAAGTCAGTTCCCTGTATGATGTCATTGACAGAGAGCGGTGTACCGTTCAGGTTAGCATATCTTATATCCATGCGGAGGTTATCGCTGATAGCCGGTAACGTATCGTTTAATAACTGCGTACGTGTGATAAGGTCTACGCTAAGCGCTCCCTTTCCTTGATTCTTAACAGAAACAGTGCCGGATTTTGGAGTGGTAGCGATCTCTTTTTCAAACACAGCTTTGGCTGATTTTACAGCCGGTTGCTGTTTGTCGTTCCATGACCACACAAAATCCAGTGTGCCTGATAACTTTTCTGCCAGACGTCCCATTGCCATCAGAGCAAAAGCGGTGGACTGTGTGCTGAACCAATCCTCTTGTGACAGATTCTTAGAAACGACTTTCGCTTGTTGCAAAGCATCCCGTTCCCGGTTCATCAGGATGAGTGTTTCCAAAATCATTGCTTCGTCACGATCGGAAGAACCGTAAATCTGATTCATGGAAGAGTAGGGGTTCACCGTTGTTTCTACATTATACACAAGTTCTTCAGCCGGTTTCATCTTTCCGGTCAGTGCGTATGCGGCTGCCAGTCTCCATTTGGCCTGAATAGATAATCCGGTCTGTTCTTTCATTCGGTTCATAGCTCCATATTCCGGTACTCCTGCCAATGCAAGGGTATATAAACGGAAGGCTTGTTGCAATTCCGACTGCCATTGCTGCCAACCGCTTGCTTCCTGCGGCATACGCCAGTTTTGTGCGGCTGCACGTTGGAAGCGCTTCCACTTGTTCAGTACGTTCGCATGAACGGCATATCCTTTTTCTTGCACCAGCGTCAGGAACATTCCTGCATAAGAACTGATCCATTCGTCGGCAACAGCATTCCCCGGCCAATATACAAATCCGCCGTTGGGGAGCTGACGACCATAAATCTGCCGGATAGCTTCCTGTACATTCGTCTTTATCTTTTCGGCTTCCGTCTTATCTATCGTCTTGAATTGAGCGACAAACAGAAGAGGCAGAGCCTTGGAAGTCAACTGCTCCGTGCAATGGTGCTGATAATTGTATAAGAAGTCGAACCGACGGCTTATATCTACCGAAGGTATGCGGGATACTTCCAGCTTGATCTGATTATTTGTGGAAGAACTGCTTAGGTTGTATGACAAATCTTTGCTTTGTCCGGTTTCTATCCATTGACTGTTGCGCAGAGTTACTACCGGATTCGGATTGCGTACGTCTATTTCAATGGTTTCTTTGGTTTGTTGTC
This sequence comes from Bacteroides sp. AM54-2NS, assembly GCF_003602935.1. Classification (NCBI taxonomy): domain Bacteria; kingdom Pseudomonadati; phylum Bacteroidota; class Bacteroidia; order Bacteroidales; family Bacteroidaceae; genus Bacteroides; species Bacteroides sp. AM54-2NS. The sequence goes on from NZ_QTMZ01000021.1 coordinate 35,779, forward strand.
CGCTGCCATTTGCTGTCAGGTGGATCGTAGCCTTTCCGGTTTTGCTGCCTGTTTTTAAGGTAAAGAAGACAAGCTGGTCTCCCGGTTGGGTGAATTTGAGCGATTGTTGGTTAGTTCCTACAATCTGTACTCCTCCACCGGATGCCTGAAGGGATACGGTCACATTCTTTACTTGATTCTCCATCGCAAAGATATTGACCGGAACGGTAATTTCTTCCTGAATACTAAGCACACGGGCAAAGTAGACAACATCATCAATGGAGTTCGTACGAAGGCAGTCTTTTCCGCATTGCCATAAGCACCGTCCTGTCCGGCAACCACCATGGCACGTACCGAACCTACGTACATCGGAAGTTCAATGTATGCGTCTGGCTCTTTCCTTTTCCCAGATAGAAAGGACCTATAAACTTGACTACCGGTTTAAAACGGTTTGCTTTAGCATCGGCAGGTTTCAGTGTGGCGTCTCCACCTGTGCTGAAAAGCGAACTGTAGCTTCCGGCAGAAGCTCCCAATACATTATCATACATATCCCATGTCTGGATGCCAAGCGCTTCGCGTGAATAGAAATCATTCCATGGGTCCGGGGTCTTGAAGTTGGTAAGATCCAATAAACCGTCGTCTACAATCGCCAATGTATAAGTCATCGGTTTACCGCTCTTTTCGCTGACGGTCACGTTGAAGTTGGTTTCCGGGCGTAACACTTCCGGCATCTGTATCTGTGGTTGCAATACTGTCTGACTGTTAGTGACAAATACCGGAACAACGCCGTACATACGGATAGGCAGGTCGTTGACTGTTTGTGCGTGAGGCTGTAGCAGACTAATATGCAAATATACGTTCGGAGTCATCTCCGGCGTAATCTTGAATGTATATTTCGTATCTCCTCCGTTGGAGACTTCTATCCATTCCTGACGCAAAACTGTCGAACCGTTTTCAATGGATACCAGTGCACGTCCTCCCGCTGCCGCAGGAATAATGGCTGTGGCTGTTTCTCCAATTTCGTATGAATCTTTGTTCAGAGAGAAAGCAAGCATCTTGATGCCGCTGGGATCTGTTTTGCTCGAACGTCCGCGCCATTCCGGCCAGTCTATATAAACGGTTCCTCCAGTGGCATGTCCGCTCTCTTTGTCTTTTACGTAAACCAGGTAGCGTCCCCATGACGGATAATCGACGCGGAACTTGAAGGATGCTTTTCCGCCTCTTGTCTGTAAGTTGCCGCTGGCAACAGGTGTGATGGAACTGTTGTTGATGTAAGTGCCAAAAGATTCACTGCTGTTCTCCCACCACCAGCTCCAGCCGATGCGATATATTTTGTATTCCAGATTAGTACGGTTCACTAACTGTCCCTGCGTGTTTACAGTCACAATATCGAATACGTGATCTTTGTCCGTTTCAATATATTTGCCTTTCGGTTGGTTCAAGTTGATACCGACGTAAGATGTAAATGGCGAGAACGGGATTGTTTGGGTATAGATGCTGGCATCTTCTCCCGGTTCGAATACACGGGTGGTGAAAGTTGCATTCAACATACCCGGTGCTTCGGTTGCGGTCGGAACTTTCAGTGTGACGCTGACTTTTCCTTCTGCATCCAGTGTACCGTCGAATACATCAGTTTTGATAGTTGTGAAATTCGTGGCCGGATTATTGAAGATATATTGTCCGTAATTCTTGAACTGTGTATTCACTTTAGATAAAGACATTTCTATTTTAGCTTTCAATTTGGAGGCAGTGGCTCCTGTCAACCAGGTTGAAGTGAGTGGAGCGTAGACATCCTTGTCCGTAGCTTGAAGAATCTTCGGCAATGCCAGGTTTATTTTCAAGCGGTTGGGCTTTATGGTTTCGATACGCAGACCTTTGTGGAAGGTGGTTCCTCCTACTTTAATATATGCATTCCAGAGCCCGGTTGGATCTGTAGCCTGTGTCGGAACGTCGAATGTGTAAAATCCGTTCATTCCTTGCGTTGAAATCATTTTGGTGTAGAACTGTCCTCTCGGATTGTATATTTCCAGTGCTACGGGATGCTTGTCGGGGATTCTCTTTTCGCGGTCTTCCAATATAAAGGAGATATGCAACGTGTCTCCCGGTCGCCATACTCCTCTTTCGCCATATATGAATCCTTTCAATCCCTTTTGAATATCTTTTCCTCCTACATCGAATCTGCTGACGGACTGTTCTTCACCGTCTACGACACGCACATACGCCTTTTGCTTTTCCGATTCTGCCACGATAATGAAAGGTACGCCCTTCGGAGCGATTTCAACGAACCCGTCTCCATTGGTCTCTCCCTTTCCTATAGGCTGTAACTGGAAGTTATATGCTGTTACTTGTGCTTTCCCTATCGGTTTGGTGTCCAAAATATTGCTTACGGCAATCCATAGTTTGTTCAGTGAATTCCGTTTTACAATCATTCCTAGATTGGAAGCAAACACATTACATGCAGCAATTCGGTCTGAATTCATATAATAAGATGGATGGCATGGATTGTCGCGTTCCGTCCATCGGTACACGCTCCAGTCCATTGTTCCTCCGTTGTAATAATAGTAAGCTTCGGGCGTATTCCAGATGGCTTCATCTTCTTCAGACAAGACACTTCCGCTTACTTTGGTCAACCCGTCGGATGTGTTATTGTCGGCGAATTTCATATCCTGATTCTCGTTTCCTCCACAAGGATAAGCGGAGTATTCCTGACGGAATGAAAGTATGACACGGTATATGGCACCCGGCTCCTGATGAATCAACCCGGCAAGATCTATTGAGTAATCCCCCCAATGATGAATGTCTTTGGAAGCATCTTTGGCAAGCCACAATGTTTTCTTGTAAACCAGTCTTCCCGAGCGGCGTAGTTCATTGGCCGAGGCGAGTGAATTGGTTTGCATGAACATCAATACATTATTCTCGAAGATGCGGATCACGCTCAAATCCACAGCATATAGATTGACAGCCCTGAAAGGAATAATCAGACTTTTCGAATCGGGCAGGATAGCGGCGGAGGTAGACATTTCTACCTGTGGTTTCAGACTTACTTCACTGAACGAGATCGTATGAGAAGTGCCCAGCGCTTTACCTTGACTGTCTTTGACTCCTTCATGGATATTCAACGTCAGTTTGTTCTGTGTGTTTGCTTCGAAATAGATGAAGACTCTGTTCTCGCTGATTTGGAAGATAGATGAGGAGACTTCCGGAATCTCAATCAGTCCTTTTAAATCCTGGGTAGTGGATAAAGGAGCGGAGAAAACAATCTCAATTCCGTTTTCCGGTTGTTCAATGCGTTCGGCAGACATAAAACGGAAGCAATCTTTAGCCGGTATCAGCACTTCTTCGCTTTGTTTGCGGTCAATGCCGGCTGGGTTACCATTGGCTGTAATGGTCAATGGGTAATCATCAGCTTCTCTGGGTATTTGTCTGATGTTGAACTGATACCGGGTAAGGTTGTCTGTCGCGGTGACTTCTACCGGATAACTCTTCTTGCCATCGCTGGCAGTCAGCATCTTTTCCACTTCCTCTTTTTTCACTACATCGCTGAAGCGTATTTCTCCTTTAATATTTATTTCATCCGGTTGGGTAGCTGTAATTGGTAACGACTCCAACTGCAAAGTGAAGTTACGTTCCTGCACACGGAATGAGAAGTTGAACTCTTTTAGTTTTTTGTCCACTTCGATGAAGTCTCCCAGTTGGAAAGTTCCTTCGTAGAGCGTTCCCGGTTTCAATGTTCCTTCTTCCGGCACAAACTCAATGGTGTTGTTGCTTACCCAGTATGCTTTTCCTTTTAATGAAGGGGAAAAGCTGAACGGATTGTTTTTTAACTCACTGTTCAGATCCACCATGGGTTGGTCATGGGTCAACTCTATGCGTATGGTTGAATTCTGTGAAATAACTCCTCCCGTATACGCATTTACATACGGTGCATAATCGGCAGAAGGAATGATGTCTTTTTGAGTACGTGTGCATGAATATAGGCCCACAGTCATCATGATAAGTAGGAGTAGTCCGGTAGCACTAATGCTACGTGTAGTCTTTGTTAGTCCCATAGCGATGAGTTTTTTTATAGTTCAACAAACAAATATACAGTTTTTATGCTAAATCCTTTGTTATTCTGATTATTTTTGCAAGTTCTTAATCAATTTATTTATGGGGAAAAAGAAAGAATACAAAGAGGCCAATCGACGATTTCTGAAAAAGCTGTCATTTCAGGAAGGTGTTTTTGCGTTGCCGTGTGGAATTTATTACAAAGTTTTGGAAACTGGTGAAGGTACGATTTCTCCGGGTGCGCGGAGTATTGTTACCGTGCATTACAAAGGAAGTCTGATTGATGGCCGGGTATTTGATAATTCTTATGAACGTACTTGTCCTGATGCCTTACGTCTTAGTGATGTAATAGAAGGATGGCAGGTAGCACTTCAGAAAATGCACGTTGGAGATAAATGGATTATCTATATACCTTATGCAATGGGATATGGTATTAAATCTTTTGATTCTATTCCTGCTTACTCGACATTGATATTCGAAGTGGAACTGCTTGGAGTTGCATAGAGTATAAAAATGAGCTATATATAATCAGATGCATGGATATTTTTCTTTTAGCTTCTTTATAAAGGATTTGCTTTTGCAAAGGTAGCTAAAAGTAGAAATATCCGGTAATAAAAATATGCAGCTTTGGAGACATTTAATAATGCTGACCTATCTTATATTTTCTTTATGTCCTTGACAGAATCATCTTTTGCCAATTCTTTAATCTCTTTATTCAAAAACACGGAAAGTATAGTTCTTACTACAACTACTCCGCCCAAGATCGCCAGTTCATCCAAAGTAGGATCAACTACAGTTTTCAGTATGTCGGATGCGATAAGGAATTCCAGTCCTAGTAAGAGGTAACTGCCGAAATCTGCTCTAAGTTGCCGGATATTATTAATAGTATAAGTTCCGTTGAACCGTTTTATCTCATTGCGCAGGAAGGCAACGAAACCAACGAGCACACCATAGGTCACAATCAGTAGACTGATGACACTGATGATAGTGGCGAGTGTATTTAAGAATGTGAGTAGCATTGTTGTATAATGTTTAGTATCTGTTATATAAACAAGCGAAGCTGTATAATAGTTCTCAAATAGAACTTTCGTTAGGATTGAGCTCTCAATCTAATTGTATATCAATAAAATACAAATCTCCATCTATTCCATAAAGTATCGCCTGTGTACTTAAAGTTGTTCAGCTTTACAACTATATCTTCATCTCCTGTATAGACTCATTTTCTCCATCTTTACTTAAGAATTCTATATTCAAATTAGAGGGGGGATCCATAAATCGTCTGAATTGGCAAATGAAATTAACTCTTCAATTTGCCTTCTCTTATAGCTCTCTGTTGATCCAAACGTTCTTGTTGCTTCCTTTTTTCTTCTAATGAGGCTGGCTGCTTGCTCCATAATGCTATTGACTTGCGAGTACGCTCTATCCATTGCTTGTGAAATTCGTTGATGTATTCCATAATTTTATTGATTATGAGCTTATGCAGATAGTTTATATCCAACAAAGTTCAGTTGATAAATTAGCATTGTTATATAATAATTCTTTGGTGTTTATGCCAATATCTTTTAATAAATATAGAATGGAAACGCTATTCCAAAAGTTTTTGTTTTTAAATAAAAATAGGAGAGTGCTGTATTGAGCACTCTCCTTATGTATAAAAGTAATAAATTACTTACCCAAAGCCTGAGCTATGTCAACAGCACAAGCTACTGTACAACCTACCATCAGGTTGTTACCAATTCCCAGGAATCCCATCGTTTCTACGTGAGCAGGAACAGATGAAGAACCAGCGAACTGAGTGTCTGAGTGCATACGCCCCATCGTATCTGTCATACCGTATGAAGTAGTGACACTGCATCCCTATAATTCAATCAAATTAATCGTAAATGATTGTTTTACAGGTTAATATTGAAATGTTTTAAAGAACGCTCCAGATTATAAATCTCTCTGCTTTGAATAAATGGTCGTGAATAAGTCACAAACCTTATATATTTAGTAATGCTGTTACTTCATTTTTTAGTTTTGGTAAATGATTAATAACCATACTCCAAAGTATATCTACGGATAGACTATCATAGCCATGTATGATATAATTCCTGGCATCTACTATTTTACGAGAATTGGTTATAGCTATATCTTTATCAACTTTTAGTATTCTATTCATAGCTTCACCAATAATTTCTATGTTTCTTTCAACGGCTCGTCTAAGGCATAGGTTACTATAGAAGTCATCATAAACTTTAGGAGCATTGCCGAAGAAACTTTCTACTTCTTCAATGGCAGTTAGAATATCTTGCAAGTGTTTCTTTATTAACTCATCCATAGATTAAAGTTTTAGTTGCATCCACATTCTTCTTCAAATATGGATTCTTAATAGTCTGTTCTTCCAGTAAATCTACTTTTCTACCAAACAAATTTTCTAAAGCATATTTGAAATCAAAGAAATTATCAAAGTAATCGCTTACTTCTGCCTTATTAAAATCGACAACTAAATCAACATCGCTGTTGTCATTAAAACGACTCGTAAGAACAGAACCAAAGACAAATAATTTATGTACCTTATGTTTTTTGCATAGGTCAATTATCTTTTGGATATTATTTTCAATCAGCTTCATAGGTGTATCTCCTTTCAATGCAAAGATAATTAATAACTCTTACTTTAACAAGGTATCATTAGGGATAGTTGTATTAATACTCTACTTTTTTTGCATTGGACTAATAAATACTTTCTTTTTTAGTTTAAAGTAGTATCTATATCCATCTTAGTAAAGTGAAATCAGTATTAGGTAGGAATACAAAACTAAACTATATTAGAAAGGTAGGAGAGAGGTAAATCAGCAGTTCAACCTACGAACATACTGAAAATAAAAATCCCCATAACCTTATCAGTTACAGGGATTTACTATATGGTAATTATTTGAATTACTTACTCAAGGCCTGAGCTACGTCAACAGCGCAAGCCACTGTACAACCTACCATAGGATTGTTACCAATTCCAAGGAATCCCATCATTTCTACGTGAGCAGGAACTGAGGATGAACCGGCGAACTGAGCGTCTGAGTGCATACGACCCATCGTATCTGTCATACCATAAGAAGCAGCGACACAGCATCCCTGTAAGTATTTGCAAGCTGTTATTAATCAATGCTATAATAGCAATGGGTAAACTCCTTGTTAGTAAATAAAAGAACGAATTATCAAAAAGGGCTGCATCATGGGCAAATGCCTATGCGTTACCCTTTAGATGAGAGTACTCCTAATGGAGTTAAGACCGTAATCTAATTTGCGTGTCAATGAAGTATAAATCTCCGTCTATGCCATAAAGTACATTATTGGGAACTGCATCAAACACTTCATAATCCGAATTATGGTATTCGTCGTAATAGTCCATTTCAAAGCCTAATGCTTGCATATAAGCAGCTATCTCGTCTTCCGTAGCTTCTCGTTCAGCTAATATATAAGGTTGTACGAGAACTGCGCAAAATTCTTGCTGACTGTTATAAGCGAAGCCTATCATTTGATAAGGCACATTGCCAAAGAACTTGTTATGTGCAGCAATGCGGATGAAGAAGTTCTCTAAATCATCCCCTGCGTACTCAAAGTTATTTAATTTTACAACAGACACATTACCATCATGGAACACTTCATTCTCACCACCTCTATCCATATAAGTAATATTGAGGTGTGATAAGTCAATCCATAGACCATTGTCATTGGCAAACTTTATCAGTTCTTCTGTTTGTCTTCTCTTATAGCCCTCTGTTGATTCAGTTTCTCCTGCTGCTTCCTTACTTCTTTTGGCGATGCAGGTCGCTTGCTCCAAGAGGCTATTGATTGACGAGTGCGTTCTATCCATTCTTTGTGAAATTCGTTGATGTATTCCATAATTTGTTTGATTATGAGTTTAAGACAAAGGTAATCATTCCTCTTTTAATAGCAATGCTTTGGTTGTTATATCTTGCGAATGGGGTGTTGTGGAACATTCTATATAAAGAGAAGCAGCATAAGAGTTCCCTCAAATGCTGCCCTACCTTAAATTAGTTTGGCAATTAGTTAATCTTCTTGTAGGTGGTCGTAGTAATATCGTCTAACTCTAAACCACCGTCATCCGTATTATTCCAATCCTCAAAGGCGAGAACCAATTTATTAGCTGTAAGCTCATTGATAGTAAGGACATCCGAATAACCGTCATCGTAAGAGATAGTCAGCTTATTGCCTTTCAAAGACCAGCGACTTGTTTCTGTATATCCACCGTCCGCATAGCCTTCTGTGCAAGTACCGTCAGCTTTGAACTCCCATAAGCCATTGGTGTAGGCTTCATCAGAGGTGACAACTTCCTTGCCATTCTCCACTTTGTGAACCTTCTCCCAAGTGGACTGCCATTTACCTATAAGGTTGGCTTGGTCAATGATTGTCTGTTCTTCTTCATCATCGCTACAAGCTGTAAAGTTTACAGCCAACATGACCATTAACAAGGTCATTCCAATTAATCTTAAAGTTTTCATTTTGAATTAAAATATTTATTGTAAGTAGAAATATATTCTGTAATTTGCCTAAACACATCACCTGCCATTAATCCACCACTTGCAGGTAGTCCCTCTTTATGGATGGAAACAATAATAGAATATTGGGGAGCATCAGTAGGGAAGTAGCCGCAGAACTCTACAATATAGCTTCCATCTTCAAGCTGTACTGTCCCTGTCTCACCTGCAACTTGTGTCTTATTTGACTTGGCAGGTTGTCCTAAGCCATCAGTCACCACATATTCCAATGCCTGTTTCAGACTGTCAATGTTGGCTTGACTTGCTATCTGTGGATTGATAACTGTTGTACTGTCTTTGTAAAGTTGAGGCTGTACCATCTTTCCACTATTAGCAATAGCATTATAAAAGGTTAGTGTTTGTACGGGAGTAATAGTCTGATTATATCCAATGCAGAACCATGCAAAAGCTGTATCACTCCAACCACTATCTTTAGGAGTAACAAAATATGCAGGTTTCAGATTAGCTATTCCTGCGATGCTGTCTGGTTTACCATAACTCATATTCTTCAATAGATTGAAGTATGCTTGTGCATCGTTACCAAATGCTTTCTCCATTGTTTTATAAACAGCAATATTTGAACTTGAAGCCAAACCTTGCTTGATAGAGATTTCACCATATCCACCTCTATGCCAATTATGGTCTTTCAATTCTCTATCCTGTATAGAATAGATTCCATTACCAACATCTACTTTGTTTGATAAAGTCACCTTTCCAGATTCCAATGCAGCCAATATGGATATAGGTTGTATTAATGCTGATTCGTGTGCTTGGGAGAAGTTCTTACAAGGCTGGTAGTCTGCACTGTCTTTCCTATCAAGTCCAACCATAGCCTTTATATGCCCTGTCTGGATTTCCATAATGATAGCTTGCCCAGATAAGGCATTAAGTTCAATTAGCTTATTTTCTAAGATAGAGGTAGCTTTGACTTGTAGAGCGTTATCTAAATTACTGCTTAATAGTTCATTCTTACACTCTTTATATTTACATGAATATAAAAATGTGCACACCATTATTAAGGATGTAAATATTATTTTGGCTTTTCCCATATCTATATGTTCTATCAAATAGGTTACTTTTTATTTTTGTCTTTTAATGCCATGAACAGCGGAATTAATATAGCACATAGTAAGGCGAATATTATATCTGTAAAAGAAAAAGGTTCTTCACGAGGTAACCTATCTCCAGCATAAGAAGCTAAAGAATATATTAAAAATAATGTATTAAGTAAAATTCGTTTCATTAGATAAAAAATAAAAAGTAATCAATTTCTCCTTCACGTAATAAGCGAATGTATTTATCTCGTTTATCTAAAGTTTTATAGCTCCTATCAATATAATTGGGGATAATAATTTTTTTTATATTGATGGGTATAAATGTGCTATTCAATAAACCTATCGTATCCCATTTGTTTTTAAACCTATAATATAATTCCTCATTCCATGGCAATGCAGGGTTTCTGCTGAGTGCATCCCAATCTAAACGTTCTTTGTATCTATCAATAAGTTTTTCATTCCATTTAATTTTCTTATTTAAACTTAGAACTTCGAATATGATAAGATTTTCATTTTGATATATATAGTCATCGCTTAAAGGTGCATTACGACAAAATGATTCATAAAATTTCCCAGCATTATAATAACTATATTTATCAATCCAATAATCTTTATAAATGGTGAACATGGCTTCATTCCATTGTAGAGATTCATTTTTTGCTAAACTTTCAAAGTTCCACTTGTGAACAAATTCCTTAAATAAAGCATAGGAAATAGGAACATTGGTATTGCTACTCAAAAGTTCCCATCCCATGTCACACCTATCTATATATGAAGAGTATTTATGTAAAAAATTGATAGACCAAGGTATGGTTTGATGCAAAGAACAGCCATAGTAGTCTCCACTACAAAATCCCCATTGCCAATGTATCTTGTCTTTGAAGTAATCTATTAATTGGTCGGTAGCATTTGTTGCAATATTCATGCTTAAGTAGTGCCAATCCCAATTATTTATAAATGAATTGATTAATTCAATAGACAAAGGCAATGCTTTGTTTGATGATAAAGCTTCCCAATTCCATTTATCTTTAAATGCTGTAATCATATCAATAGATAATTGTAGCGATTCGTTTTTTGACAAGACTTTCCAATCCCAATAGTTATAAAAAGATATAATTGTTCCAGAAGATAGGGATAACGATTTGTTAGATGATAAAGCTTCCCAATCCCATTTATCACTAAAACTACGGATAAATTGGATAGACCATGGCAACGATTCATTTAACGATAGAGCTTTCCAATCCCATTTATCTTTGAATTTATTTATAAATTCGATAGACCATGGTAGAGAGGGATTCCATGATAAATTATTCCAATTCAATTTTGATTGAAATTTTTCTATGAAGTCTTCATTCCAATCTACATATATATTGCTACTTAATTCATCCCAAGACACTGTATGCGAATGAAATGTAAGCAATTTTACAGTTAAATGACCTGCTTTAAAGAGATTTTTTTTAAATCCCTCTGTGTCTATTCTAATTTCTTCATAAAGAAAATCTAAATCAACATTTTCTTTAGGAAAGATATAATCACAGAAAGGGCATCTATCCACTTCTTTGGCAGAGTGCCATTCACTTCCACATTGAGGACATTTCATAGTAATAATTTATATGCTCACTTGTTCCCTGCGGTAAGCCATAAATAAAAAAAGATGTGGGAACACTATTTGCTTTACCCTATTCTCAGGCTTCTCGCATTGCCTTTGCTGTGGATAAAACAATAGCGACCCACACCAAAAGGCATATAGAAACCTCACAGATATGAGGTAGGTATATATCCAAGTGTGGGTGCTACTGCTATCATCTTCACAGCGTTTCAAATTTTGCGAGAATTTGAGAATAGAAGATAATTTCAATAACACCTTTCGTTAAATATGTCCTTCCAACTCCCTAACGCATTAGTTCATTGGAATTGGTGCAAAGATAGTGAAAGGTTCTAAATTAATAGGCATGGAATAAGGAGAAATAGTAATTATTGTGTTACTAAACAAGGAATTAATGGAATATTTAATCAGAGTTGCATCTGAACTCTCTAAATCCATGTGGGTATCAAATTCACTTCTCTCCATATAAAAACTAAATTCTGAACATTCTTACCTACCTTGAATTATTATCTTTAAGTCAGCATATTGTTGGATATTCAAGAAGTGCTACCTGTAACATGACTAATAAGAGCTGAGATAGTTCTAAACTCTATAAACTTATGGAATTGACTTACTTCTATAAGGCTGAAATGCCAAACTGCCAAGATTGGACTTTAGATATATCTAAGCTCAAAATTTTATGGATTTGGGACAGAACTGTTCAGACCATTATAAAGATGAATCTTAATAATCCTGTCCCAATTAATCAGAAGCTCAAACAGTCATAAGTCTGTAAGATTTCTTCCTGCCTTAACCCCAAGTATCTTTTAGTAATGGCAACAGAACTATGGTTGAACAGTTCCATCAGCTTTACTAAGGCAAGTTCAGCATTATCACTGTTCATATTATAGACCTGCCTGCCAAAAGTCTTTCTAAGTGAATGGCAGCTAAAGTTCTTAATCTTCAACCTGTACTTCTTCTTCACCTCTTTAAGAATGATATTGATTCTTTGGACTGTGAAGATAGTGCCTTTCTGACTTATAAGGATTGGTGCATTGATTCCAATAGGATTTATATGCTCGTGGCACTCTTTAATATGATGTTGTAATTGTGGGTTTAGTCTGATAGTTCTTACCTTGCCTGTCTTTTGCTCAATTACTGTAAACTCGTCAGTACCTAATATCTGCTTCCATCTTAGAGATAGAATATCAGATATTCTTAATCCTGTGAAGCATCCCAAACTAATAAGGAGTGAGATTTTATAATTCTCATCTTTAGCTAACTTCCTTATGAGGTTCATTGCATCAGACCAAACAAGATAGTCTGCCGTTGTACTTGAATATTTAAGCGACATAATGTTCTGTTTTATAATGAAACGAATAGAAGTGAATATTAATTCTGAGTTGGATTTACTAACTCATTGATTACTAAAGGAACATTCACTAATAGCAGAAGTGAATATGATAAGGACACCCAACTTGGAAATTGAGTGCCCTCTACCTTATTATAATTCTCCCTCGTCAGCGAAGCTGTAATATCCTGTATCTGTAAGTATGAGGTGGTCTGAAACTGTAATTCTCATAAGTTTTGCAGCATCCTTAACCTGTTTAGTAATCTCCATATCCTGCCTGCTTGGTTTCAGATTACCACTTGGATGATTATGTGCAAGAATGATAGCTACTGAATTGGTAAGCAATGCAACTTGTAAAATTACTCTTACGTCAACGGTTGTGTCTGTTATTCCTCCCTCTGATATGAGCGTGTAACCTAAGATTTGGCTGGCTTGGTTTAGAAACAGAACTTTGAAGTATTCTTTGTAACAGATTGTACCCTCCTTATAGGTAGGAAGCAAGTATCTATAAGCATCCTCTGAACTGATTACCTTATGCAGTTTCTTGAATTTGGGCTTGTAGGACAGTTCCACTTCACCCACAGTATAATCTATATCCATAATGTACAATGTTTAATAAGTTGGTAGAAATAAAGAAAGGACAACTAACCTAATAGCTGCCCTTTCCTCTCTCAATCAACAATCCACCCAGCCCAAGAACCAAGCGTATTCACTATCTCCTAATTTGGCACGTTGAATGCCTTGTACAAACTCTGTACAGTTAAGATTCCTCTCCAAGAAGTTATCAATGTAACTTGACTTTACAGAACCATTGAGCAGGTTTAAGAGCTGCCAGCCTGTAATGCTGTCCCCTGTACTCTTGAAATTCACATCAGAAACGAATGCTCTACAAGCTGCATTAATTTGACTGTCTCCCAACAATAGACGAGGTAAGCGTTTCTGTTGGTTGGGTGTAAGAGCTTGATATAATCTCATCCTGCCTATTATTTGACAGAACTCGCTTGTTGAGATTGACATCTGCCAAGTGTTCTTAACAAATGTAGGTCTTTGGATGGGTTGTAAGCATGGAACAGATTCAATGCTGCTGCATATAGTTCCTGTACGCTTAGGACTTCTATCTTATCCTGCAAACCGTCAGTGGTGAGCATGAGATTACTGCAAACTCTATTTCTAAATCCTATGAAGATTTTAAATCTCTCAACAGACTTCTTACTGTACAAGTTAATCTCGTTATATGCTCTCACTCCACCAATGGATAATGCTAAACGATTACCGTATTCATCGTGTACAATGGATGGAATTTCAAAGCAGAAACACATTCTCTGATAGAACAAAGTTTTCTCTTCATCAGTCAGTTCAGAAGCCTTCTTACCTAATGCACTTGGTATTCTACCATTGATAGGGTGTGAAATTCTAATCTCTGGCATATCAAACTGCTCTCCATGAAAGTAATCTTTAGCTGCATCCACTACTGCACCTATAAGGGATTGGTGACTAATAGTTTCTTCCATTGATGCAAAACTTGGAATGATGCAGTCTTGTTGTAGGTGCTGTAAGGTTACTTCCTGCGTATTTGCTTCAATGAAATGGTTTACTTTCTTGGGTGCTGTAACTTCTTCTACAATGATTGCTTCTTCTGCAAACTCACCCATGTTTAATGATTCTCTACGCTGTGCCATAGCTGGCATAATTACTAAATCTCTCATAATGAAATTGAATTAAATGGTTATTGATTGAATGGATTTAACAAGAACAAACCTAAAACACAAGTGAATTTCTTCGCTTGCATCTTAGGCTGTCCTATGTCTTTCCCTAAAGATTCTTTCAAAGGAAATGAGGAGCATTAGTAAATTATTGGCAGGCTGTGGCAATAGTGCATCGTGCCTGCTCTTGGATTAATAAGAATGCTTATTCCTGTCAGCTATCAGACTGCATTTCTAAAGCATTCTTTTTATTTAAGAGCTATGAGGGGGTGTTTATGTTGGTAGGGGTGTCTTGTGCATTACTCTGATGGTTTAAAATTGTCATTACGAAGTAGCATTCATAAGGGCTGCTTACCCTTATCGTAGAAATTCAACTTTAGATGCTTCTAAAGTCAGAATAAGACAGAGTGGGGATTATTCGTACTATCTCTTAATATATTAATAAACAGTACGAATAATCCTACTTGCCTGTTATTTGGACTTGAAAGCTATCTTAACCACGTTTTTTGAGTTGGTTGGATTCCACTCCTTACGTTGTTTGGCTATATCATTGTCTAATAATAGTTCCTTTGGAGTAAGTTCTATCCCTTTGGGTATGAATTTTAACAGACCTGCATTATATAAATCCAGATTGTAACTCTCTACATTTTTCTTACCCATTCCCAATTTGTCAGCCAACTTATTAGGAGTAAGCAGTATCTTGTTGTTCTCTGCTATTAATAGGAGCTTGATATAATATCCTTTCACTTTAATATTCAAATCCACTGTCATAAAGAGGCAGGACAGTGTTATGAAGTTGGGATGTTCAATGGGTGGAATGCAGTAAATGCTCCTCATTACAAATTCTATAAGAGGATGGTTGATAGCTTCCCTATATCTCTTTCTAATCAGCACTGCCTCTATATCCTTATTGAAGTTCTTTAATGCGTCCTCTTTCTCTCCAGTTCGTTTGGCTAAGTCTTTGATTCTCCATCTGACCTTATAATAGTCGTTTCTATATAAGGACAGACAGAAGAACCTGTACAAATTGGGTGGATTGAGTTTATCTACAATAGACTTGTTAATGGTAGCATAATCCTGCCTAATGTTACTTGTCCTGTTTTGCAGGTATCTTTGAGGTATCTTCATATTCATTAGTAGCTGATTGAATAGTATTGGTAAACATTAAATCTTTCTTCTCTCGTTCCATCCTGTAATAGTAGGCAGTTCCAAAGTATATCTTGGCTTCCTTTCTGTTGTGAAACTTCTTTCCTGTTGGCAGATGAATTATCATATCAGTTTAAATATCAGTGAATTAATAAGCCAACTTCTGCAATGAGATATAATAGGTAGCAACCTTTCCATTCTTCTTTCTCCTTGTCTTTAGATAGTTATTAAGATTAGCCCACAATCCAATGTGAACCTTGTTATCTTTTGCTCCCTGTTTAAGAGCCTTAACTCTTATCTGCTCATAAGTAAATTCTTCCATTTTAGATATTCTGAATAGTTTGTAAGTCCGTCAATCTATGTGGTGGGATTATCTGCTTGTAGTACTGTAAAGATAGTAACTCCATAAGTGAGAAACTAATGATAAGACCACACATTTAGTAATCAGACTTTAGACTATTCAGAATTTCTAAGAACTTGGGGAGAACAAGCCCACCTGTCACATGGGCTTTGCTCCGTAGTATGTATTATGCTTCTAAAGCATTTTGTAGCATTGCTTGAAAATCATCATCTTCCTTTATTTTCTTTAGTTTGTCATCATTAAGTTCTAATTGTTTTAGCTTATCCAAAGCCTTGAATGCTTGTTCTTCGCCATGTACTTTAGCATAACTGTTAAATCCTTTAATGAAGTAACGTTTAGTGAGAAATGTGACGCTGATTTTGGCAGCTTTGCATAGAGTTATAAAATCGTTACCTCTCTTGATGTCAACTATGGCATCTTTTGGTAGATTGTATTCTTCTCTTCTTAAAACCTTGTTCAATATCTTCTCTGGAATGTTCTTCTTGGTATAAATCAGACCTGCTGTCGTAGGATTGAATCCCTGTTGGATTAGTTCAGCCATATTCTCAAAGAGTTCATCTTTGGATGTCAAGGCAGCAACCCCTATCTTGGCTTTCATATCCCAATTACCAACTCTGTTGATTTCTTCCAAATAAGTTCCTATATCCTTAATATCCTTAACAAAGACATTGGGGATAGTCATATTACCTTTGACAGAGTTTAGTTTGGCAAATGCTGTGCTTCTGTGTTGACCGTCCAAGATTACAAAGTAGCCTTCTGCCTCTTCTTCTGTCAGAACTCTACCGTTTACATCTGTTACGACATATCCTGCCTTTATTAGTTTTGAAGCTTCTATCACGATGATGGGATAGGCTTCTTCATATTTGCCATTGTCAATAATAGCAATGAACGTATCTACTTTCTTTGAATCAATGCTTCTGTTATGTTTTACAAAGGCAATCTTCTTAGAGACCTTCTCCTCAGTTTTAGTTAATTGGAATGTAATAGGTTCGTCTTTAAGTGTGAGGGCTTTACTATTCTTCTCTTCAATAGCCTGCTTTAATTGTTTCACAATTAACTCTTGGGCGTGTAGAACGGTTTCTCCCAACTGTCTGTTAACTATGTTCTTCAAATCTCTTTCAGCTTTAATCAACTGTTGTTGTAAGCTGAGAGTGCGCACTGCCTTTCCTGCTTTAGCATTAGCTACTGATTTGCTGGTTGCAGTCTTTCCTGCTGTCTTAGTCATTGTTTTCATTGTCATCTTGTTTTTAATTATCAAATTAAGTTCTTTGTAACCGTCCAACCTATGCGCACTTGGCTTTCTGATTACGCTGCAAAACTACTTGCTTCTGGGCTGATTAAAAGAGAGAAATTAATGGGTGGTTTTACTTCCCCTCTTAATTGTCAGCTCGTCCGCTATCGTTTTGACGCTGCAAAGATGGGATATAATGGCAGGATTAAAAGAGAGAAAAAAAGTCCTGCTCTTATGTACCCTCTTAATGGTACGGAGCAGGACTGTATTAATTATCAGAAGTTTATTAGAAGTATATGCTGTTCGCAGTATCAATTCTCTTGTCTTTATATTGCTTGATGTAACCTTTTAGGACATCTTCATCATCTGAGAATTTACTATGTTTAGATAGCTTAGTGAAGTAGATAAGCCTTGATATGAGCAATGTCTTACTAAGTGATATGGTGCTTCCTTTCTTCTGTCTGACATTAAACAGCTTATTATATGGCTCTAAATTGAAGAAGTCATTGAACATCTTATAGAACAGCCATATCTGAACGGATTCCTTTTCTTCTGCATGGGTGCTTATGCTGACTTGTTGGTTCTGCATCCAAGGATGTTCCTCTATCTCTTTTAGGTTGTTGGCAATGATAGTAGCCAAGTAACCTATTGCATTGGCATTGTCAATTACTATCTGATGCTTGCCTTCAATCTTTACAGAGACGGTAATAGGCTTTTTAAAACTTACTCCAAATTGGTTAATCTCCTTATGGTTGTCAGCTATGGCTTTGGCGAATTTGATGAGTTGTTCTATTCCAATGCCTGTAGCTTTCATTCCGTCCAAGCACGTTCCACAAGTATAGTCAAAGATGAACAGAAGTAGAAACCAGAACTTATCTATATCAACTCCCAAACCTTTCAATGTATTCTGTATGTCCTCATTGGCTATATAATCTTCGTATGTGAAATTACCATATAGTTCATTCTGATTGTATCTTCTTATGAATAGGGGTAAGGCGGTAGTGCCGCAGACGTATCTTTCTCCTGTGGCTGGGTCTATATCTACGTCTGGAACATATTTAACGGCTATGGCTTCCATGTATTCCAAACGAGTATCAATGCTTATGTAATCTTCCTTTAGCTTCTCCATAATTATTAGTTTAAGGCAAAATTAAAAAATAATCCCCACCTGCATTGCTACAAGTGAGGAATTTGTGGATAGGATATGCTTTAGTAATCAGAAGCTCCTGTAAACGTATCCATGAGTTTATCCATCTGCTCACCTATGCACTTGTCTATTAGCTTTGCATAGTGGGCAGTCATTCGTGTATTGGTATGTCCCAACATCTTAGAAACGACTTCCAGAGATATGTTATTGGCTAAAGTAACGGTACTTGCAAATGTATGCCTACTTGTGTGGAAGCAGATTCGCTTATTAATTCCACAGAGTATAGCTATATCCTTTAGATATTTGTTGATGTCCGCAGGGTCTTGAATAGGGAGTAGTTTCTCTCCACCCTTGTACTTATCCAATATCAGTTTGGCGATAGGGAGTAGGGGGATGCGTGATAGAACTCCTGTTTTAACTCTACGCTTCTTAATCCATATTCTGCCTGTACTGTCTTTCTCAAAGTGCTCTGGTGTCAAGGTCTTAATGTCAATGTAACTAAGCCCAGTGAAGCACCCAAAGAGGAACATATCTTTAGCACGCTCCAATCGTGGCAGCGGAGTATCAAAGTTAATAATCTTCCTCAATTCTTCTTCATCCAAGAAATCCACTTCTACGGGTTCACGTTCTACTTTATAAGCATTTACAGGATTGTAGGATATATAAGAGTTGGCGACAGCTAAATTTAGTAACTTCTTTAAGAACTTTAAATGCTTGGTGCAGGAGTTTTGTCCCATCTTCTTCTCTCCTAAAAGGTAAGCATGGAATCCTTGAATGAAACCTAAGTTTATCTCTCTTAAATATAAGTCCTTACGTTCATATTTCTTCTGAATAAACTCTTTGAATAGTCTGCCTGTATATTCAAACACCCAATAAGTGGCAGGGGCAACAGTTTTACCTACCATTGCTTTGCGCTCTGTATTATGTTCATTCAGAACATCCAATAAAGTCTTCTCGTTCAGAGCTTCCACCTTATCTGTGATAGCTTCTTTTAATAGTTCAGCAGTGATAAGATAACCCTTTTGGAGTAGCTCAATTTCTTTTTGATATATCTTATTCCGTAGTTGAATCAGATAACCGTTGATTAGCTGCGCTTCTTCACTCTTGCCTTTTACAGCTTGCTTCTCTTTGTTCCAGTCAGCAGCAGGTACGTGTTTACCTGTACTAAAGTAGATTCTCTTTCCGTTAGTGGTGATTGAAACCTCAATAGGTGATAGACCTTTTTTGTTTTGCTTACTTTCTCTTAATGAAAAGTAAACCATTGTACAATGTTTCTCCATTTTAAATTAAATGTTATATGGAGTGTATCGCATTGTATTATAGTTGATTATGCCAATTCTTGCAGCCGTTTTTTAAGAATGGCAAATTCGGCTGCAAATCGGCTGCAAAAGTAACCTGTTTATGGCTTGATTTGAGGGGTAATTGGCTACTCTTTACATGAGTTGTTTGGACTTAAATAAAGCAGGATTTATCTTGTTATCTCCTTACTGATTCACCATTCATTCACTCCAAATAATGAGTGATGCAAGGTGCTTCAATCTGTTATCTAAGTCAAGTTACCACAAATAAAAAAACTCCTGCAACCATAAGGATTACAGGAGTTTATCTGTATTAAGTAACTTAAATTACTTGCTCAAAGCAGTAGCAACGTCTACCGCACAAGCCACTGTACATCCTACCATCGGGTTGTTACCGATACCGAGGAATCCCATCATTTCCACGTGAGCAGGAACTGATGAAGAACCAGCGAACTGAGCGTCTGAGTGCATACGACCCATTGTGTCTGTCATACCGTATGAAGCAGGACCGGCAGCCATGTTATCCGGGTGAAGAGTACGACCTGTACCACCACCTGAAGCTACAGAGAAATATGGTTTACCAGCAAGAACACGTTCTTTCTTGTAAGTACCTGCAACTGGATGTTGGAAACGAGTCGGGTTAGTAGAATTACCTGTGATAGATACGTCTACACCTTCTTTCCACATGATAGCTACACCTTCGCGAACGTCGTCAGCACCATAACATTTTACTTTTGCACGAGGACCGTCAGAGTAAGCGATTTCGCGAACAACTTTCAGTTCACCAGTAAAGTAATCGAATTGAGTCTGAACGTATGTAAAGCCGTTGATACGAGAGATGATCTGAGCAGCGTCTTTTCCAAGACCGTTCAAGATACAACGCAACGGTTCTTTACGTACTTTGTCTGCTTTAGCAGCGATTTTGATAGCACCTTCAGCCGCAGCGAAAGATTCGTGACCTGCCAGGAAAGCGAAACATTTAGTTTCTTCACGCAGCAACATAGCAGCAAGGTTACCATGGCCGATACCAACTTTACGGTCGTCAGCTACAGAACCCGGGATGCAGAATGCTTGCAGACCGATACCGATAGCTTCAGCAGCTTCAGCAGCGTTTGTACAACCTTTTTTAATAGCAATGGCAGTACCTACAACATAAGCCCATTTTGCATTTTCAAAACAGATAGGCTGAGTTTCTTCACACGTTTTATAAGGATCAAGTCCATGAGCTTCACAGATAGCGTTAGCTTCTTCGATATCTTTGATGCCGTTAGCGTTCAAAGCAGCGATAATCTGTTTGATACGACGGTCTTGGCTTTCGAATTTTACTTCTCTAATCATTGTTTCTTTCCTCCTTATATTATTCGTGACGTGGATCAATAGATTTAACTGCTCCCTGTTCTGCTGTTACGCGTCCGTAAGTACCTGTAACTTTCTTCAAAGCTTCGTTAGCATCAGTACCTTTCTTGATTTCGTCCATGAACTTACCCATGTGTACGAATTCGTATCCGCAGATTTCGTCGTTCTTGTCCAAGAAGATTTGTTTGATATAACCTTCTGCCATTTCAAGGTAACGAGGACCTTTAGCCAAAGTACCATAAAGAGTACCTACCTGGCTACGAAGACCTTTACCCAAGTCTTCCAAACCTGCACCGATAATCAAACCACCTTCAGAGAAAGCTGATTGAGTACGTCCGTATACGAT
This sequence comes from Bacteroides sp. AM54-2NS, assembly GCF_003602935.1. Classification (NCBI taxonomy): domain Bacteria; kingdom Pseudomonadati; phylum Bacteroidota; class Bacteroidia; order Bacteroidales; family Bacteroidaceae; genus Bacteroides; species Bacteroides sp. AM54-2NS. Next base: position 56,922 of record NZ_QTMZ01000021.1, read on the forward strand.
TTGCAAGAAAAGTTCGCGCATTGCAGTATTGATAGCGTCGCAAACAAGGTCAGTGTTCAATGCTTCAAGGATCGTTTTTCCCGGAAGAATTTCAGCAGCCATAGCAGCAGAGTGAGTCATACCGGAACATCCGATAGTTTCAACTAAAGCTTCCTGAATGATACCTTCTTTAACGTTCAGTGTCAGTTTACAAGCACCTTGTTGAGGAGCGCACCAACCGATACCGTGTGTCAAACCAGAAATATCAACGATTTCTTTAGATTTTACCCATTTGCCTTCTTCGGGTATGGGAGCCGGTCCGTGGTTAGGGCCCTTCTTTACAACACACATGTGTTCCACTTCGTGTGAATAAGTCATAATTAGCTCTTTTTTTAGTGATATAATTAAAAATACGTAGTCACGATTCTCTAAATCGCCCACAAAGGTAGTCGATTTATTTGTTTCTGCAAATCGCCTTTTATTACTTTTTTGTGAAAAGAGACAAATCTGTTTACGTTTTTTCGTCGTTTGTAAAGTCGGGATTGCATTTGTGAAAGATTGAGACCGCGAGAACTATCTATCCTGTGCTTTGTTGTTATTAGAAAAAGAAAATTTATGGAACTGAATCAGATAGATATACATTATTTAATAGCGGCAATTTGCGTTATTTCATCTGCGCTTGTGTTTTATACGATAGGTGTTTGGGGAGAACGTCTTCAAAGGAAATTAAAGTTTTGGCATATCATTTTCTTTCTTCTCGGGTTGCTGGCCGACACGGTGGGTACAAGCCTGATGGAGCATATTGCCGAACTGACTCATTTGCATGACGAAATGCATACGGTGATAGGGGCAATTGCTATTCTTCTGATGTTTGTACATGCGTTATGGGCGATATGGACCTATGTGAAGGGAACGCCTATAGAAAAGAGACATTTTAATCGTTTCAGCATTGTAGTTTGGTGCATTTGGCTTATACCTTATCTAATAGGAGTTTATTTGGGGATGCGATTACATGTATAATAAACAGCCTGAATAGAGCCGGCAATTCATAAATCACCTTACAATATTCTTGTCAGCTGACTCTAGCCGGCCATTCGGACAACTATCGTTGTCTGATTAGTCGACTAGAGTTGACTGGATAGCCGACTGGAGTCGTCTGTTATTAAACAGTTGCTTTTCATTCGGGATATATATGCTATTTGCCTGTTTCTATTAATATAGCAAGTATTGGTTCTCACTATGTGGTGAAACTGTGAAATACATATTCTGTGAAGGATGTGAATACCGTGTTTTATATGATTTGTTCACAGGAAGTGTCTGTAAATGAGATGATATGGATCGTGTGAAGAACGTGGAGGACGGATAATGGAGTTAAGATTGGCAAGATTATGGAGGGATTATTACTGGATGTAGAATAAAATTCGTAGCTTTGCTGCATCATTATATAAAGAAGATTATGATCGAAGTTGTAGAATCAGCCTTACAAAAGGCTGCGGGTGAAGGAATGGATGAATTTATCCAGGCGTTTACAGATAAATATAAAGAGGTAATCGGTGGTGAATTGACTGCGGAGACGATGCCTTTGTTGACGGGAGAACAACATTCTTTGCTGGCTTATCAGATTTTTCGTGATGAGATGATGGTTGGCGGGTTCTGTCAATTGATTCAGAATGGCTATGGTGGTTATATCTTTGATAATCCGTTTGCGAAAGTGATGCGTTTGTGGGGAGCGGAAGAGTTTTCGAAATTAGTTTATAAGGCTAAGAAAATCTTTGATGCCAACCGGAAAGATTTGGAAAAGGAACGGACGGATGATGAATTTATGGCTATGTACGAGCAATATGAAGCTTTTGATGAGTTGGAAGAAGCTATTTAGAGATGGAAGAACAAGTCACAGCATTGATTGCAAGCTACGTAGATGATCATTTGGAACTTTTTGCAAAATAATAAAGTAACTGATGCAGTATTTTTTAAGTACTTGCATTTATTAATTATGAATTAGAATTTATATCTTTGCAAAATCTAAAAAATATGTTTATGAAACAAGTGAAATTTTTCTTGGTGGCTTTGATGGCTGTGGTTATGGGTATGTCAGTTACTTCTTGTATGAATGGAGATGATAACCACAATGTTACAATGACTGTTCCTGTTAAGTATAATTTTGGATCATTTCTGATGGGGGATGCAACTACGAAGTTGGTTCCAACTACAGAATTGGGCTTTTTGGATGGAAATATGTATATAATTTCATGCCAATATGACCAATCACAGGTGACAGCAAATAGTACTAGTATACCAGTTACTTTGCTATCTACTCCGCTTTGTATTGACCCTAAAGGTAATGAAGGTTTGAATCCTCAAAAAACGGAACCTACTAATCCTCTTTATTCATTGGATAAGCAACAGTCAAGTTTGGTTTATTATGACAAAAATACAATCGTTTTGACAATGCCATATTGGGTGAAAGTTACAAACTCTAGTGTTGAAGATTCAGAAGTAAAGAAGCATTCATTTGTTCTTTCTTATGATCCTGAAGCAATGACTGCCTCTGACACTAAGTTAAAACTATATATTAGCCATGTTGTTGAGGATGCAGGTGAGACCGTAACTCGTTCTAATTTTACATATGCTTATAGGGCTTATTCAATTAGAGCTGCTCTTGCTGCATTTAAGGAGAAAACAGGCAAATTACCGAAATACCTGGAACTGACAGCTGAAATCAATAACTCAAAAGATGAATTGGTCGATAAGGATGGGAAGGAAACTTCGGTTGAACGTTCGGTTGAATATGATTACGCATTTACAGAATAACATTGAACTACAAGGAACTATTTAACATAGCAATGAAATTGATTTCCTCTCCGGCCAAGGCCTGGGAGGAAATTTCTATGGAAGAGGATAGGCGAAAAGTATATATGGCTTTTGTCTATCCTATGATTGGTTTATGCGGTCTGTCCGTATTCATCGGTTCGTTATTGACGAATGGGTGGGGAGGTCCGCAAAGTTTCCAGATAGCTATGACCAATTGTTGCGCCGTAGCTGTAGCCCTGTTCGGTGGCTATTTTCTGGCAGCTTATGCCATCAATGAAATGGGAACAAGGATGTTTGGTCTGCATAGCAATATGCCGTTGACACAACAGTTTGCAGGATATGCATTGGTTGTGTCTTTCCTGCTTCAGATAGTAACCGGACTATTACCTGATTTTAGAATTATTGCTTGGTTGCTGCAGTTCTACATCGTCTATGTGGTATGGGAGGGAGTTCCTATACTGATGGGAGTAGAAGAAAAACAACGATTAAAATACACCCTTTTGTCGTCTGTATTGTTAATACTATGTCCGGCGGTGATACAGATCGTGTTTAATAGGCTGACGGCCATACTTAATTAATGAGTAAAGATGAAACAACCTCCTGTAAATATAAAGAATAAACGGGCTACGTTTGATTACGAGCTGATAGATACCTACACAGCAGGTATTGTATTGACCGGTACGGAAATAAAATCCATTCGTTTGGGAAAAGCCAGTCTGGTAGATACGTTTTGCTATTTTACGAAAGGCGAATTGTGGGTGAAGAATATGCACATCGCCGAATATTTCTATGGATCGTACAATAACCATACGGCACGTAGAGAGAGGAAGTTGTTGCTTAATAAAAAAGAATTGGAGAAACTTCAGCGGGAGATGAAAAATCCCGGCTTTACGATTGTTCCTGTACGCTTGTTTATCAATGAGAAAGGTTTGGCGAAACTGGTAGTCGCTTTGGCGAAAGGTAAGAAAGAATACGATAAACGAGAATCTATAAAGGAGAAAGACGACCGTAGAGATATGGCAAGAATGTTCAAGCGGTAACTAAAAGCCGCTATAAGATAAACACCAGACTGCGAAGAGTCTGGCAGAAGATGGCAGAGTAGGTAATTAGGTATTAATGTGATAGGGTAATGAAAAAGACAATTTCTCAAGTCGTATCCGAGCGCATCCTTATTCTGGATGGGGCAATGGGTACAATGATTCAACAATATAACCTCAAGGAAGAAGATTTTCGTGGTGAACGGTTTGCGCATATTCCCGGACAGTTGAAAGGGAATAACGACTTATTGTGTCTCACACGTCCCGACGTGATTCAGGATATTCATCGTAAATACCTGGAAGCAGGTGCGGATATCATCGAAACCAATACATTCAGTTCGACTACAGTTTCTATGGCTGATTATCACGTAGAAGAATACGTGCGTGAGATGAATCTGGCAGCCGTAAAACTAGCCCGTGATCTTGCCGACGAGTACACTGCAAAGAATCCCGATAAACCGCGTTTTGTAGCCGGCTCTGTGGGACCAACCAATAAAACCTGCTCTATGAGCCCGGACGTGAACAATCCGGCTTATCGTGCTTTGAGTTACGACGAACTGGCTGCATCCTATCAGCAACAGATGGAAGCAATGCTTGAAGGTGGCGTAGACGCCATTCTGATCGAAACAATCTTTGATACCCTGAATGCCAAAGCTGCTATTTTTGCAGCCGAACAGGCAATGAAAGCAACAGGCGTCGAAGTCCCTGTCATGTTATCTGTAACGGTGTCCGATATTGGCGGACGAACATTGTCCGGCCAGACATTGGACGCATTTCTTGCTTCCGTGCAACATGCCAATATCTTTTCTGTCGGTTTAAACTGTTCTTTCGGAGCCCGCCAATTGAAACCATTCCTTGAACAACTGGCAGCTCGTGCACCTTATTATATTAGTGCTTATCCGAATGCCGGATTACCGAATAGCCTGGGTAAGTATGACCAGACACCTGCTGATATGGCTCACGAAGTGAGAGAATATATTGAAGAAGGACTAATCAATATCATTGGCGGCTGTTGTGGAACGACGGATGCCTATATTGCCGAATATCCCGCCCTCGTGAAAGGTGCTAAACCACACGTCCCTGCTCTTGCACCGGATTGTATGTGGCTTTCCGGGCTTGAACTATTGGAAGTCAAACCGGAAATTAATTTTGTAAATGTTGGCGAACGTTGCAACGTAGCCGGTTCTCGTAAGTTTCTCCGTCTGGTAAACGAAAAGAAATATGATGAAGCTCTCTCCATCGCCCGTCAACAAGTGGAAGATGGTGCCTTGGTGATTGACGTCAATATGGATGACGGACTGTTGGACGCAAAGACAGAGATGACTACTTTCCTGAATCTGATCATGTCCGAACCGGAAATTGCCCGTGTTCCGGTAATGATTGACTCTTCCAAATGGGAAGTGATTGAAGCCGGCCTGAAATGTCTGCAAGGAAAGTCAATCGTTAACTCCATTTCTCTGAAAGAAGGCGAGGAAGTTTTCCTCGAACATGCCCGTATCATCCGCCAATATGGAGCGGCCGCCGTCGTAATGGCTTTTGATGAGAAAGGTCAGGCAGATACAGCCGCCCGTAAAATAGAAGTTTGCGAACGGGCTTACCGTCTTTTGGTAGATAAAGTAGGTTTTAATCCTCATGATATTATTTTTGACCCCAATGTACTTGCCGTAGCTACGGGGATCGAAGAACATAATAACTATGCCGTAGATTTCATTGAAGCTACCGCATGGATCAAAAAGAATCTTCCGGGTGCTCATATTAGCGGAGGAGTCAGTAACCTTTCTTTCTCTTTCCGTGGCAATAATTATATCCGTGAGGCGATGCACGCTGTATTCCTTTATCATGCCATTCAGCAAGGAATGGACATGGGAATTGTGAATCCGGGTACTTCCGTGTTATATAGTGATATCCCGACCGATGTATTGGAAAAGATAGAAGATGTCGTCTTGAATCGTCGTCCGGACGCAGCGGAACGTCTGATAGAATTGGCGGAATCGCTGAAAGCAACTATGAGCGGAACTGCCGGACAACCAGCTGCCAAACAAGATGCGTGGAGAGAAGAACCCGTTCAGGAACGCTTGAAATATGCCTTGATGAAAGGAATTGGAGATTTCCTTGAACAGGATTTGGCGGAAGCATTGCCGCTTTATGATAAAGCAGTCGATGTGATTGAGGCCCGTTGATGGATGGAATGAATTATGTAGGCGAGTTGTTTGGTGCCGGTAAAATGTTCCTTCCCCAGGTTGTGAAGACTGCCCGTACGATGAAAAAAGCCGTAGCTATCCTGCAGCCGATTATCGAATCGGAAAAAGTGGAAGGAAGCGCCGCGGCTGGAAAAGTGTTGCTGGCAACTGTAAAGGGCGATGTGCACGATATTGGAAAAAATATTGTAGCGGTGGTGATGGCTTGCAATGGTTATGATATTGTAGACTTGGGAGTGATGGTGCCGGCGGAAACCATTGTGCAGCGTGCCATTGAAGAAAAAGTGGATATGATCGGATTGAGTGGTCTGATTACTCCCTCTTTGGAAGAAATGGCGCATGTGGCTTTGGAACTCGAAAAAGCAGGACTGGATATTCCTCTTCTGATTGGTGGGGCTACTACATCGAAAATGCATACGGCATTGAAGATTGCTCCTGTCTATCACGCTCCGGTGGTACATTTGAAAGATGCTTCCCAGAATGCAAGTGTTGCTTCCAAATTATTGAATCCACAGCTGAAAGCCGAATTGGTGAACGAACTGAATAGCGAATATGAGGCGCTTCGTGAAAAAAGCGGTCTGCTGAAACGTGAAACGGTTTCATTGGAAGAGGCGCAGAAAAATAAGTTGAATCTGTTTTAAATAGTATCACAATGAAAAAGATTTTCTTTTTCTTATGTCTGATTGCAGCAATAGTTGTTGCTATGAGCGCATGTTCTTCTACCAAAGAAGAAAAAGGAACGTCCGAAACCGGAAATGCTGCTTTGGATAATATCTTCGCACGTAAAAGTGTGCGTACTTATCTGAATAAGGGAGTGGAGAAAGAGAAAATAGACTTGATGCTTCGTGCCGGAATGGCTGCCCCTTCGGGTAAAGATGTCCGTCCTTGGGAGTTTATAGTAGTATCCGACCGTGCCAAACTGGATTCAATGGCTGCTGCGCTTCCTTATGCAAAGATGTTAACCCAAGCCCGTAACGCTATCATTGTCTGCGGAGATTCTGTACGTTCGTCTTATTGGTATTTGGATTGTTCAGCAGCAGCGCAAAATATTCTGCTGGCTGCCGAAAGTCTGGGACTGGGGGCTGTATGGACGGCTGCCTATCCTTATGAAGACCGTATGCAGGTGGTACGCAAATATACCAATCTACCTGATAATATCCTTCCGCTTTGTGTCATTCCTTTCGGCTATCCGGCTACAAAAGAGAACCCGAAACAGAAATTTGACGAGAAAAAGATACATTATAATCAGTATTAGTAAGCAAAAGTTTTGTCTTTTCAATAATTTCCTTACATTTGCAACGCTAATTAAAATCTGATACGCAAATGTTTGGAATAGACGACCCTTTTATAATTCTGCCTTACCTTCTTTCAGTGGTATGTGTGATCTTTGCTGCCTGGTTTGGGCTGAAGTATTGGAATAAGGACGACGAAAAAGACGAAACTCGATGAATACATTTACACTCGGCTTGATTGTGATAGGATATCTCCTGTCACTTGCTTACCTCGGCTTTTTGGGATACAAGAAAACAACGAATACCAGTGACTATCTGGTAGGCGGACGTCAGATGAATCCTATTGTTATGGCACTTTCTTACGGTGCTACGTTTATCTCTGCATCTGCTATTGTAGGTTTTGGAGGAGTGGCGGCAGCTTTCGGAATGGGTATTCAGTGGCTCTGTTTCCTGAATATGTTTATTGGGGTTGTCATTGCTTTTATCTTTTTCGGTTTACGCACCCGGCGTATGGGTGCAAAACTGAATGTGAGCACTTTTCCTCAATTATTAGGGCGTCATTTTCGTTCCCGTAATATACAGGTATTTATTGCTGCTGTTATTTTTGTCGGAATGCCGCTTTATGCAGCAGTTGTGATGAAAGGTGGAGCTGTATTTATCGAACAGATCTTTCAGATTGATTTCAATATCTCTTTGTTGATATTTACATTGGTTATTGCTGCTTATGTTATTGCAGGCGGTATGAAAGGAGTCATGTATACAGATGCGTTGCAGGCAGTAATCATGTTCGGTTGCATGCTGTTTCTATTATTCTCTTTATACCAGGTGCTCGGTATGGGTTTTACCGAGGCGAATAAAGAGTTGACTGCTATTGCTCCGTTAGTCCCGGAAAAATTTAAAGCATTGGGACATCAGGGATGGACTGCAATGCCTGTTACAGGTTCACCGCAATGGTACTCACTTGTTACTTCCCTTATTTTAGGAGTAGGAATCGGATGTCTTGCGCAACCCCAGCTAGTGGTTCGTTTTATGACTGTGGAAAGTAGCAAACAATTAAACCGCGGTGTATTTATCGGTTGTTTCTTTTTGATTATAACAGTAGGAGCTATCTATCATGCCGGAGCTTTGAGTAACCTTTTCTTCCTGAAAACAGAAGGAGCGGTTGCTACCGAAGTAGTGCAGGACATCGATAAGATTATTCCATATTTTATTAATAAAGCGATGCCCGACTGGTTTGCCGCACTCTTTATGTTATGTATCCTTTCGGCCAGTATGTCTACACTAAGCTCGCAGTTCCATACAATGGGGGCTTCGGTAGGTTCTGATATCTATGGAACTTATAAACCCCGTTCGCGGAATAAACTGACCAACGTGATTCGTCTGGGAGTATTGTTCTCTATTCTGGTCAGCTACATTATTTGCTATATGTTGCCTCATGATATTATCGCCCGTGGAACTTCTATCTTTATGGGGATTTGTGCTGCAGCTTTCCTTCCAGCCTATTTCTGTGCTTTATATTGGAAGAAAGCTACTAAGCAGGGTGTCATGGCAAGTCTTTGGGTCGGAACAATCGGTAGCCTGTTTGCCCTTGTATTTCTTCATCAGAAAGAATCTGCAGCATTAGGTATCTGCAAAGCATTATTTGGACGGGATGTATTGATTACCACTTATCCTTTCCCTGTGATTGATCCGATATTATTTGCCTTACCATTATCTGTATTAGCCATCATCGTAATCAGCTTAGTAACCAAAAAATAAGTATTAAGTATCAAGTATTAAGTATTAACCGTGGCCTTTGAGGTGCTTATCCGCATGGCGTAATACTTAATACTTGATACTTAATACTTAATATTAATCATGCTTTTATTTTCTTCTTGTAAGATTCGTAGCGCGACATGATATCACGGACGAAATTGTAAGTCTCGATACCACGGAAATACCCGTTTTTGCAGACAGGGTCGGTAAAGTATTCTTCATTGCTTTTGAGCAGGATGAAGTTTTCTACATTGTCTTTCCATACTAGTTTGTTCTTTCCGTATTTTTCGGCTAGCGCCATGGCATCGTATATATGTCCCAAGCCGCATTATAAGATGCCAGAATGAAGTTGAGTCGTTCCTGTTTGTCGGGAATCATACTGAAACTGCGGTCGGTGGCGGCGATATATTTAATAGCCGCTTTTACACTTTCCTCCGGATTCTGCTCCTTGCCGGGAGGTACTCCCATTGCCCGGGCGGTGGCAGGCATTAACTGCATCAGTCCTTTAGCGCCGGCCCAGGAAACAGCGGTGGTATCGAAATTAGATTCTGTATAGGCTAGTGACGCAGCATACGCCAATCCCATCCGATATCTTTGGAATACTTTCTGAATAAATCATCATAATGAGAAATTTTCCCCTCTTTCAATGAAAGGATAGGAGAGTGGGGCATCATTTTACTATTCTCAAAATAACGTTTCATACTGGCTGTGTAGGCAGGAGAGGTCATATTTTCCTGATGCCATTTAGTAGCGGCGGCTGCCAGTTCGGGGCTGTCTTTTCGTACTGCCCACGAAGACCGTTGATCGAAACTGATAGATAGATCGATATTTAAATTAGGATAATAGGTCTTATTTAATTTTGCCAAGTCATTGTCGGCTACTGTATACGGGATTTTTCCTTGCGCCACTTGCGTTATCAAGTCCTCGATGGTAGTACTGTCATTGGTAACTTCATGAATCCGGATGCCGCCTCCTAATTCGCTGTTCAGATTGACGAGGCGGTCGTAATATTTCCCCGGCTTTACGTATATATCTTTTCCTACCAGTTCGGTTACGTCTTTTAATGGCTTCTGTTTTCCTCTTCCTTGCTGAACAATCACTTGATGGGTGATGACATCTTCACCACAATAAAGCAGACTGTCTTTCCACTCTTTGGTGATAGGCAGATTATAGGCAATCATATCTCCTTCGCCTGCCAGCAATTTTTGAATCATCTCGTCAACGCTTTTGGCAACTTCAATCCTAAGCTTTAGTCCCAGACTTTTGGCAAACTGCTCGCTAAGTTCATACTGGAATCCCATTTCCTGTCCCCGATAAATAAAATAGGAAGTAGAGCTATACAATGTCAATACAACGAGTTCGCCACTATCTTTTATTTGTGGAAGATCACGTGCGGATTCATCCGTTGTACTATGTTGTTTGTTCCGGCATCCGAACACACAACAGAACAATACGAGGAATAAAGGGATAATCAGTGTCTTGACATTCATACCTGACATTTTGCTTTTAACTCTCAACTCTCCATTCTCCACTCTCAACTCTTCAAGTGTTTCTTGATGTACATAGTCAGTATATCAATAGCTACCTTATTACTGCCGCCTTCCGGTACAATAAGGTTGGCATATCGTTTGCAAGGTTCGATAAATTGCAGGTGCATAGGCTTTAAAACCCGTGTATAACGTTCCATTACAGCTTCGGCAGTACGTCCGCGCTCAATAACATCTCTTTGGATAACACGTATCAGGCGTTCGTCGGGATCGGCATCTACAAAGATTTTAAGATCCATCATATTGCGCAGCTTTTTATCACACAAAGCAAGGATTCCCTCAATGATAACCACTTCGCGAGGTTCAATGTGGATTGTTTCGGACTGGCGCGTACAAGTGAGATAAGAATAAGTTGGCTGTTCGATACTTTTTCCCTCTTTCAGCATCATGATATGTTTGGAAAGCAAACTCCATTCAAAAGCATCGGGATGGTCAAAATTGATATTCTGGCGTTCTTCAACCGGGACATGGCTACTGTCTTTGTAGTATGAATCCTGTGGTAAGAGTACTACTTCTCCTGCGGGGAGGCTTTCTATTATTTTCCGTACGACGGTGGTCTTTCCGGAGCCCGTTCCGCCTGCTATTCCTATAATTAACATCTCTTTAAATGTATATTTGAACCAAATAGAGTATTTTTGCATTTCTATTAATGCAATGTATGCATTAACAAGACAAATATAGAAACAATTCATTAAAATAACAACGTAATGGTAAAACACATCGTATTATTTAAGTTAAAAGACGAAGTTCCTGCTGAAGAGAAACTGATAGTCATGACTAAATTCAAGGAAGCAATAGAAGCTCTTCCTGCTAAAATCTCTGTAATTCGCAAAGTGGAAGTCGGATTGAATATGAATCCCGGTGAAACATGGAACATAGCGCTTTACAGTGAGTTTGATACATTAGAAGATGTGAAATTCTATGCAACGCATCCCGACCACGTAGCTGCCGGTAAGATTCTGGCTGAAACGAAGGAAAGCCGTGCATGCGTAGACTATGAATTATAAATTAAAAAATAAAGATGAGAAAAATAATTTCTTTCCTGCTTTTAAGCTTTGTTGTATATGCATTGCAAGCGCAGATCAAGGATCCGGTAAAGTTTAAAACAGAGCTGACAACTCTCTCCGATACGGAGGCAGAAGTGGTGTTTACAGCTACCATTGATAAAGGTTGGCATGTTTATTCTACCGACCTGGGAGATGGCGGTCCTATTTCTGCAACATTTAATGTTGATAATAAATCAGGTGTCGAACTTGTCGGTAAACTGAAGCCTGTGGGCAAAGAAGTAGCTACTTTCGATAAATTGTTCGAAATGAAGGTACGTTATTTCGAGAATACAGCAAAGTTTGTGCAGAAAGTGAAATTTACGGGTGGAGCTTACGCGATAGAAGGTTATCTGGAATACGGAGCTTGTGATGACGAGAGTTGTCTGCCTCCTACTCAAGTGCCATTCAAGTTTTCGGGAGTAGCAAAAGCCGGAAATGCTGCCGCAACGAAAACAGAACAATCGAAAGCAGAACAACCGGAACAAAAAGTAGTGGATAAGGCAGATAAGAAAGAAGAGGCAACTTCTGTTGCTTCGAAAGACTCATCTGCTATGATGGAGTTGGTGCCTGCAACTACAACGGAAGCAGCCACGGATATTCAGCCGGCAGTTGCCTCTAGTGAACTTTGGAAACCCGTTATCAGTGATCTGCAAGCATTAGGTGAGGAGCACGGTCAGGAAGATATGTCCTGGATATATATATTTATTACAGGGTTCCTTGGAGGATTATTGGCTTTGTTCACTCCTTGTGTGTGGCCGATTATTCCAATGACAGTCAGCTTTTTCCTGAAACGCAGTAAAGACAAAAAGAAAGGAATTCGTGATGCGTGGACGTATGGTGCATCTATCGTAGTGATTTATGTGGCATTAGGTTTGGCTATCACGTTGATTTTCGGTGCCAGCGCATTAAACGCTTTATCTACCAATGCTATTTTCAACATTCTCTTCTTCCTGATGTTGGTGATTTTTGCCGCTTCATTCTTTGGAGCGTTTGAAATCAGACTACCCTCGAAATGGGGAAACGCAGTAGATAGCAAAGCGGAATCTACGACCGGATTACTAAGTATTTTCCTGATGGCTTTCACGCTTTCATTGGTATCTTTCTCTTGTACAGGTCCGATTATCGGATTTCTGCTGGTACAGGTATCTACCACAGGAAGTGTGGTTGCTCCGGCAATCGGTATGTTAGGATTTGCCATTGCTTTGGCATTGCCGTTTACACTTTTTGCCCTGTTCCCGTCTTGGCTGAAATCTATGCCGAAGTCCGGCGGATGGATGAATGTAATCAAAGTAACGCTGGGTTTCCTCGAATTGGCGTTTGCGCTTAAATTCTTGTCGGTAGCTGACTTGGCTTACGGTTGGAGACTGCTTGACCGCGAAACATTCCTGGCTCTGTGGATTGTATCTTTGCTTTGCTTGGATTCTATCTGTTGGGTAAGATCAAATTTCCGCATGATGACGATGATGATAAGGTGGGAGTCACCCGCTTCTTTATGGCATTAATCTCTTTAGCGTTCGCCGTATATATGGTTCCCGGCTTGTGGGGAGCACCATTGAAGGCTGTATCTGCATTTGCTCCGCCTATGCAGACGCAAGACTTCAATTTGTATAAGAACGAGGTACATGCGAAATTTGATGATTATGACTTAGGTATGGAATATGCCCGTCTGAACGGTAAACCCGTTATGCTCGACTTTACCGGATATGGTTGCGTAAACTGTCGTAAGATGGAAGCAGCGGTGTGGACTGATCCGAAAGTGAGTGATTTGATTAATAACGATTATGTACTGATTACTCTCTACGTGGATAATAAGACTCCGTTGACAGAGCCCGTAAAGATAATCGAGAACGGTACAGAACGTACTTTGCGTACTGTCGGCGATAAATGGAGTTATCTGCAACGTGTGAAATTCGGAGCCAACGCCCAGCCTTTCTATGTATTGTTGGACAATCAGGGCAAACCGTTGAATAAGTCGTATGCTTATAACGAAGATATTCCTAAGTATATCGAATTCTTGCAGATCGGATTGGAGAATTATAAGAAAGAGAAATAACGATTTCTCTGATAATCATCACTCTGATAATCATCAGGTCTGAATAATGAATAAATGAAAAGCAGTCTCATCCTTTTGGTGAGGCCGCTTTTTGAATAGAATAACTCTTTGCTACTGTTACTTTATTTCGAAAAAGGTTTCCAGTTCGCTTTGACTATCAGTGCCGATCCTTATCTTGAACTTACCCGGTTCCACCTCTTTTTTCATATTAATATTCCAAAAGCTCAGTTCGTATGAGGAGAGTTCGAATACTACTATTTTTTCTTCATTTGGACTTAACTCTATCCTTTTAAACCCTTTTAGTTCCTTTACTGGACGAGTGACGGAACCGAAAAGATCCGATACATAGAGTTGAACTACTTCTGTTCCTTTATATTGCCCTGTATTTTTCACTTTGACGCTAATTGAAAGCGTATCGTTCGGAGTGAGTACGGTGTGGTCTGTTTTTAAATCGGAATATTCGAAAGATGTGTATGACAGACCATATCCGAATGGGAATAAAGGTTGTGCTCCTAAATCGAGATAATAAGAAGAGTGGCCTAATACTGACTGTTTGGCATTTAAAGGTATTTCGTCTAAAGACTTTTCTTTTCCTGTAGCCGGACGCCCGGTATTGGTGTGATTATAGTAAATGGGAATTTGTCCTGTTGCTTTTGGAAAAGTAACGGGTAGTTTGCCGCTAGGTGTGGTCTTACCAAATAAAATATCTGCCAGTGCGTTACCGCCCATCGTTCCCGGATGCCAAGCATATAATACAGCATCGGATAGGTTTAGCTCCTCATTGATAATCAATGGGCGTCCGGCCATGATAACTGTAATGAGCGGCTTATTTGTTCCGCTTAATATTTTGATAAGTTCGGATTGTGCTCCTTGTAGCTTTATATCAGCCAAACAATGCGCTTCGCCTGACAGGATGGCTTCTTCACCGATAAAAGCTATAATGACATCTACTTGGCTTGCTTTTGCCAATACCTTATTGAAATTCATCTTATTTTTATCTCTGCTGTACTCCAGACCTTTCACAAAATGAATTTCCACTTTGTCGCCATACATTTCACGCAGTGCTTTTACAGGAGTTTGTGTTCTCTCTGTTTCTCCGTCCATTGTCCAGGTTCCGAGTTGATCGTGAGGAGCATCGGATAATGGCCCTACTATCAGGATACTTTTTATTTTCGGAGATAGCGGTAATGTGCGGTTCTCATTTTTCAATAGGACGACAGATTCTTCCGCAATCTTTTTTGCAATAGCTAGATGCTTGTCCGAATAGGTTTCTTTTTTCTTATTAATATCAGTGTAAGGATTGTCAAATAGTCCGAGCCTGAACTTTAATCTTAGTACATTTCGTACCGCATTGTCCAATGTCTCTTCGGTAATTATCCCCTTGGCGATTAATTCCTCTATATTCTGAATAAAGGCTTTGGAAGACATATCCATGTCCAGTCCGGCTTCTATCGCTTTTCGGGCTGCATCTTTCCGGTCTTCAGCGAAGCCATGTTTTATCATTTCCGTTACAGAGCCCCAGTCGGAAACTACAACCCCGTCAAACTTCCATTCTTTGCGAAGAATACCCTTTAATAGTTTTTTGTTTCCTGTAGCCGGAATCCCATCATTATCATTGAACGAAGTCATAATACTGGAACAATTGGCTTTTACAGCTTTTTCGAAAGGCGGAAGATAGACATCTCTCAACTGTCTTTCGGGAATATGAGTTGAATTATAATCACGTCCTCCTTCTACAGTCCCGTATCCGATAAAATGCTTGGCGCAGGCAGCCATTGATTGTGGATTTGATAAATTATCACCTTGAAATCCGTTTACTACGGCAACAGCCATTTGTTCCGTGAGATAGGTATCTTCACCAAAACTTTCGGCTATGCGTCCCCACCGGGCATCTCTGGATATGTCTATCATGGGTGCAAATGACCATCTGACACCATGCTCCGTGGCTTCTATGGCTGCGATTCGTGCCCCTTTCTGTATCAGTTCCGGATGGAAGGTGGCAGCTTGTCCTAATGGAATGGGTAACATTGTTTTGAAACCATGCACGACGTCGCGTGTGAAAACCAGGGGGATACCGGTTCTTGATTGTTTGTAGGCGATTTCTTGTAACTCATTGACGATTTCGGGTTCGGTAACATTCATAACCGAACCGATTTCTCCTTTTCGTATCAATATCTTCAGATTTTCAATTGTACCGCGTCCGTCAAGTTGGTTCAACTGCCCTGCTTTTTCACGGATAGTCATACCTGATAGGGTTGAATCAATCTTTTGCTCTAAATATGTATTCTCATTCTGGGCATGGGAAAAACAAAATATTGATAACAGATATAGCAAACACAAAATCTTTTTCATATACATATAAATCTTATTTTACGGGTATGAATAGTACAGCGTCAGCAATGACCGCCCCGCTTGTATCTCCGGTGGATATTTCTATATATGGCATGGAGCTTTTTTGAAAGTTGTATGTTCCCAGTTCTATCCATTCTCCCGTAGTTTGTCCTTCTATTCTCACGCTGTCTTTATGTATGACTCTTGTCCAACTATCGATTCCGTTCGAAATGGAATATGTGATAGCCGGTGATATATCTTTTCTCATGTGATAATAAGTATAGACTTTGTATTTTCCTTCATGTTCCATATGTGGGCTGAAACGGACAGGCGAACCGTTGCGAACTTTGGATTTCAGGAAAGTGGGACCATATCCTCCTTGTTTTTTTATAACTTCCCAATCATTATTGATGGATAAGTCCAGTTCGCTGTCGTCAATCAGTATCTCGGAAAAACTATCGTCCAATAGGGGATTTTCGTGTAGCAATGCCTGTACTTTTTTTATATCGACGGTTTGTACGCTTCCTGTGTTTATGGCTTCTGCTGCGGCGATAGCGGCAGACTGTGCCAATACCATAAATACCGGTTCCATACGGATGGAACCATAGGCAATATGACTGGCGGAGAGACAAACGGGAACGAGCAAGTTCTTACATTCTTCTTCCTTTGGGATGATGGAACGATAGGATATGGGGTAGGGGAGCCCACCGCCGATTTCTACATTTCCTTCATTTTTTACTATGTACTTACCATCTTTTTTTACGAGTAACCGTTGGCAGTTGTGTGAGTCCATGGTATATGCAGCCATACCGATACCATCGGTAACTGTTTCTCGTCCTTCGCAATGTGCTTGCGTCATTACATAATCCCCTGTCATTCTGCGGCTTTCTCTGATATATAGTTGAGGCGACCAATGGTTGTCCTCGGTATATTCGTCTTTGGGATAACCCCATGCCTGTATTTCGTCTCTTAATTCTTGCGGAACTCTGGGGTCGGTCTTGTAGAAATAAAGTAATCCTTGGGTATAGTCTTTATGTGCTTTTATGATTTCTGCCCTTTCTTCGTAAGATGCTTCCGGATAGTTATGATTCATTCCAATCATATCAGTAGAAAATCCTCCCCGGTTATTTATATCCGTCTTATTGTTTGGCATCCGGCTCCAGATAAAATAATGGTTTAGTTTCCTTTTATTGGGTTGGGCGTCAAACAGGCGTAGCAGTAACTCGTATTTGGTGGAATCATAATTTTCCGGGCGGGTGATTTCTATTTTGTTGGCTGGATTGTCGGTGAGGCAAATGCGGTAATTATAGCTTGTACTAACTTGTCGCCCGTACCGTCCGATGAGAGTGCGGCAGGACTGATTCCCCATAATAATCCGCTTGTGGAATCACCTTTTATCTTGTATGGGTCTACTCCATCCGGAAACTGGTGTCCTTTCATCAGTTGGACGCCATTATAAGTTTCACCATACTGTTTGTTGTCTTCCCGGCCTATTATGTAGGAAACTCCTGCTTTAGCCATCAGGTCACCCTCATAAGTACAGTCGATGAATACTTTGGCGGCTATGGATTTGCCGAGTTTTGTTCCGTCGGAACTTTCAAGGGTGATATTTTTTATATATCCGTTGGCAAGTTGGACGTCTGTGATTCTGTATTTGTATAAAACCTTGACATCCGCTCGCTTAATGTAGTCATTAAAGAGGCTGTCCGCTACTTTGGGTTCGAATATCCATTGTTCCAGTTTGCCGTAATAAGCTCCCAAACGGCGGTAAAAATCTTTTGATAATCCGGTCACCACTTGTTTGTTTCCTATATCGGTGAAACCAAGCCCACCAGAAGTCAGTCCGCCGAGGCGGCTTTGCGGTTCGATAAGCAACACCTTCTTATCCAACATCTTGGCAGAGTATGCTGCTATTACTCCGGCGGAAGTGCCGCCGTAGATACATATGTCGTACTCTTCTTTCGGGTTGCTTTTACAACTGAACAGAAAAGTAAGAACAGTTAATAATAGAATCAGGTTCTTCATATCCGGTTTCATTTTACGTTAAACTTAACTTTTTGTAGGTCTTTGTCCAAAGAACTGCCGCCCACCATGACGGTAAACGTGCCCGGTTCGAGCACATATTCGGCTTTATGGTTATAGTAGGACAGGTCTTCTTTGTTCAAGCGGAATGATACCACTTTGTTTTCTCCTTTTTCCAAAAGAATACGTTGAAAACGCTTCAGTTCTTTCACCGGTCGGGTGGTGTTACTGTAATCATCCCGAATATAAAGTTGGACGACCTCTTCTCCTTGCCTTTCTCCTGTGTTACTGACATTCACAGTAATCTCTATTTCTTCGTTGGCGTGATAATCAGCCTTATTTACTTTAAGCTGGTCGTACTTGAAAGAAGTATAGCTTAGACCATATCCGAAAGGATAAAGTGGTGTTTTGTCCCCGTCAATATAAGGATGGAGAAATTGGGACGGTTTGTGATTATATACCGTTGAAATCTGACCTACGTGCCGTGGAATAGTGATGGGTAACTTTCCGCTGGGATTTACTTTGCCGAAGAGGATTTCTGCAATTGCTTTTCCACCCATTGACCCCGGTTCCCAGGCTTCAATAACAGCCGGGATATTTTCAGCAATCCATCTGGTGGCAAGGGGACGTCCGTTTATCAGGATGACGATAGTAGGAACTCCTGTCTTGTAAATAGATTCCACAAGATAATCCTGTTTACCCCAAAGAGTGATGTCCATACGGTCTCTGTTTTCTCCGCATGTTTTCTCTTTCCAATGTTGCCGGAAAGAGTCTTCGCCAACTATGACGATTGCCAAATCCGAAGACTTTGCTGTTTGTATGGCCTCTTCTATTTTGGCACTATCCAATGCTCTCATATTCCAGCCGACATCTACATAATTTATCTGTGTACCGGATGCTTCCTCTTTTATGCCTTCCAGTATGGTTGATACATTCTTCTCCGGTTGCTCAAATACCCAGTCGCCCATGATTGATTGGTTATTGGCATTAGGCCCTGTCACGAGTATCTTTTTGAACTTTCGGGTGTCAACGGGAAGCAGACTCTCGTTTTTCAATAGGACGATGGAGCGCCGGGCGATTTCCAGTGCTGTTTGCTGATGTTTTTTGGTGAAAACCGTTTTCTTTATTCCGGCTTCCGTAACATACCGGTTCTCGAATAATCCTAGCCGGAACTTGGCTTCCAGTATCTTGGCGCATGCTTTATTAACTCTTTCTTCCGTCAGTTTTCCTTCTTTTATAAGTTTCAGGATGGCATCGAAAAAAACAGGGCCATGCATATGCATGTCTACTCCGCCATCTACGGACAGGAAGAATGCATCGGTTGTATTCTCGGATATCCGGTGGCGTGTGCTGATTGCTTCCATATCCATCCAGTCGCTTACAATGAACCCGTCGAATCCGTATTCATTCCGCATAATGTCGGTCATCAACCATTTGTTTGCATGACACGGGATCCCATTCAATTCGTTATGTGCTGGCATAAGGGTAAAAGGTTTAGCTTCTTGTATGGCTGCTTTGAATGGGGGTAAAAAGAAGTTTCTTAGTTTGCCTTCACTCAATTCTACCGGGCCGGCATTGGTTCCGTTATTGGCTATTCCCCCTGCAACCAAATGTTTGGCGCAGGCTAATACGGTATTTAGTCCTGTAAGATTGTCTGTTTGCAGACCTTTGATGGATGCTACTCCCATGCGGGATACCAGATACGGGTCTTCTCCGAATGTTTCTCCTACTCTTCCCCAACGGGCATCACAGGCTATTTCTATATTTGGAGTGAATGCCCAGTGAGAACCTGTCACACGCATTTCGAGGGCTGTCTGCCTGCTTGCCTGTTCTATTAAATCGGGCGCAAATGTGGAAGCCATTCCTATTGGAGACGGGTAAATGGTAGAGCCGCTGACGAGCCCGTTTCCATGTATGGCATCAATCCCTATCAGCAAGGGAATTTTCAAACGGCTTTTTTCCGCCAACTTTTGCAGATGATTGGCTTCCGCAGGAGTCAAGACATGAAGAAATGAACCGATTTCTCCCTGTGTGACCATCCGTTCCACTCCTGTGGAGTGCAATCCTTTGTAAAATCCTCTGGCATGACCGTTCAGTAACTCTTCTTCCGTGATATTCTTTTCCGCGTCGCGCATATGTTCCAGACCTACATACTGGCACATTTGGGCAACCTTTTCTTTCAGCGTCATTAAGGACATCAGATTTTCCACTCTTGTTTGGACTGACTGGGAAGGGTCAAGATAAAGCGGTCGTTCAGGTATGTCATTAGCTCCGAATACTAAGGGCTGAAAAGTAATTAGCAGGATGAATAATAATTTTATTTTCATTGTTTTATAGATAATAATTTCTAATCCGCCCCTATTTTTGTCATAAATAAGGGCGGTTTAAGAATTAATTTATTTTGAGAACCGGGTTATTTTTCCACTTTCATGTCGATGGTGACATTTCCTTTTGAGCTGCCGCTGGCAAATGACCTGACAATTATAATGCCATATTTGTCGGCAACAGTTTTGAATCCGATGATAGAGCCTACTCCCAGCTTGTTTGTCAGTTTCTCTACTTCTGCTTCGGATGAGTTCGTGTAGAGATTCTGAATCATTTCAGCAGAATTGATTGCTAAGAATTCGTCCGGCGTCATTTGGATAACTTTCAGTTTCGTACTGTTACGATGTTCCCAAGTTGTTATTGCATCCGGTGCTTTGAAAATAGCTTCGATGCTTGCATCAGACGGGGATACGAAATAATAGCCGTATGAACCGTTACTATAGAATAGGGTAATGTCGATATTGGCTGATTTGGCAGCAGCTCCGTCTCGTACATAAATTTCTCCGTTAGTAGTATTTAAGAAAGGTCCTGCGTCTGTACTGGCTTGTGCTCCGATTTTAAGTGTGTAGAATTCATTTATGTCTAATTCTACTGCTCTCGTTACCTCTATGCTATATTCACTTCTTACGATACCACCGTTAGCATCCATCACTTCAAATGTGAATGACAGGGTTTGTCCGGCATTCAAATCAGTAGTTGTGTATGAGAATACATAGGTATCACTGTTGGGATTCTCAAATGTCTCTTTGGTTAAATCTGTAATTTCCAGACCTTCGAGATATGTTTTTATGCTTCTTAATGTTGTTGCGGAAGTAATCTCAATGTCGAACGTTACCACTTCTCCCGCAGTAACCGTTTCCGGTGCGGTATCAGGAATCTTTATTTCAATTTCCGGTTTGGCAGCCTGGATGTAAACTACATATTCGGCAGTGGATTTCTTTTCCTCATTGTCAGTTGCCAGTATTACAAAGTTCAGTGTTTTACCTACTTCCTCCGATTTTATGGTGTATGATACGCTGTATGAGTCTTTATCCGTATTTCCCGGATATTCTTTGGCACTTCCGGGTATTTCTTGTGAGTCGAGCATGGTAACGACTTTCTTAATACCGGCTGTGCCTGTCATCTCAACAGAAAAACTGAGTTCTGTGCCCGGATAAGCAATGACTGGTTCGTCTCCGACTTTCGTGAACTTAATAGTCGGTTTCGGGTTCTGTTGTATAGTTTCATCGTCACTGTCACATGCAATGAAGAAGATAGCTGTGAGGCACAACAAGATGCCTAAATTATATTTTAATAGTTTCATAGTCGATAATTTTTTTATTGAACTGAAAATGGAATAACCGCACTTGCTACTTTCTTGTTTTTCACATCGCGCACAAAGACTATCAGACGATAGTTACCGACCGTTGAGGGAGCCTTGAATGTAATTTCCTTTTTAGTGTTATCATCTATTAATCCGGTGATGCCATCCGGCAGGCTGCCGTCTGAAGAAGCCGTCTTTTCCTTCATAATCATCCAGTCGTAGGTCAGTGCATCCCCATCCGGGTCGGTGGCTGTGACTTTAGCTTCGTTGGATGAGTTCGGGCTGACAATAATAGCGTCTTCCGCTTTTTTGCCATTCATCAGTATATCATTACGGGTTGCTATTACTGGAGCCCGGTTCTTCGGATAACTTCCTGTCCATGCATATTGCATGGCATCGACTGCCGGGAAGGTATATCCTTTTTTGTCGAACAGCCCGTACCAGGTCAGTACTTCTCCGTGAGTCTGGTATCCCCATAAGAATACGAACGAACCTAAGCAACCGTTGTCCTTATTGACGGCTATATTCTCTTGGTAGGCTTTCAGATAGTCAGCTTCTTTTTCACTACTGGTCTGTTCTACTAAACCTCCCCACGGCAGCACTCTTTCGGGTTCGGGATTCATTTGCCAAGTGCCGCGAGGCCCGAACTCCGTAATCATATACGGCTTGGTCCAGCCTGCGGACTGAAGATTGCCTAATACTCCCGGCAGGTTAGGCGCATACGTATTGACTGAAAGAATATCTATATGCGGAGCTTTTTCTATAATATTTTTTATATGGTTCACATTAGAGGAAGCCAATGTCGTTGTAGTGGGATGATTAGGATCGGTTTCATGAATCATCTTGGCTATGTCATTGATGGCATCCCATAGTTTGAGATTGGTGTAGCTTGCTTCCGCTTCATTTCCTATCGACCATACCAAAAGTGCCGGATGATCCTTGAAACGTTCGACTGTCGCTTTCATTTCATCAAATTGAGCTTTTACCGCCGCTGCGTTGTTGTAATCGAAACCGTCGGTTTCTCTTTTTATGTAAAGTCCGAAATTGACATAGAGTCCTTTTTCCTGAGCGGCATCCAGAATGGCTTTACTTTTGTCGGATACTCCGTATGTCCTGACGACATTAGCACCGAAATCGGCTGCTTCAGCATAGAAGTTGTTGCATGCGGCCCCTTTGACATATAGTTCTTGACCGTCTACCAGTAATCTCCATTTCCCGTCGACTTTTGATGTCTCAACTTTAACGGGGGGAACAATTGGCTTTTCTTCAAAAGAGCCTTTAGGTATTGTATAGTTGTCTCTGTCTGAACATGCAACATTCAGTACGGTGGCAAGCACAAAAACTGAGGTTATTATGTATTTTAGTTTCATAACTTTATTTTTTAGTGGGTACTGATAATAATTGTCCGTCCTGCAGTAATTTATACTTCAATACATCATAAGATATTTTCTGGACAGGTAAATTCGAATCTATTGCCAGAGCGGCGGCTGTGGCTGCCGATTGTCCTAATATCATATATACTGGTTCCATCCTGATTGTACTATAGGCAACATGAGAAGATGATAAACATACGGTTGCCAATAGGTTGGCACATTCTTCCTCTTTAGGAGTCAGTGAATAATAACTGATGGAGTAGGGAATGGTAGGGGCGAATATAGTACCTCATTTCTTAATTTGCCCTCTTGGTCGATGACGCGGGATACATAATGGCAGTCCAGGGCATAAGAACCCAGTCCCACCGAATGTTCGACCGGCGTACGATCTGTTTTGCGTACATTCTTTTCTGTCATTACAAATGCTCCGATCATCCTGCGGGCTTCCCGTACGTATATTTGATAAGGGAAATTTTGGGTGTCAGTGAATTCGTCTTTAGGCAATCCCCAGTCCAGCATTTCTTTGCGGATATGTTCTGGTACACGTTTGTCATGTCCCAGAAACCACAACATGCCCAGCGCATAATCTTTATGTAACTGCTCTATTTCCTGCCTGGTTTTATAGTCGGCTTCTGCATAGTTATAACTTGCTCCGAAGAAGTCCAGATGGTTGGTATCCGTTTTCTTGTTAGGCATAGGAGTCAATGTTATAATTTGCTGGAGTTTTGTTTCCGGTTCCAGTTTTAGCATACGTGCATATATCTCATACCATAACGGATTATAGTTCTTCGGCTTTTGAATAGATATACGGTTATCGGGGTCGTTTGTCAGAGTCATTCTGTAGCAATAGGCTTGCACGCGTTTGTCCGCATCCCCTTGTTTGCCCCATTCCCGATCTGTAACGTAGGGCAAGGCACCTGATTTTACATTCCCTTCCTTAATGTAAGGGCTTATTTTTGTCAGGTCTTTTCCTTGTTTGTAATTGAGACGGATGCCATTATAGGTTTCCCCGTATTGCAGGTTTGATTCGCGTCCTACTGTGTAGGATACTCCTGCACGTGCCAGAAGATCGCCTTCGTAGGATGCGTCTATAAACATTTTGGCTTCAATAACCTTTCCATTCTCCAGTTGGATGCTCCGGATTATATTCTCTTCTTTCCGGACGTTCTTATTTAGGTCGAGCCGGTGGTTGAAAAGAATTTCTACTCCTGCCATCTTCAGCATATCCCGCATAATTCGTTCGGCTACTGAGGATTCATAGACCCATTGTATCTGCCTTTCATCATTTTTCCCTCTATATGTACGCTTTAATGTCGAAACCATGAATGATTCCCTGTCTTGGTTGTGCCATACTTCAGGTTGCAGATAGTAGTTGTATATTTTGTTGTAGAATTCTTTTGTTATACCACCTATCAGGTCATTACGGTTCATGTCGGTAGCGGTCAGTCCTGACGTGACAAGACCGCCTACATGGTCGTTTTTCGATATAAGCACTACTTTCTTACCCATACGTGCGCCTTGTATTGCAGCAATTACTCCGGAAGCTGACTCTCCATATATACAAATGTCATATTGTGGAGTATTGGCAAACAAGCCTGTAACGAAAGAACAGAAAAGCAGTGTTAATATGGTAATTTTTTTTCTCATCTTAATTATATGTATGTTGTTTCAATGATGTGATTATTTGTATCCTATATTTTGAGGGAAGTTTTCGGCTCCCATATTGATAACTTCCGCTTCGGGGATCGGCCATCTCACAAAGTGAGGGTTGGCGGGCAGATTGTTACGTCCGAGAATGGATGCAGGGATTTCCGGATCTCCGGCGTATGCCTTGATTTGTTCGATAAGTATTCCAAGACGTTTCAGAAAATACCATCTGTCGCCTTCGAAAGACAGCTCGCGGGCTTGTTCGTCCATAATGTCTTTCATGGTTAGCACACCGGTGAATTTGTCGTTTCCGGCTCTTTCCCATGTTTTGTTAAAGTAGTATTTAGCCAACGTCTGGTCGTTTTTCATCAAGGCTGCCTCGGCTGCCATTATATAGGATTCGGCAAGACGGTACACTATCACATCTTTATAACTGCGTGTCTCCGAAGCGGTGCGCGTCCATTTATCTCCGTACTTGATACATCCCGGATATACATTCTTATTGATGCTTCCATTCTTATATAATGGGAAATAATCTCCGGGTTTTACTGTAGCCGAACCGTATGTGATGTTTTTATCAGTCGTATTTTTGTACTGGTGTATGTAGTACTCTTGATAACGTTTGTCCTTAGCCTTGTCATACAGTGAGAATAAATAGGGGCTGGGGAGACATCTTCCGTAAGTATATCCCCAGTTGTCATAAGAACAGGCATATTCTGCGGTTCCACCGATTTCGGTACGGTATTGGGCGATGAAATAGGCTGCATAGTAATTGCCTTTTGGAGTGGCATTGGATAAATTACCGCCCGGATTTTTACTCCACTGTTGCACCATCAGCGCTTCTTTATGATTCAAGTCTCCGGCATTAAATACTTCATTCAATGCAATCAAGTCAAAATGTCCCGATTTCTCTATTTCTTCCACTTGTTCCAGAGTCGTATCCCAGTCTTTGAGCCATAATGCGGCTTTGGCTTTCATATGACGGGCGGCAGCTGGGTGAATCTTCCCGCTTCGTCGGATACCCAGTCGAGGTTTGTAATGGCATACTCCAAATCCTCGTAAATCAAGTCGAACACTTCTTTCTCGGAAGCGGCATGAAAATCTCTCGGATCGTTGACGTTTTCGGCAGTAGTCGGCTGTATGTTCAGCCATATCCTGTCGAATGTGCGGTATAATAGGAAATAAGACTGCGCTCTGAAACATTTTGCTTCTGAGACGGTGGCCCGTAAGGAAGGAGTGTCTTCCAAGTCCTCGGCTGCGGCAATTATTTCATTGGCTTTGCCTATGATTTGATACATTGTACGCCACATGAATCCTACCTGGCTGGCGGACGGCTTTAAATAATTAGGGTCATAGATGCCGTAAAAGTTACCGGTTCCGCCATTGGTTACAGCTAAATCCGTACCTCTTTCCAAAGCGAAGATGGTGGCATTTTCAGTATCATTTGCGTAGTAGCGTTGCAATGCATATAGTGCATTGACCGCGAGTTTTAGCCCTTCCGGTGTTCCGAATACGTATTCGGAGCTATACTTCGTCTTGTGTTCTTCATCTAGGAAGTCGGAGCAGGAAGTAGTAAAGAGGAAGCAGGCTGTAAATATAAATAATATACTCTTTTTCATGATTTTATCTTATTAAAATGTCACATTCAATCCAAATAATACAGTCCTGGGTTCGGGATAATCTCCCGGAGTTTGTTCCGGACCGTAAGCCTGTACATCGGTTTTCGTCCAGAAGTTAGACAGTGTCATATAGAGTCTCAGACTTTGCATGTATGCTTTGCTGATAAGAGCACGGGGGAAGTTGTATCCGAAAGTAACGTTTCGCAGACGGACATACGAGGCATCCTGATAACCCAATGAACTGATATATGCGGGAGCTTGCGTCATGTTGGGCGCAGGGGCTTCATTAGACGGGTTATTCTGTGTCCAGTAATTGCGTCGGATACCATTTCGCTTGGCTGTCAAGTCACCACCATTCTCGAATGTCGTCAGATAAGGGTTGTATATCGTTCCTCCATGAGAGATATACAGGTCGGCGGATAAGTCGAATCCTTTGTAGTTGAAAGATGTGCCGACCGTACCTATCCATTTGGGGTCACGTTGCATCACTACTCTGTCATCGGCTGTTATCTGATTGTCGTTGTTGACATCGCGCAGTTTGATGCTGCCCGGAGTAGCTGTCGGCATATGAGAATTGGCGATATCGTCATCTTTTTGCCAGATGCCGTCAAATACATAGTCGTAATATACATTCATCGGATATCCGACAAACCATTTGTTGTTCACGTCATCAAGCGGTTTGCCATTCTCATCGACTTGTCCGTCTATCTTTTTAATTTCATTCTTGTTCTTGGTGAAAGTGAAGTTGACATCCCATCTGAAATCTTTGATTTTGACGGGAGTGGTATTCAGCGTTATTTCGATACCATTATTCTTCATTTCCGCCAGGTTTACAGTCTGGGTGGAATATCCGAGCGAGCTTGGGATAGACTTGGTGACAAGCAGGTCGGTAGTCTTGGTATTATAGTATTCTATCGTACCATTGATTCTTCCGTTGAAGAATCCGAAATCAAGTCCGATATTTCCGGAAGTGGACGTTTCCCATTTCAAGTTAGGGTTGGTCAATTCCGTTCCGGGTAGATAACCGATGATGGTCTTGTCACCGAATTCGGTCAGGTATCTATCTGTCAAACCAAGTGATTTATAAGGGGTAACGCCTTGGTTACCGACCGCACCGTAACTTAAACGGAGTTTCAGGTTGGACAGCCATTTGGCTTCTTTTAAAAAGGATTCTTCATTTATCCTCCAGGCAAAAGCTCCCGAAGGGAAATAACCGTATTTGTTATTCTTTCCGAAAACGGAAGAACCGTCCACACGCAAAGCGAAGGTGAACAGGTATTTCTCGAACAGGTTATATCTGACACGTCCCAAGAAAGATAATAGTTTTCTATCAGATAATTCCCAGGTAGGCGTACCATATTCATTGGCAGAGCCTATCGCATTATAAGTCAAATCATCGTTTGCGAATCCGGTACCGTTTATTCCTAGATTTTTCCATTCGATGACATTGACACTTTGCATAAAGGTTGCGTCGAAATGATGGTTCTTATTGAAATCCTTCACGTAGTTGACTATATTCTCGAACAGGTAGTCGTTAGAGAAACTTGTGCCGGCAGTCGCTTTTCCATTGTTATTGCGTCCTGTCGTATGCTTTGTCCCCTGATAAGTGTTGCTATGGACAGTCCTGGTATTCAAACTTCCGTTTGCACGGTATGATAAGTCCTTTGTGATTTTCCAGTCCACGAAAAAGTTGATCAATAGCCGGTCGGTCTGGCTTTTATTGTTTGAGTAGTCGATATTCCATAATGGGTTGTAGTGGGATTCTCCAGCTTCGGTTACATCTTCACGCAAGGAACCGTCGTCATTATATACTTTTGCCAGAGGCGGCATGGTGATAAATGAATTGAAGGAGCCGTCTGCTGTTTTCTTCCATGATTTGGTGTATAAGAAGTTCGTGCCTATTGTCAGGTTTTTCAGTAGTTTGTGGTCGATGTTCAATCGTCCGCTCAAACGTTGGAATCCCGAATTTGGAACCATACCGTTTTGGTCAAAATATCCCAGTCCCAGAGCGTACTTTGTTTTGTCCCCGCCGGATTGTATCAAGATGTCGTGCTTTTGTTGCCAGGCGGAGCTTATCATTAGCTTTTCCCAGTCAACATACTCTCCTGATTTAAAAACGTCGAGCATCAACCCTCTGAAACAGTCGGTTTCATCATAGCTAAGATTGGCATTATAGTATGCTTCCTTGCGTAAAGCAGCCCATTCCTCTCCATTGTAAAACTCAAAGTTCTTATGGATACTTTGTGAAGCGGCGTAGGTGTTATAACTGATTTTCATCTTTCCGGTCTGTCCCCGTTTGGTAGTGATTAGTATGACACCATTGGCTGCGCGTGCGCCATAGATTGATTGGGAAGAAGCGTCTTTCAGAACTTCGAGTGATGCTATATCGTTGGAGTTTATATCATCTATACTAGTCATCGGGACACCGTCCACGATGTAAAGAGGATCATTTCCGCCGGAAAGCGAACGACGTCCCCGGATCAGAATATTCGAACTGCCACCGGGAGCGGCATTGGACATGGTAACCTGCACACCGGCAGCTTGTCCTCTCAGCATTTCACCCAGGCTAGAAGAGGGGGTAGAATTCAGTTTCTCGGAAGTTACGGAAGATATAGCGCCTGTGACATCACTGCGTTTCTGTACACCGTACCCTACTACTATTACTTCGTCCAGCAGCTCGCTGTCTTCTTTTAGTATGATACGCGCCAACTCTTTACTGTTCGCTTTGACCTCGGTTGTTTGATACCCGATGTATGAGAACTGAATAGTAGCATCTTCGGTTACGTTTGCCAAAGAATAGTTTCCGTTAATATCGGTAATGATACCGTTTGTCGTACCTTTTACTAATACATTGGCACCGATAATGGGTTCACCGTTCTGGTCTGTAACTGTTCCGTTGACGGTTTTGGTTCTTGTTGATTTTATTGTTTCCTGGCTTTTTTGTTTGCCGACAGAGATGGTATTATTTTTCTTATTGAAATATAAATTGGTCTGTACTGTTATCATGCTCAAAATATTTTCTAACGAGCTATTGCGTGCTTTGATTGAAATACGTGGGGCGGCATTTACAATTTCCTGATCATAAAAGAATTTGTAGCCGGTCTGTTTGCTTAATTGATTGAATACATTTTCTACAGTTTCATTCTTGACATCCAGCGTAATGTTTTTCTTTTCTTGTGCCTGTATGTAACAAGGCAATGATGACAAGCATACGAATAGTAAAAAAGCTAAAAATGAATGTACATTTCTGCCTTTCCTTTTTATATTAGGAAGATTATTCATAAATTTGTACGTTTTAGTAATTGAATAGATTATTTAAAACAAAGACTTGTAATACGAGATACGTTATTCACACGGGTCGAAACGAATGAATATCCGTCCGGATTACGGAATAGGGGCTTCTCTGAGAGACAGCTCCTATTTTTCAGAGATGGAATTAACCGGGTGCTTTCATAATATGTCTTCTTAAAATTATAAGTTAAATATTCAAGGTTCTACAAGGTAATACACACCGTAAACTATATACTAGGGTGTGATTAACATCTTTTTGCTATTTATATAACAATATGTGGTTGCCTTCCTTCTTATACCGGATACCACTTGTATATTCGATAGATTGAAGAACTGCTTCCAGGCTCTTGTTATCGTGTTCTCCGGAAATCAGATTGTTGAATTTACCGTTGGCAAATGTAATATGGCAATTGTACATTCGTTCCAGTTCTTTTGCCACGTCACGTATCGGAGTACTGTTGAAACGCAGACCGCCTTTTTTCCATATGGCTACCGGACGCTCTTCCCGTCGTTTGCTGTATTCGCCCGAAATGGTATTGATAAGTACCTGCTCTTTGCCTTTTAACCGCATCATCGCTTCCGGCAAATCTACCTGCACCTTTCCGCTTTCCACTTCTACAGAAACGATTTCATCAGAAGAATAGGATTTTATATCAAAGCAGGTTCCTAGTACACGTACATCGAAACGGCGGGTACTGACAATGAAAGGTTGTTCTTCATTTCTGTGTACCTGAAAATATCCTTCACCTTCCAGTACTATTTTACGCTCTTCTCCTGTGAAATTATTCGGATACCGGACATGTGAGCAGGAATTTAGTGTTAGTTGGGTGCCGTCGGGCAGGAGAAGTTGTTTTCGTTCGCCATAAGATGTTGAGGCTTCCAGATAGATATCTGTTGTTCATTCAGATGTTCCAGATAATGAATTCCGCTCAGTACCAGGCAAACGATTGCTGCAGTGCTGGCGGTAACAACTGCGATACGATGGAACCAAGTACGTTTTTTATGTTCTATGTGTTTCAATAATTGACGTGCCTCTCGTTTATAGTGTTCACGTTCAAGATCTGTATAAGGTTGCTGTGTGGCGGTTTCTTCCCAGACATCGGAAGACAACTCATTGAGTGTTTCATGATTATCCGGGTCGTGCAGGCTGTTCAGTAGTTGCCGGGCATCCTCTGTTGTATAGAGATCGTCCAGATAACGGCGATATAGTTTTTTATTATTTTCTGTATTCTTCATATTCTGTTATTTAGAATTCGGGTATATCTTAATTTCCCCTTTGTATAATTAGTACACAAAGAAAAAGAATGTCTAGGGTATAGTTAACTTCCTTTAACTGTATATGCCGTTAGAAACCATCTCCCGCTAAAGATTGAGGCAGATAAGAAGTAAAATTAGGTCAGTGCCGGTAACAGAGTGTTTTTCTAAATACGTACGAAGCGAACGCAAAGAAGATGAGATATGTTCTTGTACCGTATTGACAGAAATCTCCAATGCTTCTGCTATTCTTTATGAGACATTTGTTTCTCACGGCTCATTTCGAATATTTCTCGCTGGCGGGAAGTCAGTTGTTCCAGTGCATGAGATATAAGTCTCTGTAAATCATTGGCAATGATTTCATTGTTCGTCTCATTACTGTAGTCTATAGCTTGTGAAAGGATTTGCTCTTTCAGTCGGTCTTCGCTTGCCAGTTCGCGCAAATGGTTTAGAATCCGATTGCGCATGATTGTATATAAATAAGAAGAAAAAGATGTGTTGGGATTAATAAAACGACGACTTTCCCAAATCGTAGTGAAGGCGTCCTGAAAGATATCCTCTGCGTATTCGCGTGATTTGAGAAAACGCATCGCAAAATATATCAGGCGATTTTTATAAGCCGCATAAAGTTCACAGAATGCATCTTCATCTCCGGCTATCAGGCGGATGACAAGCGAACGTTCATTACCGGGAATATTTGTTGCGCACATATAGCATTTTAGGTTTCAATTCACAAAGGGATTGTTAGAATGTCACAAACGTACGTAAAATCCGGGAAATAAAAAAGGAAAGAAGTCGCTAATCTTTTTCAGATTTATTTCAGTATCATGATTTTTCTTTGTCGGAGATTATTTATTATCTTTGCAACTTTAACCCGATAATCAATGAGTAGAATAATATTAAATACTAAGATTTGGCTGTTTGTGTTGTTGTTTGGAATGTCGTTTCCCGCATGGGCACAAAGTGATGATTTCAATACATGGACTAAATTTAAGGTAAATTATAAGATAGATTCTCGTTTCTCGGTTTCAGGCGATTTGGAATTACGTATGAAGGATGATGTAAGTCGATTAGATCGTTGGGGACTGACAGTTGGTGGAAGTTATCGCCCTTGTTCTTTTTTGAATCTGGGAGTGGGATATGAGACCCATCTTCGGAATTTGGGTGATTCAGACTGGAAGTTGAGACATCGCTATCATATATCTGCCACTGCCAACTTTCGTTATCAATGGTTGAAAGTGTCTTTGCGGGAGAGGTTTCAGCAGACTTTTGACCGTGGTGATTCTGAAACTCGTCTACGTTCTCGTTTGAAGTTATCCTATGCTCCTACAAAAGGAATCGTTTCTCCTTATTTTTCTGTTGAAATTTATCAAAGTCTGGATGATACCTCTTTTTGGAGAGCAGACCGTATGCGCTATCGTCCCGGAGTGGAGATTGCTTTAGCCAAACGTTGGTCATTGGATGCATTTTATTGTTATCAATATGCATCTTCGCAAGGCAGACACATTGCCGGAATAGAAGTGGGGTATTCTTTTTGAAATAAATGACGGATAGTAAATAATAACCAATGCTAATATAATAATGTGGAGTTCAGAATGTCTTGTTTTTGCATGTGTTATGTAAATGGCTGATTACGTGCTTTTTATATAAAAGATTAATCTTTTTAAAGGAAAATATTTCTTTTCTTAACTATAATCTGTACTTTCGCTTCCACATTTCAAACTGTAATGTGGGAATTTAAGATTCTACAGTTGCAACAGACGTGTTGTATGGTTTTTCATAACCGAAAGTGAATACTTCCTCTTATGGCATTCTTTCTGCTTAATCAAGAATTTCTTTTTTTGAACTAATAGAAAAACAAAATGAAAACATGCCATAACCTATTTGTGGGAGTAGGTTTTTTTATCCTTTGTTGTACTATGTTTACTGCTTGTGTAAACCATATTTCGGAGGAAGAAGGGGAAATCATTAATAATGGAGATATTCCGTTGAAGTTTGTAGCTGATATTCATGAGATTATGAATACTCGTGTAGTAAACAATAGTTTTGGAGAAAAAGATGAAGTGGGATTATTTGCACTTGCAGGAACTACTACAATGCAAGAAGAACGTTATGCAGATAATCTTCATTTTGTGCGTTCATCTACTGGTGAGTTTGTATCTGATGAGTCGGTTTACTATCCGGATGATGGAGTAACATTGAATTTAATCAGTTATTATCCATATCAGAAGGGCGGGGTAGCAATGGGTGAAAGTTCCATGCAAGTGACCGTTGCAACAACTCAAGATAAACTGGATGATTATTCTCATTCTGATTTTCTAGTTGCTTCCAAAAAGGAAGTATTAGCTAGTAAAGATGCAGTTGCTTTGACTTACAACCACCAGTTCTTTCGCATGAAAATAGTCCTTGTCCCCGGAGAGGAAGAGAATATAGAAGAAATACTATCTGTGAAACCTACACTTTCGGTGAGTGGCTTTTATACTAAGACCATTTATGATTTTCAGAAGAAAACATTCTCTGCCTATTCTGAAGAGAAAGATATTACTCCTGCAGGAGAATGGGAAATAAAAGACGGTCGACTAGTAGGAAAAGAGCTTATTTTGATTCCCCAAGAGGCGACTGTTGGGTATCAATACATAACATTGGAAGCTGCCGGCAAACTATATACCAGTTTATTACCATCCACTTTACAATTGGAAAGTGGAAAACAGAGAGAGTTGGAAATAACGTTTGTATCGGCCGAAGATATATTAATGAGTAAAGTGAACGGAGAAATCGGGGATTGGGATGGAACAGAAGTGGATCATACCGAATCGGGTATTTTGCATAAATACATAGATGTATCGAAGCTGACTTTTGAAAAATCGAATGTGTACAAAGTGATACATTCGGGAAAACAAGTAGCCGAAATATGTAAAGAGTATCTTGTTACTCCGGATTTTTCTTCTCAAGCGATTGTTGCCTATCCGATGAAAGAAGACGGTAGCGTTAATTTATCTCAAGGGATTGTAGCACAGTTATTAGGAAAATCAGGAAAAGTGAATGGTGGAAGTGTATCATGGAATATGGAAGATCATTCATTAACCTATGTGGATGGCACTTTATTGGCTCGTAATAATGTTTATGTGCTGGCAGACGGAACAATCTCCTTATCAGTAACACTGGCAGATGATGTGTTACCTGTTTTGGCACAGGAAGATATTGTTCGTGATGTTCGTGGAGGAGTCATCCATAATTATCCGCTAGTGAAGATCGGAACTCAATACTGGATGAGGAGTAATTTGGAGACATCTTTATATGTAAACGGTGATGCGCTCCCTAAATTGAATCAGGTAACAGCAAATATAGCCGGATATTTGCAATCTACTACAGAGCATTATTTTTATACCGCTAATGTTGCGCTTTCCGGTAGGATCTTGCCAACTCACTGGAGTATACCGAATTGGGAAGACTGGAATATTTTAAAAGACTACTTGAAGGGGGAAGCTTCTTTGTTGAAGTCAGGGACCTGGTTGTCCCTGAAGACGGAAGAACAAGTGCAACCTGCAACTAATTTATCCGGTTTTAATGGTATTCCTGTAGGAATGTATGTAGGGGCTTTTCAAGCAGATTATGAGAACAAACATTTGGCATATTGGACATTGGACAATACAAATGCCACCATCGATACTAAGGTTTTCTACATGAAAAGTGATACGAATATCATAGAAGAATCTAATGCGGGTATTGATACGAAAGCTTTCGCTATTCGTTGTATTAGAAAGTAAATCAGTGAAAATTGCATCTCCTTTTCATAAATTGCTTATATTTGGGAAGTAAAACTAACTAAAAGAGAGAACTATGAAGAAGATAATAAATCCCTGGAAGGGTTTGGAAGGGTACAATTGTTTCGGTTGTGCTCCTAATAATGAAGCTGGAGTAAAAATGGAATTTTATGAGGATGGTGACGAAGTAGTGAGCATTTGGAAGCCACGTCCCGAGTATCAAGGCTGGATTGACACTTTGCATGGCGGTATTCAAGCAGTTTTGATGGATGAAATCTGTGCGTGGGTGGTGCTTCGTAAACTACAAACGACTGGAGTGACTTCGAAGATGGAAACCCGTTACCGAAAATCTGTTGATACCAAAGATTCTCATATTGTATTGCGCGCCTCTATTAAAGAAGTGAAGCGGAACATTGTCATTGTTGAAGCAAAATTATATAATGAGGATGGAGAAGTATGCACAGAATCGGTTTGTACCTACTTTACTTTCTCGAAAGAAAAGTCGAAAGACGAAATGCATTTTACGAAATGTGATGTAGAGCCGGAAGAGATATTGCCTTTAATTTGAAATAAAAACTCAAGTTTTTGTGATAAATGTTTGGTGGTTTCAAACAAATGCTTTACTTTTGTCGCAGTTAATAAAAGAAATATGAAATATACAACTACACATCATCATCATCATTTTCCTAACGAATAATCGGTGGGCGTGGATGATATTGTGTATAACTATATAAACGATAACTAAGGCTTGCCGAATACGGTAAGCCTTTTTTATTTCTCAACGCATATTATAATTAAAAATTAAATAAAGTCATGTTAAGAATCGCAGTACAAGCCAAAGGACGTCTCTTCGAAGAGACAATGGCACTTTTAGGAGAGTCGGATATTAAGTTGAGCACTACAAAACGTACCTTATTGGTGCAGTCTTCCAATTTCCCTATTGAAGTTCTATTCCTTCGTGATGATGATATCCCGCAGACAGTGGCTACCGGTGTGGCAGACTTGGGAATTGTTGGCGAAAATGAATTTATGGAAAAGGAAGAAGATGCGGAAATCATCAAACGTTTGGGATTCAGTAAGTGTCGCCTTTCATTGGCTATGCCGAAAGATATTGAATATCCCGGTTTGTCATGGTTTAACGGTAAGAAGATCGCTACTTCTTATCCGGTTATTCTTCGCAACTTCCTGAAGAAAAATGGTGTAAATGCTGAAATTCACGTGATTACCGGTTCTGTAGAAGTGTCTCCGGGAATTGGATTGGCTGATGCTATTTTTGATATTGTAAGCTCCGGTTCTACGTTGGTAAGTAACCGTTTGAAAGAAGTGGAAGTCGTAATGAAGTCGGAAGCATTGCTGATTGGCAACAAGAATATGAGCGACGAGAAAAAAGAAGTGCTCGAAGAACTGCTGTTCCGCATGAATGCAGTAAAAACAGCCGAAGATAAAAAATATGTATTGATGAATGCTCCGAAAGATAAACTGGAAGAAATCATTGCTGTATTGCCGGGTATGAAGAGTCCTACGGTGATGCCGTTAGCACAGGAAGGCTGGTGCTCTGTCCATACAGTACTTGATGAAAAACGTTTTTGGGAAATCATTGGAAAACTGAAAGGACTGGGAGCAGAAGGCATTTTAGTACTGCCAATTGAAAAGATGATTGTATAAATATATAGGCATCTAATAAAATAGTAACCATGAGATTGATTAAATATCCCTCAAAAGAACAGTGGACGGAACTTTTGAAACGTCCGGCACTGAATACGGAAAATTTGTTCGACACTGTTCGCTCTATTATAAATAAGGTAAGAGCAGAAGGTGACAAAGCCGTCTTGAAATATGAAGCTACTTTTGATAAAGTCACCTTGTCTGCGCTTGCTGTGACTCCTGAAGAGATACAGGTTGCCGGAACATTGGTAAGCGATGAACTGAAAGCAGCCATCTCCCTGGCAAAACAAAATATTGAAACCTTTCATGCTTCCCAACGTTTTATCGGAAAGAAGGTAGAAACAATGAACGGTGTGACTTGCTGGCAAAAATCGGTAGGAATCGAAAAAGTGGGATTGTATATTCCGGGTGGAACAGCACCACTTTTCTCAACTGTATTGATGTTGGCTGTTCCGGCTAAAATTGCAGGATGCAAGGAAATCGTACTTTGCACGCCTCCCGATAAGAATGGAAATATTCATCCGGCTATTCTTTTTGCTGCGCAACTGGCAGGTGTCAGTAAAATATTCAAGGCTGGTGGTGTGCAGGCTATTGCCGCTATGGCCTATGGAACGGAGAGTGTACCTAAAGTATATAAGATATTTGGCCCAGGCAATCAATATGTGACAGCTGCCAAACAGTTGGTAAGCCTGCGTGATGTAGCTATTGATATGCCTGCCGGTCCTTCTGAAGTCGAAGTTCTGGCTGATGCATCTGCCAACCCGGTTTTTGTAGCAGCAGATCTTTTGTCACAGGCAGAACACGGAATAGATAGTCAGGCTATATTGATTACCACTTCCGAGAAGCTTCAAACAGAAGTAATGGCGGAAGTAGAACGTCAATTAGCCGAATTGCCCCGTCGTGAAATTGCTGCAAAATCATTAGAGAATAGTAAACTGATTTTAGTAAAGGATTTGGATGAAGCATTGGAACTGACTAACGCATACGCGCCGGAACACTTAATAATAGAAACGGAAAACTACATGGAAGTAGCAGAGCGTGTAACAAATGCCGGTTCTGTTTTTCTTGGATCGTTAACTCCCGAAAGTGCCGGTGACTATGCTTCCGGAACAAATCATACCTTGCCTACCAACGGTTATGCCAAAGCATATAGCGGCGTCAGTCTGGATAGTTTTATCCGCAAGATTACGTTTCAGGAAATTCTCCCGGAAGGAATAAAGGCTATTGGTCCTGCTATTGAGGAGATGGCGGCTAACGAACATTTGGATGCGCATAAAAATGCGGTCACAGTTCGTCTCAAAGCAATTCAAAATTCATAATTTAAAATTTAAAGAAGTGAAAACATTACAAGAATTAACCCGGCCGAATATCTGGAAATTAAAGCCTTACTCTTCGGCACGTGATGAATATAAAGGAGTCACCGCTTCTGTTTTCCTGGATGCAAACGAAAATCCGTACAATACGCCTCACAACCGTTATCCGGACCCTATGCAGTGTGAACTGAAAACATTGTTGTCGAAAATTAAGAAAGTATCTCCCGAACATATTTTTCTCGGAAACGGCAGTGATGAAGCCATCGACTTGGTCTTTCGTGCTTTCTGTGAACCGGGTAAAGATAATGTAGTAGCTATTGATCCTACCTATGGAATGTATCAGGTTTGTGCCGATGTAAACGATGTGGAATATCGGAAAGTATTGTTGGATGATGACTTCCAATTCTCTGCTGACAAATTGCTGGCAGCTACCGACGAGCATACCAAACTGATTTTCCTTTGTTCGCCTAATAATCCGACGGGAAATGATCTGCTTCGTTCCGAAATAGAAAAGATTCTTTGTCAGTTTGAAGGATTGGTAATGTTGGATGAGGCTTACAATGATTTTTCTAAAGCTCCGTCTTTCCTCGAAGAGT
This sequence comes from Bacteroides sp. AM54-2NS, assembly GCF_003602935.1. Taxonomy (NCBI): domain Bacteria; kingdom Pseudomonadati; phylum Bacteroidota; class Bacteroidia; order Bacteroidales; family Bacteroidaceae; genus Bacteroides; species Bacteroides sp. AM54-2NS. Next base: position 95,083 of record NZ_QTMZ01000021.1, read on the forward strand.
TGGATAAATATCCCAATCTCGTCGTATTCCAGACATTCTCCAAAGCCTGGGGATGTGCTGCTATCCGTTTGGGAATGGCTTTTGCTTCCAAAGAGATTATTGATATTCTTAGTAAAATCAAATATCCCTATAATGTCAACCAGTTGACTCAACAGCAAGCCATCGCCATGTTGCATAAACATTATGAGATAGAACGTTGGGTGAAAACTCTGAAGGAAGAACGTGACTATTTGGAAGCGGAATTTGAAAAGCTTCCATGTACCATTAAACTGTTCCCGTCTGATGCGAATTTCTTTTTGGCAAAAGTGACGGATGCCGTGAAAATCTACAATTATTTGGTAGGTGAAGGAATTATTGTGCGTAATCGCCATAACATTTCGCTTTGCTGCAACTGTTTGCGTGTGACTGTCGGTACCCGTGTAGAGAATAATACACTATTAGCCACCCTTAAAAAATACCCGGGATAATTTATGAAGAAGAAAGTATTATTTATAGATAGAGATGGTACGTTGGTGATCGAACCTCCCGTAGATTACCAACTCGACTCATTGGAGAAGCTGGAATTCTATCCGAAAATATTCCGTAATTTAGGTTTTATCCGCAGTAAACTTGATTTTGAATTTGTGATGGTCACCAATCAGGATGGATTGGGTACATCTTCTTTCCCGGAAGAAACGTTTTGGCCTGCCCATAATCTGATGCTTAAAACATTAGAAGGAGAGGGGATTACTTTTGATGAGATTCTGATAGACCGTAGTTTCCCAGAAGATAATGCGCCCACCCGTAAACCACGTACCGGAATGTTGACGAAGTACCTAAATAATCCGGAATACGATCTTGCCGGAAGTTTTGTTATAGGCGACCGTCCTACGGATGTGGAACTTGCCAAAAATATGGGTTGCCGGGCAATTTATCTGCAAAATTCACCTGAAACCCTGAAAGAAAAAGGATTGGAAGAAGTCTGCGCTCTTGCAACAACTGACTGGGATCAGATAGCCGAGTTCCTTTTTGCCGGAGAACGGAAAGCGGAAGTACGTCGTACAACCAAAGAAACAGATATTGATGTGGCTTTGAACTTGAATGGAAACGGTACTTGTGACATCTCTACCGGTCTTGGCTTTTTCGACCACATGCTTGAGCAGATTGGAAAACACTCCGGTATGGACTTGACAATCCGTGTAAAAGGAGATCTGGAGGTAGACGAACATCATACGATCGAAGATACTGCTATTGCATTAGGAGAATGTATTTACCAGGCTTTAGGTAGTAAGCGTGGAATTGAACGTTATGGCTATGCTTTACCGATGGATGATTGTCTTTGTCAGGTTTGTCTGGACTTTGGTGGTCGTCCCTGGCTGGTTTGGGATGCCGAATTCAAGCGTGAGAAGATAGGGGAGATGCCGACGGAAATGTTCCTTCATTTCTTTAAGTCACTAAGTGATGCGGCAAAAATGAATCTGAACATCAAGGCGGAAGGACAAAATGAACATCATAAGATAGAAGGTATTTTTAAAGCCCTTGCCCGTGCCTTGAAAATGGCAATCAAAAGAGATATCTATCATTTTGAACTTCCATCCAGCAAGGGAGTACTTTGATCTTTTTATAATAACAATATAGACTTATGCAGAAAAGAATCCTGTTAAGCCTACTTTTGGGAGTAATCTTCTCTATATCTATTTTTAGTCAGAATTTGAAAGTAGAGAAGATTACTCTTCCTGATAGTGAATTAACCAATCTGTACAAGATCGATTCGGGTGTATATCGTTCAGAGCAACCTTCGCATGAAGACTTTAAAGCTTTAGAAAAGTATGGTATTGGCGAAGCTCTCAATCTCCGTAATAGACATAGCGATGATGATGAAGCCGCAGGAACGAACGTAAAGCTTCATCGGGTAAAGACCAAAGCTCATTCCATCAATGAAGAACAGTTGATTGAAGCATTGCGTATTATAAAGAATCGTAAAGCGCCGATTGTTATCCATTGCCATCACGGATCAGATCGCACAGGAGCTGTTTGCGCACTTTATCGAGTGGTATTTCAGAATGTTTCAAAAGAAGACGCGATTCATGAAATGACTGAAGGCGGTTTTGGCTTTCATCGTATTTATAAAAATATCATTCGGAGGATTAAAGAAGCGGATATAGAGCAAATAAGAAGAAAAGTTATGTGTACAGAGGGATTTTAGTATGTAATTTTGTGCAGATACATGTCTTGCTAAAATGTTGTATCGAAGCTATGATGAGGCGTTATATTTTCTCAACTATTCTCACTGCTATGAGAAAAAATTCTCACTATAATGAGAAAATCTTCTCATAGTAATGAGTATTTTTTCTCATAGCAGTGAGAATAGTTTGATGTTTGTACTTCCCTATAAATTCTCTATTTCTTTAAGCCACATAGCTGAATTGGCATCACTAGGCATCCTCCAATCCCCCCGTGGACTAATAGAAATACTTCCTACTTTAGGTCCGTCCGGTAAGCAAGAACGTTTGAACTGCTGATTGAAGAAACGACGGAAGAAAGTGGAAAGCCATTTCTTGATGGTTTCTTCATCATACATATCTTTGAATGTCGTTTTTGCCAAATAGAATATCTTGGAAGGCCGGAAGCCGAAACGTAAGAAATAATATAGGAAGAAGTCGTGCAGTTCATAAGGACCTACCAGATCTTCTGTTTTCTGTTTAATTTCTCCGTTCTCATCCGCCGGAATCAATTCCGGGCTAATAGGAGTGTCTACAATATCAAGCAAAGTAGCTTTCGAGTTTTCGTCCATACCGTTTTCTGCCACCCATTGTACTAAATATTTCACAAGTGTTTTGGGAACACTCGCATTTACCCCGTACATGGACATGTGATCGCCGTTGTAAGTAGCCCATCCCAATGCAAGTTCCGATAAGTCCCCTGTACCGATAACCATTCCCCAAGTCTGATTGGCCACATCCATTAGTATTTGTGTACGTTCGCGCGCTTGCGAATTCTCGTATGTAACGTCATGTACATTCATGTCATGTTCGATGTCCTTAAAATGTTGGATGCAGGCATCTTTAATACTAATCTCACGGATGGATATACCTAATGATTTCATTAGATCGATCGCATTATGGTAGGTGCGGTCAGTCGTTCCGAAACCCGGCATCGTGATTCCGAGAATACCATTTCGGGATAATCCCAGTTTATCGAAAGTCTTCACGCAGACGAGCAGTGCCAGTGTTGAGTCTAATCCACCTGAAATACCGACTACGGCTGTTTTGGCTCCGGTGTGAACTAATCTTTGTGCTAGTCCGGCCACTTGGATAGAGAATACTTCTTCGCAATGTTCATTTAGCTCAATTCCTTGTGGTACGAAAGGATGGGCGTTGAACTTCCGGGTTAAGGTCAGTTCTTTGCTGTTGACAAATTCTGTCGCGATAGAAACTGCTTTCTTGTCTCCTAAATTTGCCTGATTAGCGGCGAAAGTAGTATTTATCCTGCGTTCTGCCCGGATGCGTTCCACATCAATTTCGCTGATAATCAGTTGCTCTTTCATACTGAAACGTTCGCTGCGTGCAAGCAGTGAACCGTTTTCATAAATCAGCCCATTACCGGCAAAAACCACATCGGTAGTAGATTCTCCAAAGCCACAAGACGAGAATACATATCCGGCAATACAACGTGCAGATTGTTGGCTGATGAGAGAACAAAGATAATTGTTCTTTCCAATGCCTTCATTATCAGCAGACATATTGAACAGAATCTCTGCCCCTTGCAGTGCCAGTGAGGAACTTGGAGGTATAGTAGACCAAAGGTCCTCGCATATCTCAATGCCAAAAGTCGTATCTGAAGTCTCAAAAAGCAGATTTGCACCTATGGGAACGATTTGTCCACACAGGCGTACGTTGTTTGTAGTCAACTGAAGCGCTGATGTGAACCAACGTTGTTCGTAGAATTCTTTATAATTCGGCAGATAGGTCTTGGCTGCAACTCCCAACACTTTCCCTTTCTGAATCACTACGGCTGCATTGATTACTGTCGAATTGACAACGACAGGCATGCCAACAATAGAAATGATATCTAATTGACGGGTGTTATTCAGAATTTGCATCAGCCCCATTTCTGCTTCTTCCAGCAAAAGTTGTTGTCCGAATAGGTCACCACAAGTATATCCGGTGATACTCATTTCCGGGAAAATAATGATCTGCACTCCTTTTCCTTCAGCCACTGTAATCAGACTTTCTATCTTCTCTACATTGAATTTACAGTCAGCCACTTTTACGTGTGGCACGGCTGCAGCTACTTTTACAAATCCGTAGTTCATCTTATACCTTATTTATATATAATGAGTGCAAAAATAGGAAATAGTTTTGAATAATTATCTTTTCTATATTGAATCCTCTTAATAAGCTATTTTGTATGAGTTGTGATGTTGTTATTTGAGCAATTAAAGTAACTATCAAAATGAACGTTTATATTCAATTATCATTGAAATATGTTGTGGATTTATTTTCATTTATGGGTTTGTGTACTTAAATATGTATCAAAAAGATATAAGTGGAAATTTGGTATAAAATATGCGACATATTGTTTCTTTTATTTAAATATAATATATATATTTGTAGCCAAAATAGAACAATATTAGAAGTGTATAACACCTAAACAGAACAAGTGATATTAGTGTTTAATTTATAACTTAAGAGAGCAGATGGTCATACATTTAATTCACACAGCAGTAACACGAAAAATCTATTTGGATATTTGGCGCAATATTAAGAATTTGCCAAGTTAGTCTATTCCTATTCTATATTTATAGATAATAATAGCCTGTCCCAAGTCGGTGCAGAAAATGCATAAACCGATTTTGGGAAAGGAGTGTATTATTCTACGCGAAGACTGCGTATTCCTTATTGTAGATAAATCTATAAAAATAAATCAATTTCATTAATTTAAAATCAAAGTATCAAAGATGAGAAAATCAATTCTCTTGTTTGTACTCTTTACTCTGACAAGTATCCCCCTGTTGCTTTTTGCACAGGGTGGATATCAGGTAACGGGACACATTATTTCGGCGGAAGACAATCAGCCGATGATTGGTGTGTCTGTTTTGGAGAAGGGTACGACGAACGGAGTAATTACCGATATGAATGGTAATTACAGTATCACAGTGACGAAATCTCCCGCCATTTTGCAGTTTTCTTACATTGGAATGAAAACGATGGAAAAGCAGGTGTCTGCTGCCACTCGCATGAATCTGAAGATGGAGAGTGATGCACAAATGGTAGAAGAAGTAGTGGTTGTTGCCTACGGTGTACGTAAGAAAGGTACGATTGCAGGTTCTGTATCTACGGTAAAAGCTGAAAAGATGGAAGATGTTCCTGCTCCGAGTTTCGATCAGGCACTGCAAGGGCAGGCACCGGGATTAATGGTGCTTTCTGAATCAGGTGAACCCAGTAAGGCAGCAACTTTTCGTATTCGCGGAACAAATTCAATTAATTCGGGGAAAGATCCTCTTTTTATATTGGATGGAGTGGCTATTTCAAGTTCAGATTTCAACACGATTAGTCCTAATGATATTGAGAGCATTTCAGTGTTGAAAGATGCTTCTTCTACTTCTATCTATGGCGCACGTGCTTCTAATGGCGTGGTAGTAATCACTTCCAAGCGTGGACGTATGGGGGAAGCTGCCAAGATTACTTTCCGTACACAACTAGGTTTTTCCCAATTAGCTTCAAAGGACTGGGATCAGATGGATACGAACGAACGTATTCAGTTTGAAAAAGAAGTGGGATTGGATAAAGGACAGGATTACGAGAAATTAAGTAAGATAAATATCAATTGGCTGGATAAGGTATACAATGACAAAGCACCCTTGCAGAATTACGAGTTATCAGTAAATGGTGGTACGGAAAAGTTAAATTATTATGTTTCGGGAAGCTATTATGATCAGGATGGTATTGCAGTAGGTTCTACATTTGAGCGTGTTAACTTCCGTGCCAATGTGGAGGCGAAAGCTAATAAATGGTTGAAAATAGGAACGAATACAATGTTTACTTATCAGGAGGTAGAACAGAGTGATGATGGTGAATATGCATTGTGGGCTCCTATTTCCGCATCTTTTTTCATGTTGCCTTACTGGAATCCTTATAAGGAGGATGGAAGTCTGGCTCTTCAGGATGACGGCAGTTGGAAAGGAACGACGGAGAATCCGTTAGCATGGATGGAAAACAATCCGTTATCAAATAAGAAGTATAAACTTTTATCTACTTTCTATGCTGAAGCTACACCTATAAAGAATCTCACAATTCGTTCACAACTAAGTGCAGATTATGGTCATACTACTTCTTTTTATCGAAGTTTTCCGAGTTATAAGCCAAATAATAATTATGGAGGTGCCCAGCGTAGTTCGTATGATATGCTTAATCTGATGATTACAAATACGGCAAACTACCGTTTTATGTTGAATGATGTTCATTCATTCAACTTTATGGTTGGGCAGGAAGGAGTCGATTATCATTATGAAGGTTTTCAGGTTACGACTCGTGGACAGACAAATGATATTTTGACAAACTTGTCTTCCGGTTCTACCGCTTCATCATGGGGAGATCCCGTTACGGAATATTCTTTTCTCTCTTTTTTTGGTCGTGGTGAATATAATTATGATGATCGTTACTATGCTGACTTTTCGGTTCGTGGGGATGGATCTTCCCGTTTCGGAACAGATAAACATTGGGGAGCTTTTTGGTCAGTCGGGTTTATGTGGAATCTCCGTAAGGAGAAGTTCATGCAAAAATATAAATGGCTTACTAATGCGCAAATAGCGATTAATACCGGTACATCGGGCAACTCTTCTATTAATAACTATGAACATCTGGCTTTAGTTTCCGGTGGATATAAGTATAACAATGAATCAGGTATTGCTATTTCCCAGTTGGGAAATGAAGAATTAAGTTGGGAGTCTACATGGGCTACTAATGTGGCACTGCATTTAGGTTTTATTGATCGTATAAATTTGGATGTGGAATTTTATAATAAGAAAACTACTAATATGTTGATGGCAGTTCCCATTTCTTACACAACTAGCGGTTTTGGAACTCGTTGGGATAATGTGGGAGCTATGCGAAACCGTGGTGTAGAAATTAATGTCAGTGCAGACGTACTTCGCATCAAAGACTTTACATGGAATGTGAACGCCAATGTTTCATATAATAAAAATGAGATAACCGAGCTTTATAATGGGATAACAGAATATGTAGCCTCTGATACTGGTAGAATGGTTGCGGTAGGTCATCCGTTAGGTGAATTTTATCTGAACCGTTATGCAGGAGTCAATCCTACTAATGGAGATGCTTTATGGTATACCAAAGACGGTGAAATTACTACAGAATATAATGAAAATGACAAAGTGATGCTGGGTAAGACACATGAAGCTCCTTGGCAAGGTGGTTTTGGTACTACACTTTCTTGGCAAGGATTTTCACTTTCCGCACAGTTCACGTGGGTGGCCGATCGCTGGATGCTTAACAATGACAGAGTTTTTCAAGAGAGCAACGGACTGTTCAGTGCCTACAATCAGTCAAAACGTATGCTTTATGATCGATGGAAAAAGCCGGGAGATGTGACTGATATCCCTCGTTATGGAGTTACTCCTCAACTAGATTCACGATTCTTGGAAGATGCTTCTTTCCTGCGTCTGAAAAATTTAATGCTTAGCTATACATTCCCACAGAAATGGTTGCAGCGGACTAATTTTTTAAGTAGTGCCCGTATTTATGCGCAGGGACAGAATTTGTTGACATTTACAAGTTTTACAGGGATGGATCCGGAGTCTACCTCCAATGTGTATAAGGCTCAATACCCTATGTCCCGTCAGTTTACATTCGGACTGGAAGTTTCATTCTAAAATTAATCAGTGATGATAAGAAAAATAAAATTATATATAGTTTTAGTTGCGGTATTGCTTTCGGCATCTTCCTGTCTTGATAAATATCCGCAAGATGCAATTCCGCAAGAAGAGGCTATTAAGACAGTGAGCGATGTACGCCAAGCTTTGGTCGGTATTTATGCACAGTTTAAAAATGCCAGCCTATATAGCGGATACTTGACTTTATTGCCTGATATTCAGACGGATCTGGTATACGCTGTTAAAGGATATACAAATATCTATGGTGATGTATGGCGTAATGAAATATTAGCTATCAATAAACAGGTGGAATATGTGTATGGTGGCTTGTATACTGTCATCGGACGTTGCAATTTTGTTCTTGATAACATTGCTGCTGTAGAGGCCAACACTTCAGATGATGAACAACTGGACAAGTTGGATACCTATAAAGGTCATATCTATTTTGCCCGTGCGCTGGCTTATTCAGAACTGTTGAAGTGTTTCTGTAAAGCTTATGAAAGTGACGAAGAAGCTGCCAATGAACTGGGAGTTGTACTGCAGTCCAGCTACGTTAATCCGGGACCTGTAAAACGTGCTTCTTTAAAAGATTCGTATCAGTTTGTATTGGATGATTTGGCTAGATCGGCCGAATATCTGGCTACGGATGATGACACTGAGGTTATTTATAATTCTGCATATTTCACGATTGGTACAGTCAATGCTTTATATGCTCGTATGTACCTGTATATGCGGAAGTGGGAGAAAGCTGTTGAATATGCTACTAAAGTAATAGATAGTAAGAAATATATATTAGCTGATGCAACCAAGCATAGTTATTCGGTTACTTATAATGATTTTGCATACATGTGGCAGTATGATAATTCTACTGAAATCATTTGGAAAGTAATGTTTGAGGTAAATTCCTATGGAGGGGCATTAGGCACTGTATTCCTCAATTATGATTATACATCTTATAAACCGGATTATGTACCAGCTAAATGGGCATTGGATACCTATGCCAATGCTGATTTACGCTATAATGCTTATTTCGCTACGGCAACGACCGGATTTTCTCATGGGTTGACTTGGCCTCTTTTGGTTAAATACATGGGAAATCAGGATTTTATAAGCCAAAGATTGCTGTGTGTATCCATGCCGAAACCGTTCCGGTTAGCGGAACAATATCTGATTCGTGCAGAGGCTTATTGCCGGATGGGAGCATCTTATTATGGAAAAGCAGGAATTGATATTTCTACTTTACGTATGGCTCGTTATTCTTCTTATGGTGGCTCTACTACGCTTACAGAAGAAAATTGGTTTAAAACTGTCAGTGAAGAACGTATGAAAGAACTCTTTATGGAAGGTTTCCGTCTTAACGACTTGAAACGTTGGCATGAGGGATTTGAACGTAAAGAACAAACTTCGACTATCTCTCCGGGTAATACGTTGAAGTTAGAGAAAGACGATCCTCGTTTTGTATGGCCTATTCCACAACATGAGTTGGATGCTCCTGGCGTGGATCTAGCACCTAATGAAAGCAATAAATAATGTATAAAGATAATATAGAGAAACAATGAAACGATTAATAACAGGAATAGTAACACTTACGACGTTGGCTGTCGGATTCTGGGGATGTAATGATCTTTCCCGGACGACTTACAGCGGTTCCGACTACGTGATGTTCTCCGATACATTATCTATGTATCCGGTGCAGGACAGCGAGAAATGGTTTGAGATTCCGGTAGTAGCTACGAATATATGCGATTATGACCGTTCTTTTGGTGTGGAAGTAGACGATAAGGCTAGTAATGCAATTGAAAAAAAGCAATATGTAGTTGAATCAAATACGGTAACCATTAAAGCAGGGGAGCGAGTTGCAAAGTTCCGGATGAAGGGTGTTTATGAAAATATAGGTAAAACTGACTCTTTGTCGGTTACATTCAATTTGCTTCCGAAAGATGAAAATATATGGGATTTGTACGGTACACGTACTCGTGTTCAAATGCAAAAAGCATGTCCTTTTGAACTAAGTACTTTTGAAGGCTATTGTCTATTGACTTCTTCTTTCTTTAATGCATATATGACGGATACGGAACATCGGTTATTGCAGGCAGAAAGAGACAAGACGGAAGATAATACTATCATATTACATGATTTTTTCTACAAGAATTATGATCTTAAAATTAAGTATGATCCTTCCGATCCGTTGAAACCATTTGTAGAGTTTGATGATCAAATTATAGGTAGTACGGCAGAAGCCTTCGGAACCATTTACGGTAATGGAAAGCTGATGTGTACTCAGCCTGTTGCATACGATTCTTATTATAATGTATGCCAGAAATTCGTATTCTTATATAGCACTATTTATGTGGTGGGTAAAGGTACAGTAGGTACTTATGTGAATATCTTGGAGTGGATTAGTGATGAAGAAGCGGAACAGTATAAGAAAGAGGAAGGACTCTAAACTATAATCGGAAATAAATATGAAAGATATAATGAAATATTATTTGCAATTGATTACGTTAGTGTTTTGTCTCTTCGTATCTGCTTGCAGTGATGATGACGAGACTACAACGCCTGTATTCCCGGATTTGCAGAAAATAGAATGTGAAATCGGAGATACCAAGACACTGACTTTTGAGGCTGCCGATAACTGGATATTGACTTCCTCATCGTTATGGTGCTATTTTGAACAGGATGGTGAGAGGACGTTCGTTTGTTCAGGCAATGCCGGAAAGCAGACAGTCACTATCCATATTAGTGATGATGCTACCGAACTGTTAAAATCTTATAAGGCAGAGCTGACTATGAAGCTGGCAGGAAGCCAGCAGGTGATAGCGGAGGTGACGCGTCCGTCTACTGGTTATGAAGTTCGGGCTTTCAATGCGGACAAGTCTGTAATGTACACAGAAGAAAATCCTTTTGTCATCAATTTTGATGGAACTGACATATTGGTGTTAGAAGCTAATGAGGATTGGGCTTTGAAAAGTAACCCCGAATGGATGGAATTCAATCGTAGAGCATCAGACAGCGAAGTTGTATCTGGCAATGCTGGAGATAATGTCAGCGTCACTCCACAGATGATAATGCAATATAAAAAGAATGAAGTTACCGGCTTTCTGACAATTGAAAGTAGAAGCGGAGCTGTTGCAAAAGTCCCTGTGAAGTATGAAGGTATTCCTGCTGATAGAATTATTGGTACTCTGAAAGATAACATAGAAGTCTCGGTTGATGGAGAAAGTTATATTGCAGGCGATAATAGTTATGATAGCGAGGGAGTTCCTGTAACGGTAATGGCTAAGAATGATGAATATACCTTGGTATGTGTGGAATATGTGGCAGAACGGAATCAGATGACATGGGAGCTTGAATATTCTTATACAATAATGGATTCCTTTAATCGTTGGCTTTGGATAGATGATGATAAAGAAGGGAATATTAATATAGCAGCAAGCGCAAATAATTCGAAAGCAAGAACTGCGTATGTATTAGCATTTCCTAACGTTATATATGCTGAAATTAAGGATCATCTATCCGATCTTGTTTTACTTGAAAAGGGGATTCCAAAGGAATATGATGAAAATATAATTGCTGATATAAAACAGGAAGGAGTGGCAGGAGATCTGATATCTTTGGTTAAAGAAAGTGGTGAACCTATTTTGGATGGTACAGGCAATCCTGTGAAAGCTGTACCTTCGGATATGCCAGATGAACAATTAGAAAGTGAATATGGTACTACAAATGTATTTTTGGTTTCATCGTTGACTTTAGGTGTTAATTATGATCCATTCCATATTATTGTAAATGGCTACTCCGGTTGGAATTTGCAAGCTGAAACTAAGCATAATGGTCAGGATACCGTATGGGAAGGAATTGAAGTTGAGGGAAGGTATATGACAAGTGCATTTGTCAATGTTTCAGGCATGGACGAAAGCAAGAATGGAACAAAGCCTATGGTTATTAAATTAATGGATAATGAAACTATTTTAGGAGTATTGCTGATTCAACCCCGATATGAGGATTGATAACATGTAAAATTTAGCTTATATGAAAACTAAGATATTATTTATAAAAATGTTTGTCCTTTCTTGCATGTTGTTTACTTTAGGGTTTACAGCTGGAAGTTGCTCTGACGATGATGACGTACTTCAGGCAGGATATGGATATGCTCAGTTCAAACTTTATAAAGGTGTTTCGACAGGTACACGTGCCAGTACGAATGAGCTGGATTATTTGCGTGATGCGCAAAAAATGAAAATCGTGCTTATCAATCAGGAAGACGGTACTGAAATTGTACAGACTGTCGGTCTGGAAGCGATGGGCGACGATAGTGAATTTGGCTTGAGAAGTGACAAACTTCAATTGATGGCCGGAACTTATCAGATTATCGGTTTCTATCTGTATAAAGCAGATGGAACTACGCAGGATTTGAAACAGATTCTTTCCGGCGAACCGGATAAAAAGACAATTTTGACTGTAGTAAATGGTGGGTTAGCTGTACAAGACATACAGGTGAAAGTAGTGAATCGAGGGATAGTGAAATTTACTATAACTAAAAAATTTCTACCATCCACTCGGGCAATAGGCGAAGATTATGTTTTCTCCGATATCAAATACATCAATGTAACGGTACAGGAACAGTTTACGAAAAAAGAGACGACTCTTGAGAATATTGCCGTAAAGTATACAGAGAAGCTGGATGATAGTGGAAAGAAGATATCCGTGGCTGTCAGTGATTCATTATTCCGTCTTTCTGCCGGTAAATATAAGATTAAAAGTTATACGACTAAAAAGAAAAATAAGGGGTCTTTGGAATATGGAGAAGTAAACGGTGCTGACTTTGAAGTGCTGGATAATGTGACTACTGAAGTTAACGTTCCGATTAACTTCAGTAAAACTACCGGCAGTATTAAGGATTATCTTGTTCTGAAAGAAATGTGGGAAGCCTTGAAAGGCCCGTCTATTCCGGAAAAGAATCAGAAGGGATGGAGTTATTCGGGTACTACATATCCTTTAGGTACTAACTGGGATTTCAATAAAGATATTGATTTGTGGGGAGATCAACCTGGTGTCGATTTGGATGCCAAAGGACGTGTCACAGGTCTTTCTATCGGTGCGTTCGGTCCTGAAGGTGATATCCTGAATCTTTAGGAGACTTAACGGAGCTTAGAACTTTATCTTTAGGTAATCATTCCGACCAAGTAGGTGATAATATCATTGAGAAGACGATGGGAACTGAATTGACTGAAGTACAGAAGAACTCTATAAGAAGTGATTATTATAATAAGTTTGTAAAGGTAGATATTGAATCATATTTCTCTGAACCGATACAAGCTGCTTTGAAATGGCAGAAAGAGGGGATACCCGATAGTTTTTCTCAGCCTACTGTAAATAGCAAAGCCAATCGTCCTTCTTTGAAAGATGTCCCGGCCAATCGGTTGACAAATGGAATTCATAGAATACCCGCTTCTATTGGAAACCTGAAAAAATTGCAATATTTGTATATTGCCAACGGTAAATTCGAAGGATTTGAACCGGGGACTGACCTGAGTGGGCTGGAGAATCTGACAGACCTTGAAATTTACAATTGTCCGTCTATGACAAAACTTCCGGAAGAACTGAATAAACTGCCGAACCTTCAATCATTCAACTTGGCGAGTAATCCGAGTTTGGGAGATTTTCATGAGGATTTAGGTAAGTTTGTAGCCAGCGAAAGTATAAGTAAAACATTGCAGATCTTTTATTTGACTTATAATAAACTGACTGTTTTGCCGGATATGTCAATGGTGAAAAAACTTGGTAAACTGGATTGTGCATACAATCAGATTAAAAAGATTGAGAAAGCATTCGGTAGTGATGTTATTTTGGTACAATTGTCAATGGATCACAATCAGATAGAGGAATTGCCACGTGATGAAAGTGGACATTTCTGCGGATATGCTGATGTGGAGTCTTTCTCTTTTGCTTATAATAAATTGAAGAAATTCCCTAATATATTCAGTTCGCAATCTGTATATGTAATGTCTTCTGTTAATTTTTCATTCAATGAAATTGATGGATTTGAGGGTGAAGAGAATGGAACTTTTAATGGCGTAAATGCCAGTACGATTGCATTGGGGGGGAATAAATTGAAAAAATTCCCGAAGATACTGTTTGATACAAATTCTCAGGTGTCAGCTTTAGGACTGAACGGTAATGGAATAGAAGAGATACCGAAAGGTACATTCAATGCATCAAAATATTCGTATATGATGAAAACATTCGACTTGACTTATAATCACTTATCAAAGCTTCCGGATGATTTTAATGGGAAAAATATGCCTTTCCTTTATGGTGTGGATCTAAGTAACAACCGCTTTACGGAAGTTCCTACCGGACCGATGGACGCTGCCACATTAACTGTTTATGCTGTACGTAACCAGCGCGATGAGAATGGTAACCGCTTGTTGAGAAAATGGCCGGGCAATTTAGGCTTATGTCCGAGTTTGAGACAATTCTGTATTGGTGGAAATGATTTGCGAAAGATTTCTGATACGATATCACCATATATTGTCGTTTTTGAGATAAAGGATAATCCAAATATTTCTCTCAATCTTTCCAATGTCTGTAATATGATTAAGGCAGGAGCATATCTTCTTATCTACGATCCGGAACAGGATATTCGTGGATGCGATTATTTGAAAGATAAATAGATAAATAACAAAAAAGAATCTATATGAAACCATTGTTTAAAATATATTTATGCCTCTTTGCAAGCTTGTGTTTTATTGCCGCTTGTGATGATTCGGATGAGGAAGGCATTTCTGGCTTCACCATCAATGCCCAGGAGTTCACCTTGGGTGCTACAGGTGGAATGGAGTCGGTGAAAGTGGCTTCGGGTACTAAATGGGTGGCAAAGGTCAACCAGCCTTGGGTGAAGGTGATGCCTGCTAATGGTGTCGGAAGCACTAATTGTGAGATTGTAGTGGATTCTACACTTTCTAATGATGTGAGACATGCTGTCGTGACGTTTGTACCGGAAGGACAGTCTAAGCAAGAACTGAAAATACATCAGACCGGATATGGAAAGATGATAGGTCTGGATAAATATGAAGTGGAAGTTGCCAGTATGGCTAACGAGGATAAAAGATATTTTGATATATCGGTGACTACGAATGTCAAGTTCAAGGTCGATTATCCTTTGATGGGCTCTTGGGTGACTACTTCCAAAAGACAACCTGATATATCTTTGGATTATGGAGCTCGTCCCCGTACCATTAAGATGCGATTTAAGTGGGATATGAATACAGATCCGAAAGAAAGGATCGCTTCGATTAAGTTCCTTCCAGTGAACGAGGAAGATGAACTGGAGAAAGAAGTAGCTTTGACCGTAAAACAGGAAGCTTCACCTGAAATAACAGATGATAGGCGAGGAGACTCTATTGCTATTGTCATTGCAAGTACAAAATTGCGCTCAATGATAAGTTGGGATACCAGCGAACGTCTTGATTATTGGACAGGTATAACCGTATGGGAGAGAACAGATAAAGGTGTGACACCGGAACAAATCGGTCGTGTACGTTCTGTTGAATTCAAAATGCTGAATACAAAGGAAGAATTACCTGCTGAAATCGGTAAAATCAAATATTTGGAGACATTGGTTGTCGCTAGTAATACGAATACAACGTTGCTTCCTACTACTTATAGGATTGGAAACGCATTAAAGGGTTTGCAGCATCTGAAGAATCTGACAATAAGTGCGATGGGTATTACAACTATCTCAAAATCAGAATTAGAAGGATCTTGTCAGATTTTAACTAAATTGGATTTGAGTAGTAATAACTTTACGGCTATACCGTCTGACTTACAATCCAGGAACTTCCCAGAACTTACTCATTTGAGTTTAACAGGTAATCGCCGATACAGTTCAATTACAGATTTGAACGATACACGTGAAAATCTCGGATTGAAATTCGATGCGAATAATTATAATTTTAAGAACTTGTTGAAGTGGGAAAAACTGAAATCGTTGTCATTATCTTATAATTTGATATATGGGGAGTTACCTACATTCATCGGTTATGGTGGCCGACTGGAATCGGGTGTACATGCTTATACCGATGGAGATATTCAGAGTAACGATACATTAAACAGTGCAAGCGATGAAGTGAAGGAAAAATTAAAGACTATTCCAAGGATTCTGCCTAATGCCGAGCGGTTCACTATTAATTTGAACTTCTTGACGGGAGATGATTTACCGGAATGGCTACTTTATCATCCGCGTTTCGCACGTTTCGATCCGTTCACTTTGATTTATACACAGGATTCTGGAAAGGATATGAATGGTAATGTTCCGGGATTTAAGAACGAACCTTCTAATTTGGAATGGTTTTACGAGCGTTATCCGAAAGCCAGACCTACATTAACTGAATATTGATTTGATTATGAAAAGAATATATTTAATTCTAATAGCTGCTGTAGCAATCACTTTTACATCCTGTTCCGACCGGGATATGGATACAGTGAAACCTGATACAGGGCAGGGAGCTCCAATTATTAATTTACCCGAGGGAGCAAGTCAGGGAAAGATAATGGTAAAATTCAAACCGGAAGCGGCATCCTTTTTGGATGCTGCTGTAACTCGCTCTATCGGAGGTGCGATGACCCGTTCGGGAATCTCGGATATGGATGTAATTCTGAAGCGAATCGGTACTCATAAGTTGGAACGTATTTTCCCGATAGATAATCGTACAGAAGAACGTACCCGTAAGGCAGGACTGAATCTTTGGTATGTTATCCATTTTGATGAAGATACGAATTTGGAGCAGGTGGCTAAAGATTTGTCACAGGTGGCAGATGTGGCGAAAGTCCAATTTAGCCATATTATCCAACGTTCATACGATCCTAATGTGCGGGCAACAGTTCTCACAAAACAAGCAATGAGCCATGTGATGCGTAACACTCGCGCCATAAATGTCACACCGGATGATCCCCATTTTTCTTTGCAATGGGGATGTCAGAATGACGGCTCCGTTCTTCAATCAGGAGACAAGAATGACAAGGGCGATGAGGTAGTACCTGCTGTATCCGGAGTTGATGTAAATTGTGGAGAAGCTTGGAAACTTTGTACGGGAAATCCTTCCGTTATCGTAGCTGTGCTTGACGAAGGTGTGATGTATGATCATCCTGATTTAAAGGAGAATATATGGGTGAATGAGGCTGAAACATTTGCTTCAAAGGAAGATGCTGATGGAAATGGTTATGCCGGTGACCGTTATGGCTACAACTTCACAGATGATAAAGGTTATATCTCTTATGACGACCCGAATGATACCGGACATGGAACTCATGTGGCTGGGATTATCAGTGCAGTCAGAAATAATGGTGAAGGTATTAGTGGTATTGCAGGAGGAGATAAAGCTAGTAATATAGGTGGAGTGAAGATTATGAGTTGTCAGGTATTCTCTGGACCTAAAGGATGTGACTTGTATCAGGAAGCGAAAGCCGTGAAATATGCAGCAGATAATGGTGCCGTTATTTTGCAGTGTAGTTGGGGATACAATTCGGGACTTGCCAATCCCATTAGCGGATATAGTCCGGGTTATACTTCTGATAAAGCTTGGGTAGACAGTGCTCCGCTGGAGAAAGAGGCTTTCGACTATTTTATTCACAATGCCGGCTCGCCAAATGATGTCATAGATGGAGGTATCATCGTATTTGCTTCAGGTAATGAATATGCAGCCATGGCTGGATATCCGGGCGCTTATCCTGATTATCTTTCAGTAGCGGCCGTAGCAGCCGATGGTACTCCATCCAGTTATTCTAATTATGCGAAGGGAGTTTCTATCTGTGCTCCAGGTGGAGACAGTGATTATCACCAAAGCCCCAAAAGTAAAATATATTCGACATTGCCATCTTCTGCCAGTGAAGATGGTGGGAATTATGGATACATGGAAGGAACGTCACAGGCTTGTCCACATGTTTCGGGAGTAGCCGCACTGGGACTTTCTTATGCTGCCAAATTGCATCGTCATTTTCGTGCAGATGAATTCCGTAAAATGATATTGGAATCTGTCAAGCCGGTAGAACCATATTTCACGGAAATGAAAGTATATTGGTACACAAATGCTTCATTTGGCCAAATTGCAGCCGGACAGATGGAACCTGCTGCTTATACAGGTAATATGGGTACAGGACTGATTGATGCCTATCAGTTATTGAAAGCTGTTGAGGGCAGAGGTGTCGAGATGACTGTTCCCAATATGTATGTGTCCGTTGGTGGTACAAGTAAGATCAATTACTCCCGTTATTTTAAGAATGGAGAGAATATGACTTTCTCATGTAAAGTTGATGATAGCTCGATAGCTGTTTTTCTCACTGCGGAAGACAACATTACTTTTACCTTGAAAGGACTGAAAGTGGGTTCTACGAAAGCTACCGTTACAGCGACTGACGGTACCAAGCAGGATTTCTTTATTACTGTTCGTAAAAACGATAGTTGGTTGTAAATGTGATGATGAAACGATACTTTACCGAAGCCATCAAGTATGGACTGTTCTTTTTCTATCTTCTGTCTTCTGCGCATAGCTTTGCGCAGGAAACAGAGGGAGAGCAAGTTTTGCAGTTTGAACGTACTGCAATCAATATAGGGACTTTGTCGGAAGACGATGCTCCGGTAACGTATCATTTTAAATACTGTAACGTAAGTAAAAAAACGGTGCGTATCTCTAAGTTGACTACTTCCTGTGGCTGTACGGTAGCCAAGTGTAATAAAGACTTGGTGCAACCGGGGGAACGGGGAGAAATCAATTTGGTTTTTCATCCTAAGGATCAGGCTGGTGATTTGTATCGGGAAGCATTTGTCTATACCGATCTCTCCGGAAAGAAACCGATGACTAGGCTGGTACTTACTGGTAAGGTATCACCTACCAGCGACCAATGGAAAGGATATCCCGTAGCTATTGGGAATACATTGCGACTGAAAAGGAAAGAATGGCAGATTAGAGTGCTTTCTCGAGAAGGAATGCAAGTGGAAAGATTCATCTGTGTCAATATAGGAAAGCAACCTTTAAATTTGTCAGCCTTAATGCTGCCGGAATACATTCGTTTTCGAACAGAGCCGAAAGCAATTCTTCCGGAAACGGAAGCCGACATGATTCTTTCTATTGATAGAAGTTTGTTGCCTCAAAAGAGTGAAATTACGTTCTGTCTGGTCTTGGACGGCGTTTCAGTACGCCCTTCTGAACGGACAGTACAAGTGAAACTATTGTTACAATAATAAATAATATAAAATATGTATATGAAAAATATATTCAAAATAATGCTACTACTCACCACGATGCTGTTTGTGTCATGTGGGGATGATGATGAAGTAAAGCTTCCTGATACAAAGGATGTAAATTATGCGAATATCGCAGGAAGTTGGCGATTGAGTGAATGGAATGGAGAAAACCTCGAAGGTGATGCACGTTACTATTATATAACGTTTGACCGGAAGGAAAAAGACGGAAAACGTTCTTACACTATTTATACGAATCTCAACAGTGCCACATCCGAGCAAATTCCCGGTTCTTTTGTTTTGAGTAAAGAAGATGATTACGGAGATATCATTAGCGGTACTTACTATTATCAACTTGATACGAATGATGGATGGGAATATTCATACATTGTTTCGGGTTTGACTGATACTTCGATGATATGGACTGCCAAAGAAGATACGGGAGAAATAAAAGTTTATACTCGTTGTAATGAAGTTCCGGCAGATATCATAGCCGGAACAAGAGCTTCATTCTAGTTGTATTCTGTTTTTTACTTTATTGACATCAGATTTTCTCGAAAATTGGGGCATCTTTTTATAATAAAACCGTTTAAGCAAATCTTTGTATTTAAACGGTTTTTATTTTGTATTTATCTTTATTGATACAGACCGCACAAATAAAATAAAGATTATTTGGAAATAAAATAAAGACTTCTTATCTTTGC
>NZ_QTMZ01000022.1:0-114372 GCF_003602935.1 Bacteroides sp. AM54-2NS
GAAATACCATTTTATATTTTATTTCTCATACTATTATATTATTGATTTACATATAATTACCGTATTATTTATGAGAATATGAGAAATGAAAATGAAAAATCGTTTGCAGGGGCGCACTGATGTAAATGCAGGAAACTATCATACCAATGTTTTTCAAGAAAATGATAAATCGGATAAGTCCATATCATAGATTTATTTAGTACCTTTGCCATCCTATTTATATAAAAAGAAAAAATGAGTAAAGAATACACACTCGCAGATTTCACAGATATTTTCGATTACTCCACAGGCTGGTTCAGCGACAGTAGCATTTGTAGTCTATTCTATCAGATATTCAAACGATTCCCTTCTATGAAAATGGTGAAATATAAAGTAAACCAGGATTTCCTGAAAGAAATCAAAGAACTTTATCAGCAAGACGATGCGTTCGATATATTCGAGCATATATATTGCAATCATTTTGAGAATGAAAAAGAGGAAGAGGAGGAAGAAGAAGATACATCTACAAAAGAGTTGTATGATTGCATCGTTATCTGCAAAAAGAATTTAATGATTGGCTATTTTGATAATTGCATAAAAATAGCCTATTCCAATATTGATAAGGAAGAAATCGATCGTATCAATCAGATTTGCGAAAACCACAAAAAGGAGAATGAGAAACTGAACAACCTATTTATAGTAACATACGCTCATAACTACTTCAGCCTGAAACAATCGCAAATCAATAAGCCGGCCATTCAGATTGACCGCCACTATAACAATGATTTTGCTCCCGTAGCCGCTGAAATCGAAAACTTCCTATTAGAAGAGAATAAAAGCGGTTTAATCATTCTGCACGGGAAACAAGGTACGGGGAAAACAACTTATATCCGTCATCTCATCAATCTCGGAAAAAAGAGAATGATTTATATGAGCGGCGACCTGGTAGACAAACTTTCAGACCCTAGCTTTATCACTTTTATCCGTCAACAAAAGAATTCGATCTTTATCGTAGAAGACTGCGAAGAGCTATTATCAAGCCGCAACGGAAGCAACCGCATGAATGCCGGACTAGTCAACATACTGAATATCAGCGACGGACTATTAAGCGATGAATTATGTATCAAATTTATCTGCACATTCAACGCTCCACTAAAAGATATTGACGAAGCCTTGCTTAGAAAAGGACGTCTGGCTGCCCGGTACGAATTTAAAGACCTGACAACCGACAAAGTAAACCAACTGATAAAGGAAGAAGGACTGGATATCCCCCAACAGACACAACCTATGACACTGGCTGAAATCTATAATTACGAAGGCATGGATTTCTCTTTAGGAAGAAAGCGGGTAGGATTCTGAAAAATCCTCCAAAGTAGAACTTTTAAAGAAAAATCGACTATTATTATTGCGAAATATAAGTATCTATATTTTACCTATCAACAAGAACGATTTGATATTTTTATACGTTTTTTATACGTTAAAAGAGTTGCTCTATTACGGAGCAACTCTTTTAAATATTAAACTTCTTAAGTTCAAACTTTGCATGTGATACCTTATATCGACATTTTCTTACTTACAAGTTAACGGAAATCCAAAGATACTCACTCGCAAAATCTGTAATTATCCAAAGCTAAAAGGGAAAGTGCTTTCATCAGATAAAGCAATTAATCCGTTCTTTCGCTGGATACAAATTTTGTTTTCTCTTGCCAGCCAACCGGCCGCCAATGCTGTACTTTCTACGCTTAGGTTTAATCTTCTTGCCAATTCAGGTATTGAAATTTCACCAATTTCTTTCAGGGCACACCAAACTTTTCCGGCATTGTTCCCTACAATTGTTTTATCCATGGCTATTTTTATTAATAATTTGGTTACAATATAGTCATTTTAATAATTGTTTATAACAAAACCAACTTTTTTGTTTTAGTTTTTGACATTATTTAAAACAAAGAAATCAATTTCGCGTCTAGTGATTAAAAACTTGGTAATAATTCGTACCATAACACCACTAAAAGGAACATTATATATCAAAATAAATTCTCAAAACAGGAATCGGGCAATCACAGAAAGAAAATAGGAAATTGACATTTCCGCAATATCGGACAAGTCATTTCGCTTTTTTACCAATACCTTTGCGGAGTGAAATACCAGAATAAGTTATGCAACAGAAAAAAACAACGAAAGAAGAATATCAAAAGTGCGTAAATGTTGTAGTGGAATACATCAACCAACATTTGGGAGAAGACATTGATTTAAAATCTCTGGCCAGAATTTCAAACTTTTCTCCTTTTTACTTTCACCGGATCATGAAAGCTTTTCTCGGTGAACCGATTGGTACGTTTATTGTCCGGACGCGGACAGAAGCTGCCGCACGTCTACTCCGCTACTCGGATGTTCCGATTGCCGACATAGCCTATCGGATTGGTTACTCTTCTCCTTCTTCGTTGTCGAAAGTGTTCAAGCAATTTTATGGCATTTCACCTTTAGAGTATAGAAACAATAAAAACTTTGTAATTATGAAACCAGCGATTATCAGGCCAGACCTGGAACTAAAAAGAGAGATCAGAAACGTTTCCGAACGGAATGTGATTTATATCCGCCTCACCGGCGATTACAAACTGAATGATTACGGTGGCACCTGGGGCCGTTTATTCCAATTCATCAAAGAACAACAGTTGCCGATGGGAGATTTCAGCCCGCTTTGCATCTATCACGATGATCCGAAAGTGACACCGGCAGAAAAACTGCGTACAGACGTATGTATGGTAATGCCTGTAAAGGTAGCCCCCAAAAGTGATGTCGGATTTAAGGTGATCCCGGCCGGACGTTATGCTATCTTCTTGTATAAAGGTCCGTATGACAATTTGCAAGCTGTGTATGATACGATTTACGGAAAGTGTCTGCCCGAAATGGAATGTACGCTACGTGATGAAGCCAGCGCGGAACGTTATCTGAACAATCCATGCGACACTGCTCCCGAAGAGTTGTTGACGGAAATTTATATTCCGGTAGAATAATGCGGACAGACAAATGGCGGAATAAAGAGAATGAATAAAGATGTGATTTAACGTCTGACTTTTTTGGGGGGACAGTGCAAAACCCTGATAAGTCTATCATTTAGACGCGGATGACACGGATTTAGCAGATTTATAATCTTCTTATCCGTGTCATTTTGCGTTATCCGCATCTAAAAGCATATTATGCTATAACAGGCTGCCTTCCTCTCTCCTACCTGTTATTTTTCTGCATAAATGCCAATCCGGTTTCCTTCACTATCAGTGAATACGGCAAACCATCCTTTGCCGTCCGCCTCAATCTTTGTTCTGGGAATGACTACTTTCCCTCCTTTCAGAAGTACTTTTTCCAAGGTCTGTTCTATATCCTCACAGTTGAAATGGATAAGCACTCCATGCGTTGAAGGAAGAAAGTCGAAATTTGAAGCATAAGAGATAGCACCGACGGTTTCACCTTCTTCTGTGAAACAAGCCATTTTTTCTGTTTCACATTCAAAAGTCGGAAGTTGCATACCTAATACTGTTTCGTAAAAATCGACAGCCCGATGGAAATCGGAAGCAGGAATCTCAAAAAATGCAATTAGTTTTTTCATTTCGTTTCTTTTTTATCGTTACTACTAAGCCTTTGCAAAGACACTGCAAAAGTAGGGCAACACGAGGAAGCCTGATAGGAAAAAAGGGACATCTTTAAAGTTCGGAAAAATAATCGGAATAAGGAGCGCAGACAGAAAGATACTCTGCAGGGGTGTAACCGGAAAAGAGTTTGAATTCCTTTATCATGTGAGACTGATCGGAGAAGCCACATTCGTAAGCTACTTGTACAAAAGGGATAGTGGCATCCTGCTGCAACATTGACAATGCCCGCTGCATACGGACAATGCGAATAAATTCTTTGGGAGTAGTGCCGACATAATCGGCAAAGATACGTCCAAACTGCTTACTGCTCAAACAGGCTGTTTCCGACAGATGAACAATGTTGATTTGTGGCTGGAGGTTTATTTCATGAAACACAGCAGACATCCGCTTGAGGTTATACTCCGGAAGGGTGTATAAACGACGAAGGAAAAACTGCTCTATCAAACGAATACAAACGGCATTATCAGAAGTGTCAGTGACCTGTTTCACCAAATCCGACAGTTCTACATCTTCCATCGCATCGGTATCTACATTTTGTCCGTGAAACAGATGGCTGGGAATATGAAACAATGCTTTAACTGCATAAGGCTGGAAAACAACAGTAATCATTTCTATCCTACCCGTCGACTGTACATCCGAGAAGCCGACCGATTGTCCGGAAATGAAGGATTGAGGTTGTAGTTCCGACTCGCCCGACAAAAGGAGTTGTTTCCCTTTATGAAATACCAGTTGCATACAGCCAATGGGCAGAGTCCGTTCGGAAACCGGAGTCACTGAATCGTCTTGCAATATCCAGTAATGCCGTATATAAGGAGCAAGCGCCAAACAAGGTTTTATAAGTTGAAATGATTGCATAGAGCAAAGATATTATTTCTTAATTCAAATGCAAAAGTAAAGCTCCTGTTTAAAGAGGTATAGTAAAAAAAGGACTTTTTATAAATTAGGGAGTCGTCCTATTAAGAACAGATATGCCGAAATGATAAACAGATAAGGATTTAAGGCAGGATCCTTATTTGAGAATAAGGTACAATTGAAAAGACGGCAAACCTTTTCTTAATAAAAAAACATCCTCTGTTTGAAAGAGCATGATTGTAGCTCACATTCAAACAGAGGAAGATTCTTTAGATAACGGAAAGTCCGTATTCGTAGGCCTCCGACATCGCATTATAGTCCTCGTCGGAATAGCTACCTTTATCTCTGGCTTTCTGCATATCTTTCATAAATGATTCTACGGAAGTCAGGAAGCTATAATAATTCTTCTGTTCTTCATCATAACCTGTGACAGCAGGAAGTTTCTTTGCAGCTTCGAGTTCTTTCTTCAGTTCGGCCATCTTCATATCAATACGCATACCATCCAGCGCATGTTTGCGTGAATAGAGATTCATGATGCTTTGCACGGTGCCGGACATCTTACGCATGGCCATGATTTGATCTTTCAACGGTTCATCGGCAAGCAGTTCTTTTTCAGCTTGTTCTGTCAGAGGGCTTAGAATATCAAAGATCACTTGTTTATATTCCGACATTTCTACACTAAGCCGATAGTTCTCGTCGAGGAGCTTGCCGATCTTTGCAGTCTCTTTTGCCTGCTTGTAAGAGAGGAATTTATTAAAATTATCATAGAATTGCGTCCTTGCACTGAAAAGTCCTCGATAACTCTGCTTCAGATTCTGACGGACTTCTATATTAAAATAATCTCCCGGATCCATCAATTCCGCTGTATCTCTGGCAGATACTTCAGGTGGTGCAATCGGAGATACTTCAGGAACTTTTCCTATCTGTTCCATATATCCCAAAACTGCATTTATGTCTTTCGCATTGGCTACATGCCTCAACACGATAAGCGATGTATGATAATAGTTTATCACCTTACTGGCATTGTCCAATTCCTCCGAAGCGACAGAGGACGCAGCCTGTTTCTTGTTTCCTCCCGAACAAGAAACCAACAAGAGAGCACCTACAAGTGCTCCGAAAAATAAAATATTCTTCTTCATAATGGTTCGTTTATTAAGTCTTTCGTACTATAACAATAAAAATCGTTTTTTGTTATAGACAAACAATGCATATTCGAGAAGTGTAGTGGAGAAATTTAAAATGCTGCTAACGATGATTAAGGAATAAGCAACCAACGTGTATAAAAACAAAAAATGGCTACTCATCACGAGCAACCAATCTTTTGTTAACCTTAAATCTAATACTTATGAAAAAAACACAGTACAAAGGTACCATATTTCAGATAAATAGCAAATTTCAGCGCCTAAACAAACGATATTATAACAGGGTTTAATACTCCGAGAATCGCATTAACATTTCAGACTTCATCCGTTAACATTTAACATATTCATTCACATAAGTTGCTCCCCGGATAAGTAAGAGTAGAAAAAAGGCTAATCATGGAAACGACATTGTTTTTTTTTCGTAACTTTGAACTATGATAATCAGTGCCAGCCGTCGGACAGATATTCCGGCATTCTATTCTCAATGGTTTTTCAACCGGATAAAAGAAGGATATGTATTAGTGCCCAATCCTTATCATCCGAAAATGATTAGCAGGATTTCCTTATCTCCTGCTGTGGTTGATTGTTTCGTATTCTGGACCAAGAACCCGGCCCCGATGCTTAACCAGCTGGATAAATTACAGGATTACAACTATTACTTCCAATTTACACTCAACCCTTACGGAGAAAAATTGGAGAATCGTTTGCCATCTATCGATAAACGAATTGATACCTTTAAAAAGCTGGCAGACAAAATTGGCAGAGAAAAAATGATTTGGAGATATGATCCGATACTGACGAATGAGGAATACAACGTTTCTTTCCACCAGGAAGCATTCGCCCGGATTGCCCATGAACTCAAAGACCATACCTCGAAATGTATGTTGGGATTTATAGATCATTACCCCCATATCCGAAACTCGATACAACCATTCAACATCAATCCGCTGACCAAAGAGGAAATAGAAGAAATGGCCGTCTCCTTTAAAAAGACAATAGATATTTATCCCGGTATACAGCTGGACACTTGTACCGTCAAGGTAGATTTAAGACATTTGGGTATTCCCAGCGGCTTGTGCATTGATAAAGGGCTGATTGAAAAGATCACCGGTTATCCTATCCTTGCTCAAAAGGATAAAAACCAGCGTAATATCTGCAACTGTATCGAAAGTATTGATATCGGGACTTATGAAAGTTGTCTGAACGGATGTGTTTATTGCTATGCCATCAAAGGTAATTATAATACAGCAGCATATAATATGAAGAAACATGATAAAAACTCGCCGTTGCTCATCGGTCATTTATCCGAAGATGATATAGTAAAGGAACGGGAGATGAAGAGTCTGCGGGATAACCAATATTCGTTGTTTTAGTCTTCCTGATCCGTATCTGACTTACAGGCATAAAAAAAGGCTATCTATCCCAGACAGCCAATCTTTTGTTAACCTTAAATCTAATACTATGAAAAACACAGTACAAAGATACGGACTTTTCGGTTATCTCCAAATTTTCGGCCCAATGCAGCGTATCTTATAACATGGTTTAATAGAATCTGAACCGTATTAACAAATAAGCGGTTAAGCATTAACATTTAACAGTTTTCTTAAATAATCAGGGCATAAAACTGGAGGAGATGCAAATGTTTTCCAATCGGACACCTTATCTTATTAAAGAGCGTTTATGAGGTCTAACAAATTCCTCTGCCAGCTGTTTCTAATAGAAGGTAACCATCAAATTCACAATATATGAACAGATTCGAAAATAAAGTAGTTGTCATCACCGGTGCTGCCGGTGGTATCGGCGAAGCAACCACACGCCGCATTGTCTCCGAAGGGGGCAAAGTAGTCATCGCTGACCATTCTGAAAAAAAGGCGGAACAGCTTGCCAACGAACTTACTCATGCAGGGGCCGACGTGCGCCATGTCTATTTCTCCGCCACCGAACTCCAGAGTTGCAAAGAGCTGATTGATTTTTCTATGAATGAATATCAACGAATAGATGTACTGATTAATAATGTAGGAGGAACCGATCCCAAACGTGACCTTAACATCGAGAAGCTGGATATCAATTACTTTGACGAGGCATTCCACCTGAATCTCTGCTGCACTATGTACCTTTCTCAACAGGTCATCCCTATCATGACTACCAATGGCGGCGGAAACATTGTCAACGTAGCTTCCATAAGCGGACTTACTGCTGATGCTAACGGTACATTATATGGTGCCAGCAAAGCGGGCGTCATCAACCTGACGAAATACATCGCTACCCAAATGGGAAAGAAAAATATCCGCTGCAATGCCGTAGCCCCGGGATTGGTACTTACCCCCGCGGCATTGGATAACCTGAATGAAGATGTACGCAACATCTTTCTCGGCCAATGTGCCACTCCTTATTTAGGAGAACCGGAAGACGTCGCAGCTGCCATCGCTTTTCTGGCTTCGAACGATGCAAGGTACATCACCGGACAAACAATCGTCGTAGATGGTGGCCTGACTGCTCATAACCCGACAGTAGCGTTATCATAGAACATAACTTTAATACAATGAATAAAATGACAATAATGAGAATATGGCTTCTTTCGCTATTTATCAATAGCGGATGCAACCGGGAATTAGTAGAATAGACAGTAATGATCTTAAAATATCTATCAAAAAGGGGGAAGAGTGGATGCATGATTTTCCATTGTTTCTGGGTTTCACAATGACTTTACCCATGCATTCATTTCGTTAATAGCTTCTAGTGAAGACGGAAGCTCCTGCTTAGTCTGCAAAGCATCAGGACGAAGATCGACGCGCACATACCCCCAGCCGTCTTCGTCGATTTGCAGATAGCCACACTTCCTGTACTCTTCCAGGCAACTGTCAGAGCATCCTCCATAAAAGTCACATTGAAGTTCATCTTCCGACGTTTTTTTATTGGCAATGAATGAACTTTCACCCACCCAGACAAAATCGTCCAAATCAACCTCAAAATAATCCCCTCCTCCCCGATTGAGTGCGGCAACTTCCGCCAAACGTCCTTCGGGAAGCATCTTGTAAACGCGGACATAACATTCTTCCTTATACGGATTTTCATCTACGACAAGGAAAAGACCGGATTTTCCACAGAATAAAGGGGTATCTATACTACGATATTCGTAAACTTCTCCTGTAACATCACTCATCACAAAATAGCCCCAGCTCTCAAACCCTGAATAGTGAAAAAAATGCAGACCGTAATCAGACTGATACCCATCATAGTACCATTTTATAAATCCATCTTCATCTTCTTTCGCCGGAGAATTCAGCAGTGCGAGTTCCCCCTTTTTCCAGCGCACGGACAGTTTATTCTGATTGTCTGTATAACGCCCTTTACCAGAATCAAGCTGTTTATTACAACTATCCGCCTTCATATTCGTATATTCAGCAAATTCAAGTTTTTTCACGTCTGCCCCTGTATTGCTATACATACGCAAGGAGATCATTCTTCCACTATGATAGTCATACATACTCTTTTCAATCCGGTTGCCTTCTTCAGAATAAATTTCAGTCATGACACCCGGCAC
Organism: Bacteroides sp. AM54-2NS; assembly: GCF_003602935.1. NCBI lineage: Bacteria > Pseudomonadati > Bacteroidota > Bacteroidia > Bacteroidales > Bacteroidaceae > Bacteroides > Bacteroides sp. AM54-2NS. The sequence continues at coordinate 9,165 of NZ_QTMZ01000022.1, forward strand.
GCCTTTCTCCGAGTACGGATAACTCTCGAAACGACGTAGCCGCCCGCCAGAATAATTCCTTATATCCAGCCGCTTTTGAGTTCCGACCGTCACAATGCTTCGTTTTACAGAATCACACTTATCATCCATGAAGTATATCGGCTCATCGGAATCCTTTTCAAAATATTTTCGTTTCAGAAGATACTTTTTGCCGTTCTCCAATGCATAAATTTCTTGAATGTAATAAAAGGGAGTCCCTTCTGATGCCTGATATTTATACTCATACCAGTCGGGAGCCTCCGCTACCCCGTCAGGGTCATTATAAGCGTATTCCGAATGGCTATAATACCAACATTCGGTCGGTAACACTTCCTGATCGTCAATATAATGATTAACCTGCCATAGATGTCCGTTGGCATGCCATCTCATTTCCTCTCCGTTTAGCTTCCCATCTTTATAGTGTTCAAACCAGTCCGGCTTTCCATCATAATACCATCTCTGACGTACTCCATTAAGTTTACCTCGTGTAGCCTGGTAAAAGATATGGGGATATCCGTTGGAATAATAAGATTGATAAAGTTCACAAATACTGTCAAGAGTGATTATACGACTTGTCATACAATGGGAAGAGATACTGTAATGACGCACCGTATCGTTCTTTATTCCGTCTTTATAAACAACTACCGAATAATAGGGTTCCGACACAAAAGAATCAGTCGAGCGAAAATAAAAGTGCTTATAAGCACCGTTCATCAATGAGTCCTTGTAAAAACAACGTTCCACGCCATCTACTTGTTTCCGGCAAATACTGTCGGAGTCATAGACCTTCAAAGAAGATGCTTCCGGTTCTTTTAGCAATGATTCGGAAAGCGTATCAGGAATAATCCAATCACTTCCTTTATAAAAATCCATAGAGAAAGCTTCGGAAATAGCAGTAGTTTTTTCGCTTAAAGCGTTTTCCTGTGTTTCCTGATTCGTGGAAGAAGATTGCGAAGTTCCTCCGGTTTTTCCGCCACATGATAACAACAGTAATACGCAGCTATATACCAAAGCGTTTTTCATACCAAATATCTTTTATTTAATACATAATTACGGCAAAATTAATGATAATATCAGATAATCAGGTATAAATCGATCCCAAAAATGGAATAATTATCTGTCAGCAGGCTATTATTTCGTTCAACAAATACTAACTTTACAACGTTATTAATAGAAAAGAACGAACGTCATGATTGTTAAAACACTACTAGATACAGACCTCTATAAGTTTACCACCTCGTACGCTTATATCAAACTGTTCCCCTATGCAATGGGTACTTTTAGTTTCAATGACCGGAACGAAACAAAGTATACCGAAGCTTTTCTGGAAACACTCAAGGCAGAGATCAAGAATCTTAGTCAGTTGAGATTCACGGAAGAGGAGTTGGAATACATGACGAAGAATTGCAGATTTCTCCCGAGAGTCTACTGGGAGTGGTTGTCTTCTTTTCGTTTCGACCCGAATAAGATTGATATTCATCTGGATGAAGCCTGTCATCTCCACATCGAAGTGACTGACTTGCTTTATAAAGTGACTTTATATGAAGTGCCTTTGCTCGCTATTGTTTCTGAAATCAAAAACCGGTTCTTCGGCCATGTAGCAGACATGAACGGGATTCTTTGCAAGCTGTCGGAGAAAATAGAGTTATCGAACCAACATCAGCTCCGCTTTTCAGAGTTCGGCACACGGAGAAGATTCTCTATTGATGTGCAGGAAACTGTTATCAAAAGACTGAACGAGACAGCGCAATATTGCACCGGGACTTCCAACTGCAACTTCGCAATGAAATATGGAATGAAAATGATGGGGACTCACCCTCACGAATGGTTTATGTTTCATGGAGCACAGTTCGGATATAAACATGCCAATTATATGGCACTCGAAAACTGGGTGAATGTTTATGACGGTGATTTGGGTATCGCACTTTCCGATACCTATACTTCCGGCATCTTCCTTAGTAACCTTAGCCGTAAACAAGCTAAACTTTTCGACGGTGTGCGCTGCGATTCCGGTAATGAATTTGAGTTTATCGACCGACTGGTTGCCCGCTACAAAGAGTTGGGAATCGACGCGACAACCAAAACCATCGTATTCAGCAATGCCCTCGACTTTACAAAAGCATTAGACATTCAAGAATACTGCAAAAACAAAATCCGCTGCTCTTTCGGAATCGGCACCAATCTCACCAACGATACCGGGTTCGAACCTTCGAACATCGTGATGAAACTGACGCAATGCAAGATGAATGTCAATCAGGAGTGGAGGGAATGTATCAAACTGTCGGATGATGAAGGAAAACATACCGGCAGTCTTGAAGAAGTGCAGGCATGCCTGCATGAGTTGAGGTTGAACTAAATTATAACAATGTGGCACATATTTTCCGTAAGTTCTCCAAATGCGCTATAACATTCTTATCTTTTCGGGCAATCTGCATATTATATCTTGTCTGCATATTCATCAGCATTTCCGCATTTATATTGGTAGCAGCTTCAATCAATAAGGCAAAATCCGTAGATACAGGACGACGCCCATTCAATATATCATTCAACATCGTATAAGACACGCCTACCACTTCCGCAAATCGTTTCTGCGATATACCACGAGATTGTAATTCTTCTTTTATAATCTCTCCCGGATGCACCGGAATAAAAGAATACCCTAAGTTAGACATACTATTCTTATTTATAATGATTTGTTATGTCAATAATAGAACAAATAGTTATGATTGGTTCAGAGTCCGTAGTCGATATTTTAAATTCCAGTCGATATTGTTTATCAATCCGAATAGAGGAAATATCTTTTTTACTCCCTGTCAATACTTCATAATTCAACGAATTTAAAGGATAAAGCGCTTCTACATTCAATGCTTCAGCCAAAGTGACAATTCGCTTCACATAATTCCTTATTACTTGAGGTTGAAAACGATGCTTCTTATCGTTACATTTACCTTCATAATAAAGTTCTGAAAGATACTCCTTTTCAAACTCAATAACCATTTCTCTAATTATTACGACAGTACAAAGATAGTAGTTTTTCCAAGAATACACTAAAAAAGTGGATATAATGATAGCAGTTCTATCAAACTTAGTTAAAACCAAGAAGTATTAGATAAAAACTGCTATCACCTTATTAAAATAACTGTATCCAAGCAGCACAGTATACATGTGCTTTCTTTATACTATCTGTGACAAAAGTGACAAAATCCATATCCGTGGAGTTAGATTAAAATCTTTTTCAGAATTTGAATCCTTTCACTGCTTTTTCCAATCTTTCCAAAGGTAATTCGCCGGATTGCCGCCAAAGCTGTTGCCCTTTTCTAAAAAGAATAAAGGTAGGAGTCGACTCCACCGTATAAAAATCAGTAAGGGCAGGCTCCTGGTCGATGTCCACTTCCACCACTTCCAATGTTCCTACCATCAGTTTCTTGAACTCTTCAACAACCGGTTTCATGCGCTGGCAGTGAGGACACCACGTTGCGTAAAACTCTGCCATTACCCAATCACCGTTAGCTAGCTTCTCCTGGTTTCTTTCTTCACGAGCTATTTTCTTTTCTTTCATAATGAATATCTCCTTTTAATTAATAACTATCAACCTAACAATATCAGGAGAAAGATGGTTTAGAAAAGAAGCAAGGTTACACACAAATTAAAGAATCAAACCCGTTTGCATTTACCCGACCAGCTATTAATATCCAAGCAAATCATCTCCGTACGATGAAAAGACTTCTCCGCATCATACTTTGCTCCTATCACTTTATCTTCCGGACTAAGAACAAGCATTGCACAAAATCGAAACTTTCGTGCAAAAAAGGAACATCCTATTCAATATTTATTTATCTTTGCCCCCCGAAATGGTTCAGAATCCGTATCCAACGGACGATGATTAATAGGGAACCGGGTGTAAATCCCGGACAGTCCCGCTGCTGTGAAACTCTGTTCAATGTCTTATAATTGAACTAATTTAACGCCACTGATGTTATTCGGGAAGGCAAATAAGACAAGAGTCAGTCAGAAGACCTGCCATTTTGTGTAAGACGCCCCTCTCCTCGTGGATTAGGAGAAAGAGTATCACTTGTTAAGCCCCAAATCAAAAAAATACTGTTTTTCGTCGGGTGGAGTATATCCATTAGACGGGAAGACATTAATAAGTATGTACTTAATTGAAAAAAGTATGATAAAAAAAATCTTAGTAGCCAATCGCGGTGAAATTGCCGTAAGGGTGATGCGTTCCTGCCGGGAAATGGAGATAACGAGTATCGCTATCTTCTCCGAAGCAGACCGGACCGCGAAGCACGTGCTTTATGCAGACGAAGCTTATTGCGTAGGGCCGGCAGCATCCAAAGAGAGTTATCTGAATATAGAAAAAATCATCGAAGTGGCAAAAGCAGCTCATGCAGACGCCATTCATCCGGGTTACGGCTTCTTGTCCGAGAATGCTACCTTCGCCCGTCGATGTCAGGAAGAAGGAATCATCTTTATCGGACCCAATCCGGAAACAATGGAAGCTATGGGAGATAAAATTGCTGCCCGTATCAAAATGATTGAGGCGGGAGTACCCGTAGTTCCCGGCACACAAGACAACCTGAAAAGCGTAGAAGAAGCCATAGAGCTTTGCAATAAAATCGGCTATCCGGTGATGCTGAAGGCTTCTATGGGCGGTGGTGGAAAAGGTATGCGCCTCATCCACAGTGCCGAAGAAGTGGAAGAAGCATATACCACTGCCAAGAGCGAATCATTGTCTTCCTTTGGCGATGACACGGTTTACCTAGAGAAGTTCGTTGAAGAGCCTCATCACATCGAGTTCCAGATTCTTGGTGACAAGCATGGAAACGTCATTCATCTGTGCGAACGTGAATGTTCCGTGCAACGCCGTAACCAGAAAATCGTGGAAGAGACTCCTTCGGTTTTCGTCACTCCCGAACTGCGAAAAGACATGGGTGAAAAAGCGGTAGCGGCGGCTAAAGCTGTGAACTACATCGGTGCGGGTACTATCGAATTCCTTGTTGATAAACACCGCAACTATTATTCCTTGAGATGAACACCCGCTTGCAGGTGGAACATCCAATTACGGAAGAAGTGATCGGAGTAGATTTGGTGAAAGAGCAAATTAAAGTTGCCGACGGACAAGTGCTTCAACTGAAACAAGAGAATATCCGGCAACGCGGGCACGCTATCGAATGTCGTATCTGTGCCGAAGACACTGAAATGAATTTCATGCCAAGTCCGGGTATCATCAAACAGATTACAGAGCCGAACAGTATCGGTGTGCGTATTGACAGTTATGTATACGAAGGATATGAAATTCCGATCTACTATGACCCGATGATCGGTAAACTGATTGTGTGGGCTACCAATCGCGAATATGCGATTGAGCGGATGCGTCGTGTTCTCCACGAATATAAATTGACCGGAGTGAAAAACAACATCAGTTATCTGCGTGCCATCATGGATACTCCCGATTTTGTAGAAGGTCATTATGACACAGGATTCATCGCCAAGAACAGCGAGTTTCTGCAACAACGGATTACGCGCACCAGCGAATATTCCGAAAATATTGCCCTGATCGCTGCTTATATAGACTATTTGATGAATCTCGAAGAGAACAACAGCGGTATGGCTGCCGACAACCGCCCTATCAGCAAGTGGAAAGAGTTCGGATTGCATAAGGGTGTGTTGAGAATCTAAATTTTAACAAAGAGAATTCAATTATGGAAATTCATATAGGAAACCGTGTGGCCGAAGTAGAACTGGTCAGCAAGGAAGATAACAAGGTAGTGCTCACCATTGATGGAAAAACGTTTGAAGCAGACGTAGTGATGGCAGAAAACGGTACTTGCAACATCTTGATGGACGGACGCAGTTCGAACGCACAGCTGATTCGCCGTGATAACGGAAAAAGCTATAAAGTGAATACGCATTATAGCAGTTTCAATGTAGAAATAGTGGACAGCCAAGCAAAATATCTGCGTATGCGCAAGAAAGGGGAAGAAGAACAGAATGACTGTATCATTTCTCCGATGCCGGGCAAAGTAGTGAAAATACCTGTTGCAGTCGGCCAGGAAATGAAGGCGGGAGACACCGCTATCGTTATCGAAGCCATGAAAATGCAGAGTAACTACAAAGTGACTTCAGACTGCCGCATTAAAGAAATTCTGGTTCAGGAAGGTGATAACATTACCGGCGACCAGACATTAATAACATTAGAACCGATTGCATAATATAAGAACGGATTGCATTATGGAAGAAATGAATAAAGCATACGCCACGTTCGAAGAACGTGACCGCATCGCTTCTCTTGGTGGAGGCGTTGATAAAATAGAGAAGCAACACGAAAGCGGCAAAATGACTGCTCGCGAGCGTATTGAGATGTTGCTCGATAAAGGTACTTTCGTTGAACTGGATAAGTTGATGGTTCACCGTTGTACGAACTATGGCATGGATAAAAACAAAATTCCGGGAGACGGTATCGTTTCAGGTTACGGAAAGGTAGACGGTCGCCAGGTATTTGTTTACGCTTATGACTTTACCGTATATGGCGGCTCACTGTCTGCTTCCAATGCCAAAAAGATTGTGAAAGTACAACAACTTGCGTTGAAGAACGGCGCACCGATTATCGCTTTGAATGATTCGGGTGGCGCACGTATTCAGGAAGGCATCGAAAGTCTTTCCGGTTATGCGGATATTTTCTATCAGAACACAATGGCCAGCGGTGTGATTCCACAGATTTCGGCCATCCTGGGTCCTTGTGCCGGAGGCGCTTGCTACTCTCCTGCCCTTACCGATTTCATCTTTATGGTGAAAGAAAAAAGTCACATGTTCGTGACTGGTCCCGATGTAGTAAAAACCGTGATTCATGAAGAAGTAAGCAAAGAAGAGCTGGGTGGCGCAATGACACATAGCAGCAAGAGCGGTGTGACGCATTTTATGTGCAACTCCGAAGAAGAACTGTTGATGAGTATCCGCGAACTGTTGTCTTTCTTACCGCAGAATAATATGGATGAAGCCAGGAAACAACCTTGCGCCGACGAAACCAACCGCGAAGACGCTTCTCTGGATACAATCGTTCCGGCAGATCCGAACGTACCGTATGATATGAAAGACATTATCGAACGCGTGATAGACAACGGTTATTTCTTCGAAGTCATGCCGAACTTTGCAAAGAATATCATCATCGGCTTTGCCCGCATGTCAGGTCGTTCGGTAGGTATCGTAGCCAATCAGCCGGCTTATCTTGCCGGCGTTCTCGACATCGACGCCAGCGACAAAGCAAGTCGTTTTATCCGTTTTTGCGACTGTTTCAATATTCCGTTGATTACATTCGAAGATGTTCCGGGATTCCTTCCGGGATATACGCAGGAAAACAACGGTATCATCCGTCACGGCGCAAAAATAGTTTATGCGTTCGCAGAAGCTACTGTTCCCAAACTGACCGTTATTACCCGCAAAGCTTACGGCGGCGCTTATATCGTAATGAACTCCAAGCAGACAGGAGCTGATGTGAACTTCGCATATCCCAGCGCAGAAATTGCAGTGATGGGTGCAGACGGTGCAATCAACATTCTGTTCCGCAAAGCTGACGAAGCAACAAAGACTAAGGAACTGGAAGCCTACAAAGAAAAGTTTGCTACTCCGTATCAAGCTGCCGAACTGGGATATATTGACGAAATCATTTATCCGAGACAGACTCGCAAACGTCTGATTCAGGCACTAGAAATGACGGAAAACAAGATGCAGACAAATCCGCCCAAGAAGCACGGTAATATGCCTTTATAACAACTAGATAAGGTGTGCATAAAGCACCCTCCCATCAAGACGGGCTTACATAGATTCTACGATATACTTTAGAATCTTTGTAAGCCCTCTTTTTATGAGTAAGTCTTTTTATATACATAAAAAACGGCACCTCGATTCACATCGCAGCACCGTCACAACACAAACACAAAATAAAACACGACAAAACTACTATGCAATCTTCCTGTCATGCCGGGGAGGCATACCTTGCTTGACTTATCTATATTCGCATACACACAAGAAGCTTTATCAGGCGATTTGCACAATAAATAACATACACTTCCGGATTTTGTTCACAGGATTGATAATTTTATTCAATAATATGATAAGAAAATGAAATAACGTGCTCTTTAACGAATTCAAGAGAAACGAAAAAAACGGCACCCCGATTCACATCGCAGCACCGTCACAACACAAACACAAAATAAAACACGACAAAACTACTATGCAATCTTCCTGTTATGCCGGGGAGGCATATTCACTAGCCTATATATATTCGCATACCTACAAGTAGCCATCAGGCGATTTGCATATATAAAACATTCAGATTTTTATTTTGTTCACGAAAGGAGAAGCAAAAATGTTATTTCTTCTCCTTGTAATCTTTCAGGAAGCCTTCCATCAGCCATTTTGCGAGTGCCTGACGATTGGAATTTATCACCAACCGACGCTGATCGAACGTATTCTGGATATTGCCCAACTCCACAAAAACGGAAGCGGGAGTGGTATGGGAAAGCACATATAAGTTGCGCCCGCTCACTGTGCCGGAAAAACCCCGATTAGGCTGATGCTTATCATATTTTGACTCAAACGTATCTTTCATATTATTCGCCAATCGTTTGCTGTCTCCTTTTTTATTCGAATAATAGAAAAATACATCCGTTTGTTTTCCCTTACTACGACTATCGATATGAATAAAAATCGCCCTGCAATAAGAGTGATTCTTACGGTCTTTCCGGTAAAGGGCGTTTATTTTATCACAACGTTGCTGAAGGCGTTGCACTTGATTTAAAGGAATTGCATCCCCCATACAAGTCTCACGTTTACTGTTCGACAGATACGAATCATCCCGAATACCATCTTTGGCATCTTGAATGATGATATGCACTTCGGCTCCTTCCTGCATCAGGTTACGTGCCAGACGGAGTGCAATATCATAAGCGTATTCATCTTCATGCAGTTCGTATCTACCCACTTTTCCAATAGCTCCCGGATCGGGACCTCCGTGTCCGCTGACCACATAGAAACAAGCACCGGCAAGACGGTTGGAAGTGACTTTCACATTAGCCAGTTGCTTTCCAAACAGAGGCTCATTGATGGTGGTTCCTATTTTTGTCGATTTAGCTTTTGAAGATGGTTGCTTTGTCCCGGCGCCTCGGAAGTTGTGTTCTTGGCACCCGTATTTTTGGCAGGAGTAGTCTTGGCAGAAGTAGTTGTCGATTTCTTTACCGGAGGAATAACATAAGTCACGCCTACTTTAAGCACATTATTCTTTCCCAGCTTCTGCTTATTCAACTCTATAAAATCGTCGTAATACTTCTTCGGAGAACGGTTGTGCCTCAACAGAAAAGAAGAGATGCCCTCACCCGCCTTCGGAGTTGCCTTCTGCTGCGCCCAAAGAGTTGTGCCCGAAAAAAGAAAAGCTAAGAATAAAAGAATATAGAGTTTATTTTTCATAACTACATTAACTATCTCCTTCGCAAGAGTTATCATTTCACTCATAAACAGGGCAAAAATACAATTATTTTCCCTACTTTTGCAGCATTAAAACATTTTTTGAAATAAAACATTAAAACCCGATAACATTATGGCAAAACAATTCAAACCGGAAACCCTGTGTGTACAGGCTGGATGGACGCCTAAAAAAGGCGAACCACGCGTATTGCCCATCTATCAAAGTACAACTTTCAAATACGATACCAGCGAGCAAATGGCCCGCCTGTTCGATTTGGAAGACAGTGGTTACTTTTATACCCGTCTGCAAAATCCAACGAATGACGCCGTTGCCGCCAAAATCGCCGCTCTTGAAGGTGGTGTAGCCGCTATGCTGACTTCCAGCGGTCAGGCAGCCAACTTCTATGCCATTTTTAATATCTGCCAGGCAGGAGATCACTTCGTTTGTTCTTCCGCTATTTATGGAGGTACGTTCAACCTGTTCGGAGTGACGATGAAGAAACTAGGCATCGATGTGACTTTCGTAAATCCGGATGCCAGCGAAGAAGAAATTTCTGCAGCTTTCAAACCGAATACAAAGGCTTTGTTTGGCGAAACAATTTCCAATCCTTCTTTGGAAGTACTGGATATTGAAAAGTTCGCACGTATCGCACACAGTCACGGGGTCCCCTTGATTGTTGACAACACCTTCCCTACTCCTATCAACTGTCGCCCGTTTGAATGGGGAGCTGACATCGTAGTTCATTCTACTACCAAATATATGGACGGACACGCTACAAGCGTAGGTGGCTGTATCGTAGATAGCGGTAATTTTGACTGGGATGCTCACGCAGAAAAATTCCCGGGACTTTGTACTCCGGACGAGTCTTACCACGGGCTGACTTACACGAAAGCATTTGGCAAAGGTGCCTACATCACCAAAGCAACTGCGCAACTGATGCGTGACCTCGGCAGCATCCAAAGCCCACAAAACTCTTTCTTATTGAATCTGGGACTTGAGACACTGCACTTACGTATGCCTCAACACTGCCGTAACGCACAGAAAGTGGCCGAATATCTTTCTAAAAATGAGAAAGTAGCTTGGGTAAACTACTGTGGTCTGCCGGACAACAAATATTACAGCCTGGCACAGAAATATATGCCGAACGGTTCTTGCGGAGTCATCTCCTTTGGTCTGAAAGGCGGACGTGACGTGTCTATCAAGTTTATGGATTCACTGGAATTCATCGCTATCGTTACTCACATAGCCGATGCACGCAGTTGCGTGCTCCATCCGGCAAGCCATACTCACCGCCAGTTGACGGATGAGCAACTAATGGAAGCCGGTGTACGTCCGGACCTGATCCGCCTATCGGTAGGTATCGAAAATGCGGATGATATCATTGCTGATATCGAACAGGCTTTGAACGCATAACAATACCGTAAAGGTATCAAATACTAAGAAAAGGCACGGGAATGAAAGATTTTCCGTGCCTTTTTATTTACCACAAAAAGAAAGTTAATTTCGAAGAGAATCATTTCAAATGTGAACCGATAAATCCTCCCGGATGTTTATCTTTGCAGGGAACCAAATTCTGTAGAGATATGAAAAAGAATCTATTAGTAGCATTCGTATTATGCCTTTCTTACGGATTTTCTTATTCCCATTCGTTTGATAAACCAATTAATCAGACAGCAAAGATGTCAAACTTTGAAATGGATTCGTTTACCACCAAGAATGGTAAAAGCTTGAAGATCACTTTCTTCAAACATGCCAGCTTATTACTGGACTATGCAGGACAAAAAATATTCATTGATCCTGTTTCCGATTATGCCGACTATACACAACAGCCGAGGCGGATTTCATTCTGATTACGCATGAACATGGCGACCATTTCGATACCAAAGCAATAGCAGCTATCGAAACAAACCAGACCAAAATTATAGCTAATCCTAATTGCCGGAAAATGCTGAATAGAGGACAAGAGATGAAGAACGGTGATGTGCTTCAACTCGCCAAAGATATCAAACTGGAAGCCGTACCCGCCTATAATACGACTCCCGGCAGGGATAAATTTCATCCCAAAGGACGTGACAACGGATATATTCTGACTTTAGGAGGAACTCGTATTTATATTGCCGGAGATACGGAGGATATTCCGGAACTAAACCAGGTGAAAGATATTGATATCGCTTTTCTGCCGGTTAACCAACCATATACCATGACACCGGAACAAGCGATACGGGCAGCCAAAATCATCAAGCCACGTGTTTTGTACCCTTATCATTACGGAGAAACAGATATCCATAAAGTAAAAGACGGATTGAAAGATGAGACAGGCACAGAAGTACGTATCCGGGCTTTGCAATAAGATATACGTAAATAATCAGAAAGTGGCTGAAAATATACTCACCTGAATATCCGAAAGGACCTTGAATAAAGTGCACCCCAAAAGTTAGATCTAAAACTTTTGGGGTGCACTTTAATATCTCAATAAGAATGATTTTCGCTTCAAGGGCTTTCCAAACATTCAGTCCCTTATAAAGAGCTTTTCCTTTTTTAATCAGTTACTTCCAATCACACAGCCTCGGCAGACAAACTGGAAATCACTGTATCCACCCAATATACAACTGTTCTATCCGCCGGCAAAACTCCTTCCAGATAAGGTGAATCGGATACCTCCTCCAACCATGCCGTAGTAATCGGTCCTCTTTCTCTTGTAGAACTTTGAGTTCCTAAATACGGACTAAAATAAAAAAACGTGTGTTGTTGCTCTACATTATTTTTATCTATATATGTAAAGACAAAAGCCTTTTTCTGTTTTCCACCCAATGAAGCCCACTCTATCTGGTACGTTCCTTCAACAAGAATTTGCTCATCCTCTGTCTTATAAATGAATTTCCCTCCTGTTCCTTCTTCAGATAAATGATATACATCATCCGGCCGCAAAATACAGATATCTCCTTTATTTATAAAAGAATAAGGAGCCATTGCCACATTTACTTTTTCCTGCAACTCGCTTTCCGAATCCAATGACAACATATCTTCACTGGGTCTGGAAACCTGAAATTCAGGTTGGTCGACGCACATAAATGTCAATACGCCATAAGAAACAGTCACAGGCAGGGTGACATAATTACCATCCTTATCAGTAACGGTAACCGTTACTTTCCCTTTTTTACCATGCGAACTAAGCCATAATCGGTTGTCGATGACTGTTGCTGTCACAATTGTTTCATCGGAGCTTTGTGCAGAGTAGCCACCTTTTCCATTGGCTATCCCGATATTCTCCGCTTCCCATCCGTTAAGATACAAGACTGTAGAAGAAACAGTGTTTGTACAAGTTCCTGTTTCGTCAACCAGTTCGGAACCACTAAATAAGATAATCTCTGCATCATCTTGACAGGCTGATACACAAAAAGCCATAACAGAAAGAAGAAAGAAGCCCAATAAAGTTTTTGTTTTCATATTTTCAGTGGTATGGTTAAATCCCGGCATATGCCATTGTTTTGCAAAGATATAAAGTATTTGTAAAAAACACTATCTTTGTATGAAAAGTTACCAATAGTACAGATCCACTAGATTCTTCCATACAGTGTAAGTTATATGAAATATACAACAGAAGGTCATTGAAAAAGGACGTTCCCGGGGGAAAAAGGGAATGGGAAATACGGGAACGTCCTCAAAACATAACAATACAGAAATATGGACTTTCACAAGGGCGCATTTCTGTCTCTCTTATGCAACATTCCCTTCTATAAAAATATGGAGGAAATATCTGGAGAGGATATTATTATGTGGGAAATTTAGTTTATAGTCTTAAAAGCAATCTGATTGCATCAAAGTGATGAACGATAGGCAGTCCGAATATATTCTCCTACTGCATTGTCATCATTGATTTCTATGTATTTTTTCAATAAATCCGCAAATCCGGATTTTATCTGTTCCGTTTGCTTGTTCTCGCAGGCTGTAGAATATTCATCAACAGCCATGAGAAAATCCTGCATTCGTTCATTCAGCATTGTTCCTCCTGTGCAAACCACATCGGAAATATAGGCTTGGATACTACCATTTTCTATGACAACAGGGAGGCGGTATTCCAGTCCCGATTTGCTGGCACGAATAGAAAGCACTTTTACTACGGGCGACACAATAGTCCCCGTATCGGAAAAATCAAACTTTCCGTGGATTATTTCTGCACTATCTACCGGCTGCCCGCTCGAAACATCTTTCATATAAACCATTTTTCCTTCGAATTCGGGCAAAGGTGCACTGCGTTAATCTCGTAACCTTTTATCTGATGCCCGGTGCAAGCCACTATCAGACATATTCCCGGAAGAAAAGATAAAAGTTTCACATATCTGTTCATTAAGCTCTTCATTCTTCTTTAAAAAAGAAAAGCCGTCCGCACTATCAGCTGAACGGCTTTCTCTTTTCATTCATACATTTGTATAATCATTCATCCTTAGAATCTGAATCCCAGTTTCACCACAGGCATTTCAAATATTTTGATATTGTGGTGACTGGCGTTATATTTATCAAATCCTTTCGGGCAAATCTGTATCAAGTCATAGCGGTAAGCCAGAGGGTGCATTTCGAAACCGAAAACAAAACCTTTGGCAATGCTATACTCAATACCTGCTACGGCAGCTACTTTGAAACCGTACATCTGACCGGCTTTACTTCCGGAAACATAGACCTGTGACGGAAGTTCTTCCGAGTCGTCACTATCCTTGTAGGTGTCTCCGGTGTATGGTTCGGTCGTTTCAATGCGTGCCATCTGGAAGCCGAGTGCGCCTCCGAGATATGGATGAATACGTTCGTTGCGAGTCTTGAAATAGTAGTTGGAACCGACAGATACATACCAGTTGTTAGTCATCTGCGCATTGATATAACTTTGCGCAGGGATAATCATGTCAGGTACACTGTTGTCTCCTTCTACATAGTCTTTCTTAGGAGTGAGGCTAACGTTCATGCTGAACTGGAAATTTACATCCCAATTGTCAGACACAAAATACTTACCTTCAATTCCGGCTATATTGACCAGACTATTATTATTCAGACTCCCGATGTTCAGATAGCGGTTCAGATCGCCGGAGTTATCCTTCCCTCCATTGGGAAGTCCGACTACTCCTCCGTCATTGGAGAACTTAGGAAGCAGATAAGAGGTGTTCTCGTTAAAGAACTTTCCGCTACCAAGCAGGACTGAAACCTGCCACTGTCCTTTCTTCGGGGCAAACGACGCATCATCACTGCTGCTGTAATGCTGCGCCATTGAAGGCGCAGCTGTCATACAGGTCAGCAAAAGTAATGTGCATAGTTTTTTTATCATCTTGTTACTTTTACGTAGTTAGGGAATTATTTCAAGAAGATAGCAAGAAGTGCTTTCAATTGAGCGCTTGCAGCATCATAGTCTGCCTTGGCAGCATCATATTCAGCCTGTTTTACTTTGATCTTTTCCTGGATACTTGCCAATGATTCAGTAATATAATCTGTATCAGTATAAGTACCTGCCGCTAATTTCTCTATATTTCTCTTAGCTTTAGCAACATCGGCCTTAGCGGCAGTGACATTTGCCAAAGCAATCATATGTTCTTGCTTAACCAAATTTTTGATAGCCTCCAAAGAACCTAAATCACCATTAGTAAAGTTATTATTCAAATAAACAGTGATTTCCGTTTCAATCTTACCTTTGATAATTTCATTATTGCCGTATTCTTTTTGTACTGTTGCAATATTATCATTTACTTCTTTAAAGACTTTATCATAAGCAGCCTGGGCTTCGTCGTTAGCTTTCTTAGCTTTATCTACAGCATCCGCCAAAGCAGTATTTGCTTTATCTTGAGCAGCCTGTTCTACAGCTTTTTGAGCAGTAAATGCTTCTTTCAAAGCTTTGTAAGTTTCTACCTGATCAATTATAGCTTGTAGACTAGCCGTTTCTGCTGTTGCCCAAATCATCTTACCAAGAGAACCATAATTACCATTCTTCAAAGCATCTACATGATTACCACCAGCCGCAGCTATTACTTCGTCCTTAGTTACCGGCAATCTTCTTGGATTATTAGCTGAATTGAAATTATCGCTAAATACAGCAGAAGAAGCAGATTTCCACTTTTCCAATGGAGTCTTTACATTAGAATCTTGCTCTACCTCCATTAATTTTCCAATATTTGCAGTAGATATTTCATTTGCAGTAGTAATGTCACCATCATTTCCCCAAACAATAATACCTAAGTCTATTCCAACAACCTTTTTAAAGTTATTAGCGTCTGCTATCAGCCAAGCAGAGATTTTTTTCGTATCACTTCCTTTTGTCGCAGTTGCCTTAGTAACTTGTGCTTCTTTAGCCAATGCATCCTTATAGTATGCAACTAAAGCCGTAGCTACAGCATCAATATTAGCTTCTTTTTTTCTATCTTCCGGTTTAAGTCCATTATATTTCTTTATTGCAGCATTAGCGGCTACCTCTGATTTCTCCAATTCTATTTTCAGACTTTCATCATAAGCTGCCATTGCATCTTCCCATGCTTTATAATCTTTAGCATAGTTCTCTTCAGCTTCTTTTTGTGCTGCAAGAGCTGTAGCCAATTGTGGTTTGGCCCATTCTATATTTTCCAAATCAACACCTTTAGTAGCCTTATCAATCAGCTTAACCCAACCATCAATCTGACTTTGTGCTTCAGTAATTTGTATACTTTTAGCATAGGCAAAAGTACCAGTAGAAGAATTATAACCAGCAACAGTTGTTCCACTAGGTATTACATCATTCAATCCTTTCTTTACACTTTCAGCCTCTACTTTCTTAGAATAAGCTGCAGCTGTTTTAGCTTTGTTCTTGTTAGAGTTCTGGTTATTTTTAGCAGTCTCCAACTTATTACTAGTAGCATCCAAGTCAGATATCAGTTTAGAATTAGCAACTTCCAACTTGCCTTTTTCAATATTATACTGTTGTTCCTTGACCTTTGCAGCAGCAATTTCTTCTTCCAGCTTCTTGACTTCTGCTTCCCAATCTGCAACAGTAGTATACTCATTATCCAAGATAGCTTTCAAGTTATCAGCATACTTCTGCGTCATTTCTAAAGCAAATTCTGCATTTTTCAATGCATTATCCAAAACCGCTTCTAAATTATTATCAGCTACTATATCAGAATAGTTAGCTAATTGCTCCTGAAGTTTTTTCAAGCTACCGGCTTTATAGCCATCCGCAGACTGGGTAGGATCTTCAGTAATAAGATAAACATAATACTTAGTCGTAGAAGAATTAGTCTCCGTGCTTTCATCCGGATTTGTAGTAGTAGTGGAATTCGCAACTTCCGATGACAGAATTCTTTTGATAACAGTTGTTGAATATCCATACATTGCCTTGTCCATTGCTTGTTTTGCATAGGCAACTTGCGCTTGTACACCATTCAAACGAGCTTGTTCTTCATCTGTCAACAAAACCTTGGAAGCTTCAATCTGTTCCATAGCTTGTTTGTAAGCTTCCTGTGCTTTAGCAGTGGCAGTTTCGGCAAGAAGCATTTTTTCCTTATACTGCTCAACAATCAATGCCTTTTCATTTTCCCACTTAGTTTTGTCAGCTTCCGCTTTTGCAATGGCAGCTTCCGCTTCTGCTTTTGCTTGTGCAGTAGCAGCTTCTTCCTTTTCAATCAGGAGTTGCTTCAACTGAATATCCAGTTCATGCAACTGCAAATCAATTTCTGCAGATTTATTCTGAAGTGCCAAACCTGCATTAACTAATTCTTGCTCTGCAACCTGTGCTTTTCTCAATTCAGCCTCTACAAGCTCAACTGCAGCTTGAGCTTTGATAAAATCAGACTTTGCTCCCCTAAGTTCTGCAATGCCTTCCGGTTCATCGGTATCAATACATCCCGTGAATGTCGCCGTCGTACCTGCCATGAGCAAGGTTGCGACTAAATACGTCCATTTTCTCATAAAAGTAAATTAAATGTTATACAATTAATAAATAAAAAATTTGTTTGTACTAATTCATGATTTATTTCGCTTCACTCCCCCTCTTCCCGTTACTTTGTAGGTAACGGGAAAAACCTTGTGCCTGCTCTTTTAGAGTAGTCTATACTAGAAAATAATACGATATATGACGAATCTTCTTACCCCTGCTTATGAGAAAAAGTAGAGGGGCGGGAAATCTATTGCAAAATTTAGACGTTAACAAAGCTCTAAGACAAAGAATCCACGTGTTCTTCTGTGTTTATTCCTATTTTGAGTAGTTTATTAGAAAAAATGTACGATTTTGTTTGGATGTTTTAAGAAATATGCTCATATTTGCAGCGTCTTTTCTTCCCGTTACCTACAAAGTAACAGTACTATTAATCAATCACTTGCCACAAACATAGCTCCTCTTCAGCGAAGATAGAATCGTCACATTCGCTTCATCTATTTTCTTATTCTTAAAAGGTTTTAGATAAGTCTCTGTGACGATAATAGATGAATGTCCCATCGCCTCTGAAATAATGCCTGGATGTATCTCGCAATAATATGCCATTGTAGCCCAAGTATGCCGAGCCGTATATGAGCTTAAATCAGAAGTCAATGCAAGTACTTGTTTCAGCAACAGAAGCTGATAGTTAAAATTACGCAAAGCTATCTGATATTCCCTGTAGGTAGCTTCGGTACTCTCTCCGCCAGTCAGTATGGGAAAAAGATAAGGAGAAGCAGAATCGGTGTTCATATACTTTTTTATTAGTTTCATAGTTTCCGGCAGAAGCGTCACAGTTAGAAGCCGCCCGGTTTTTCTACGACGATAAGTAAGCACATTCCCCACCATATCCTGCTTTTTAAGATAGGCAAGATCTACAAACGGCATACCACGAAGCATGAACATTAAGAAAAAATACGCGCGCGTACGTTGTAATTCTTCCCTTCCCTGATGAATTTGTTTGGGAAGCTCTTTCATCAATCGTTCCATATCCTCCTTTTCCAGTGCACGCTTTCTGTCAGCACGCGTTCCTGTATAAACATACCGGAAATGATGCGGTATATAAGATGCCATACGACGGTCAACCGCGCGGTTGTACACCGCCCTCAATGTACGCATATAGGTTGAAACCGTGTTCCAACTACAATCCTTTTCCCGCAAATACGTTTCAAAACTTTTAAGAAACTCCTGATTCACTTTCTTGAATGACAGATTCCTGCTCCCGTTAAATGCAATGATAGCATTCATGCTACTCCTGTAAACATGAGCAGTTCCATAATTCCCACTTTTTCGAAGCCCTTCAGCTACTTCCTTCATAAATGAAATCAAATTCCCCATTTTTATTAATTTTAGTTATCACTCAAGCACGTCCCTGAAGAAAAGCGCCCTCACCGCAATTCCCCCCAATGCTCTTAATTCAAAATCTCAAAGTATCATCATACAAATATGATGAATTATGTTTTCTTTATATACACCCGATGTGTTCCTCTGCCATCAATCCCGATACCGGAACCGGGCGTATACGCCCATTGGCGCAATTCATTGGTAGCCGCTGTGCGCAGCAGACCTGTCAGTTTCCGGTATTCGTAGACCGTCAAAAAAGGATGTTCCTCCAAATATCTAACAGCCAATGCAAGCCGTTGCGCCGGAGTATACTTCTGTGAAGAACGTTGCGACTTCCACGGAGCTCTTTCCAGCAGACATCTTCCATTGATACGCCTTATCATCTTCCTGTCTACACGAAAGTTCACGTTTCCCACCACAATGCTTCGTGCGTTACGATGGGTTTCGCCTTCTCCGGCCTTTTCACGCTCTTTATCTTTGCATAACGCCAACGAAGGAGAGAATGTTCCAATGCCATCCAGCTTCACAGACTTGCCTTCTGCCATCTGATGTGCCATCTCAATACCTATTTGTGTAATTACGCCTTCCACATCTCCGACATTAAAACCACTGCTGGATGCTATCTGACGTATCAGCTCCTCGGTAGAAACCTGATCCATCATTGCAAACCGCGGATAAAGTACTTGTTCGCCCGTTCCATGAATATCGGGCATTTCTTCCATTACATACATTGCCATAGTACTAAAGTTTATTTGAAATATTGATTACTAATAGAAAACATCCTAGCTATAGGTAGAAAACTTGTTCTCCCCTAGAAGAAAAGTTCTTTTTCCCTTAGGGCAAACTAAAACCGCAAGTTCTGGTTTTATAACTGAAACTTCTGATTACATAATCAAAAGTTCCGGTTTTATAATCAGACTTGCGGTTATAGTTTTCTTACCAACAAAGATACGTTTTCCTGCCGGGATAAGCAAGTTTAATCCCTATGAAAAGGAAGTTTGATTACGATTCAGTTACTATCACCGTTTCTTTACTTTATATCCTTTCAAGGTAAAACCTACTTCAAACAAATTCAAAAGGGCTATCCGGATGTTATCTTCAATATAGGTTCCCATAGTATCATATTTCGCAAAGTAGACGGGAAGCAGCCTGTTATTTCTCCTATAGTTTTCATCCGGTATCTTACCTGTAAACCGTTCTTTCTTCTTCACTCCCCAACGAACGGTTTTATTGCAAGGGAGAGGTATACCGATCGTCAACACTTTTTCTTTTGTTGCCGTATCGGTGATTCCATGTTTCCGGATACTGATATGATTGGCTCCTAAATAAGTACCGATATACAGGACAACCGTCAGCTTCCAATCGTCCAAAGCCTCATCGGTTTGAATGCCATTTACCAAATCAGAGAAATAGTCCTCAACCATTTCTTTGTCAAAACTGTTTAGTTCGGGCCATTCACATTTCTCAAACAACTGATGCACATTGACAGGAACCAGTAAAGTGGTTATTTCTAATTGATATTTCATTCATTTCATTTTTATACCATTGCATTTTAAATCGTCTCAAATATCTTACCGACTATAAATATACAATTTTATCAAATCAAATGCTAAAGAACAGAGCTTTTTTATCCAACCACCTACTAAAAAGAAAAGACTGTTTGACATACCCTCACTTATATAAATAGGGTTTATCAAACAGTCCTTTCCTTTCGAGTTATCATTCGTTTTTTCCAGTGAAGAACGTTATCGTTTCCAGCCTTTACGGCATTTCAGTCTCCATTTGGAATTTACGGCTTACTTTCATTAAGTTGATGGTGTAAGTGACTACGTTCTGTGCTTCCTGAACCATCGTGAGATATACCATGCTAACCCGGATACTTCCTGATTGGCTTTGGATGCGTTGCAGTTCCTTACGTTTCAATAGCGAAAGCTGTCCGTTGAGGTCGTTGGCACGACGGATTTCTTCTTCCAGATTGTTGTACTCGTTGTTTTCCATTTTCTTACGGCATTGCTGAATCAGATATGTAATATCTTCGGCAACATCGCTGAATTCACCTTTCTGAATGGCATCCAATGGGTTGAAGTTGTTGTCGGTATGTTCCAGGCAAGGTTCGCAGAGACGAGAAATACTGTAAACCAGTTCGCTGGCAAAGTCGTTGCCTTGATAGTAATAAAGTCCCTTTTCGAGTACGGTGTTGTTGTCGAGGCGGCACATGGCTACGGTGCCGGAACGTTTCATCTGTTTGATGAGCTGTTTTTCAAATTTTGTGGAACCCATAGCACGCCGCAGTCCTCGAAGATTTTCGTGGAGGAAAGAAGTGACGGTCAGTTCGAAGTTGGTTTCTGCATATTCCAGCACTTTGGAAAGTTCTTCACGGGTGTGCTTACGCATCAGTTGCAGGGCTTCTGTGCTATCTGTGGCTTGCATAAGTTGCTTCAGAGTTTCGTTACCTTGTTCTTTCGCTTTGCGTTTTTTGTACATCACTTGGCTACGGATCAGGATGAATACAGCTATACCGATGAGTGCGATGATAGAGATATTTCCTCCATAATGAAGTACGAGGGCTACGAAGAAACAGATGGTGAAGGCAGCTCCGGCAGTGATGAACCAGCCACCGATGACGCTTAATACGCCAGTAATACGATAAACGGCAGAATCACGTCCCCAGGCACGGTCGGCCAAGGAGGTACCCATAGCTACCATGAAGGTTACGTAGGTGGTAGAAAGAGGAAGTTTCAGGGAAGTTCCCAAGGCGATGAGCAGCCCCGCTAATACTAGGTTGACAGAAGCGCGGACAAGGTCGAAAGCTGCTCCGTCGGCAATGATGGCTTCGTCTTTGCGGAAGCGGGAGTCAAACCATTCTTTGCTGCCACTTGGCATAATGCGGGAGATTCCGTTGGCAAGTGTCATACTGATGCGGACTACTGTACGGGCAATCGGGGTACTTCCGAATGTTTCTTCTCCTTCATCTTGACGGGAAAGGTCGACGGATGTTTTAATTACGGCGTGTGCCTTTTTAGAAGTACAGAGGGCGTAGACCATAACGGCTCCGGCTCCGATAAGGAAATACCACGGGGTTTTGGCGGGCCCCAGCAGGGAGGTCATCAGGAAGCCGTTCGGATTTCCTCCTCCGTTGGCGGTATAGTCCATAAAAGAGGAGAAGCCTGCGAGGGGAACACCGATGAAGTTGACAAGGTCGTTGCCGGCAAAAGCGAGGGCGAGAGCGAAGGTGCCCATCAATACAATGACTTTGAAAACGTTGATTTTCATCCAGTGAAGGATTTGCATCAGTACGGTGAAGAACACGAAGAAGACGGCGATTAACATTAATGTGTTGTCTTGTATCCAGTGTTTGTTTTCGGGGGTCATGAAGGAGCTGTCTTTCAGTCCTTTGATAAGCATGAAATAGATGATGGCGGTAGCGGCTACACCTCCGAAGAGGGCAATGCTGTATTTCATCTTTTTCGTATAGTTGAAGGTGAATATCACACGGGCCAGCCATTGTACGATCATTCCGAAGAAGAAGGCGATGGCGACGGATACGAAAATGGCCATGATGACGGAAAGGGCTTTGTCGGTGTTTATAAGGTCGCCCAAACCGAGGGTGTCGCTATTATGTACTTTGATAAGTGAGAGGGCGAAGGTTCCTCCGAGTAGTTCAAAGACTAGTGAAACGGTGGTGGAGGTGGGCATACCCATGGAGTTGAATACGTCCAGCAGTACTACGTCGGTCAGCATGACGGCTAACAGGATGCACATGATTTCGGCAAAGTAGAAGTGCTCGGCTGGTAGATGCCGTGCCGGGCTATGTCCATCATGCCATTGGATAGAGAGGCGCCAATAAATATGCCGACGCCGGCTATGAAAAGGATCGTTTTAAACGAAGCGGCTTTGGCACCTACCGCGGAGTTTAAGAAGTTGACTGCGTCATTGCTGACTCCGACTATCAGATCGAAGACGGCAAGGACGAAGAGGAAGATGATAATGCATAAATAAATAGTCTCCATAAATAATATGTGTATGTTGTTTCCAGTTGCAAAGGACGGGATTTGACGTTGCAGGGAGGTGTCATACATGTTACAATTGTATTACAATCGTCTTTCTTTTATCTCGTAATCATCTTTCTTTTGTCTTGAAACAAAAGAAAGAAGCAAAGAAAAATTCAAGGCTGACTTTTTTCTCCTACTCGCTTCCTTCACTTCGCTAAAGGGCAGAAACTCGCTACGCTCAAACAGTCTGCCCTTCTTGACGCTACGTTACGGGCGCTCGCTTGACGGAGAAAAAAGTAGGCCGGGAAACCATGCGGGGTGCAGGTCATTGTGATCGTATGTACGATGGGGGGGCTGGGGTATGGTTGTAATGATGTGTTTTGCAATGATGTGTTTTCCGCAGCATAGTTGCTGCGGAAAGGATTTGATGTTAGCTGTTAGTTTTGTTTAGCCAGTCGTAGAAGGTGTATTGGGCTCGGACGGCAGGGGTGCCGGGTGTTCTTTTTTTGAATATGTTTTGCAGCTTATCATCTACCAGCAGGCTTTTTGGTTGTCGGCGAGTTGGATGTCGAGCATTTCGATCAGGTTGTCACGCAGGTCGGGGGCAAGAACGGGGGTGATGGCTTCGATGCGGCGGTAGAGGTTACGGCGCATCCAGTCGGGAGAGCCCATGAATACTTTGGGGGTGCCGTCGTTGCCGAAGTACCAGATGCGGGCGTGTTCGAGGAAACTGTCTACAATACGGGTGACACGGATGTTACGACTGTATGACTGTCCGGGGATGAGGCAACAGATACCACGGACGATAAGGTCGATTTGTACACCGTGTTCGGAGGCTTCGTAGAGGCGGTCTATCATGGTAGGGTCTTGGAGGGCATTCATTTTTAGGATGATGCGTCCTTGCTTGCCTTCGTCTGCGAGGGATATTTCGCGGTCGATCAGGCGGTTCAATTCGGGGATGAGGTGAAACGGGCTACCAAAAGGGTGGTGAACTTCGGGTCTTCTTTTCCTTGCAGGGTACGGAAGAGGTTATAGAGGTCGGCCACTATTTCTTTGCGACAGGTGAAAAGACCACAATCGGCGTAAAGGGTGGCGGTTTTTTCGTTAAAGTTGCCGGTGCTGATGTAGGCGTAGCTGGGGATTTTCTCACCGTTTAATCCGCGACGACGGATCAAGGCTACTTTGGCGTGCACTTTCAAACCAGGGATGCTGTAGATTATCTTGATACCGGCGGCTTGCATCATTTCGGCGGTGGCAAGGTTGTTTTCTTCATCAAAGCGGGCTTTCAGTTCCACAAATACGGTGACTTTCTTGCCGTTTTGGGCGGCGGCTATCAGGGTGTTGATGACGGCGGAGTTTTCCGCTACGCGGTATTGAGTAACCATGATTTCACGGGTTTCCGGGTTGTGCACGGCTTCATACAGGAAGTGGATAAAGTGCTCGAAAGAGTGATAAGGGTAATATAATAATAGGTCCTTTTGGGCGACGTAATTGAAAATGGATTCTTTCTCATCGAGGACGGTCAGCTTCATCGGCTTCGGTTTTTCGAGGCTATGAAGGGATTTGTTCGGGTTGGGAAGATGACGCAGGTCTTCGAGGTTCAAATGCTTATCACCGGGGACAAGTTCGTCACGCTGAATACGGAAGGCATCCACAAGGAAGTCCAGGAATTCAGAAGGCATAGCACGGTCGTAGACGAAACGGCAGACGTCACCGATCTTGCGTTTCTTCACTTTCTTCTTGAGTTGGGCGACGAGGTCGGCACTGCTGGCGGTGTCGTCAATCAGTATATCAGCATCACGGGAGATTTTGATGCAGTAACTGGAGTCGACATCGTAGCCGGGGAAGATCAGGTTGAGGTTTGCCTTGATGATGTCTTCGGTAAACATCAAATAATGATTTTTCTCGCGAGACGGAAGTTCGATGAAGCGGGGCACTTTGGCGTAGGGTTGTTTCATCACAAAGTAAAGGGGTTGTCGGAGGTCTGTTACATTTGGCCTTGCTGCTTCCATACCTACTTTTATACCTTCTCCGTCATTTCTTTCATTTATGCACTCTCCGGTATATTTTTCTATATTTTCTTTAGGTTCTTCTCCTTTGTTTTTTTCTTCTTTCTTCGGATAGACTCGTATTGCCAGGTAAAGGCGGTTATCCCGCAGGAAGGAGACAATTTTATCTTTGGATACAGGCACAGGTTGCAGGTAGGGAAAGATTTCCTCCCGGAAAAAGTCTTTGATAAACTGTTGGTGGAACGGTTCTACATGGTTGTCCTGATAAAAGATGATATGATTTTTGCGCAGGGCAGGCAGTATTTTTTGTTCATAGATGCGTACACGGTCATCCAGCTGGCGGGTGACTTCTTTATTTATTTCCTCTACCAGTTCGCGGGCTGACTGTACGGTTTCTTCATCGCTTTCCGTAGCGCCGGAAGCAACAGCTTTATGGTCGGCTACACGGATTTTGTAAAACTCTTCGAGATTGGAAGAGTAGATAGAGATGAAGTTGATACGTTCGTAAAGCGGCAGACGCTCGTCCAGAGCCTCCAACAATACGCGGTAATTGAATGAGAGCCAACTTATATCTCGCTTGAAATAATTATATTTGCTTTCCATGTGCTTTAAGATTTTTCCAAATATAGTATCTTTGTGGGATTAAACAAAGAATTTTATGACAAGAATTGGATTATTATCTGATACTCACGCTTACTGGGATGAGAAATACCTGGAATATTTCGAACCGTGCGACGAAATCTGGCATGCCGGAGACATCGGTTCACTGGAAGTAGCGGAAAAGTTAGCCGCATTCCGTCCATTCCGGGCGGTGTACGGAAACATTGACGGACAGGAAATCAGAAAACTGTATCCTCAAATAAATCGTTTCACGGTGGATGGTGCGGAAGTACTGATAAAACATATCGGCGGTTATCCGGGAAAGTATGATCCTTCCATCATCGGTAGTCTGATGACGCGACCGCCCAAGCTTTTTATCAGCGGACATTCGCATATATTAAAGGTGAAGTATGATAAAACGCTGGATATGTTACATATCAATCCGGGAGCTGCAGGTATGTCTGGTTTCCATAAGGTGCGGACTTTGGTGCGTTTTGTTATCAATCAAGGGGCGTTTCAGGACTTGGAAGTTATCGAACTGGCGGACAAATAAAATAAATGTCCCCGCCTGACTGAAAAATTATTTTAAAATTTTGCCACGTCGGAATTCTTTCCGACCTTTGCACACTGTTAATGAATAACTCAGACGAACATGAAAGGAATTATTCTGGCCGGTGGTAGTGCCACCCGACTTTATCCGCTTTCCAAAGCGATTTCCAAACAAATCATGCCTGTGTATGACAAGCCGATGATTTACTATCCATTGTCGACACTGATGTTGGCAGGAATACGCGAAGTGTTGATTATTTCGACTCCACGTGACTTGCCTATGTTCCGGGATTTGCTGGGAACGGGTGAGGAATTGGGTATGTCTTTCTCCTATAAAATACAGGAACAACCTAACGGACTGGCACAGGCTTTCGTATTGGGAGCCGATTTCCTGAACGGTGAACCGGGCTGTCTGATTCTTGGGGATAATATGTTTTACGGACAAGGCTTTTCTGCCATGCTCCGCCGGGCTGCCAATATAGAAAAAGGTGCCTGCATCTTCGGCTACTATGTAAAAGACCCGCGCGCATACGGTGTAGTGGAATTTAACGAACAAGGGAAAGTTATTTCACTGGAAGAAAAACCGGAAGTGCCGAAAAGTAATTATGCCGTTCCCGGACTCTATTTCTATGATGCCAGTGTGACGGAAAAAGCAGCAGCTCTTCGTCCTTCAGCACGTGGAGAATATGAGATTACAGACCTGAATCGCCTGTACCTGGAAGAAGGCTCATTGAAAGTGGAACTCTTCGGCCGCGGATTCGCATGGCTGGATACGGGTAACTGCGACAGTCTGCTGGAAGCATCTAACTTCGTGGCTACTATTCAGAACCGACAAGGTTTCTACGTCAGCTGTATTGAAGAAATCGCCTGGCGTCAGGGATGGATTCCGACGGAGCAATTGCTTCTGTTAGGTCAACAACTCGAAAAGACCGAGTACGGAAAGTATCTTATCGAATTGGCAAAACAATCCTAAAATCAACATAATAGAATAAAATATGAAAACTTATCTAGTGACCGGTGCCGCAGGATTTATCGGGGCAAATTACATCAAATACATCTTGGCCAAACATAACGACATCAAAGTCGTGATATTGGATGCTTTGACGTATGCAGGTAACTTAGGAACGATTGCCAAAGACATCGACAACGAACGCTGCGTCTTTATCAAAGGAGACATTTGTAGCCGTGATGTGGTAGACGGTCTTTTTGCTGAGTATCGTTTTGATTATGTGGTGAATTTCGCTGCCGAAAGTCACGTTGACCGCAGCATTGAAAATCCGCAACTGTTTCTGATTACCAACATTCTCGGAACACAGAACTTATTGGATTGTGCACGCCGCGCATGGGTAATGGGAAAAGATGAACAAGGATACCCTACCTGGAGAAAAGGTGTACGCTATCATCAGGTATCCACCGACGAAGTGTATGGTTCACTGGGAGCCGAAGGGTATTTCACAGAAACAACCCCGCTTTGTCCTCATAGCCCGTACAGTGCCTCTAAGACTAGCGCAGACATGGTAGTGATGGCTTACCATGATACTTATAAAATGCCGGTAACAATTACCCGCTGCTCAAACAACTATGGTCCGTATCATTTCCCGGAGAAATTGATTCCGTTGATTATCAAGAATATCCTCGAAGGAAAACATCTCCCCGTCTACGGTGACGGCAGTAATGTACGCGACTGGCTTTATGTAGAAGATCACTGCAAAGCGATTGATCTCGTTGTACGTGAAGGTAAAGACGGAGAAGTGTACAACGTTGGCGGACATAACGAGAAAACAAACCTCGAAATCGTAAAACTGACTATTTCAACTATCCACCGTCTGATGGCAGAGAATCCCGAATATCGTCAGGTTCTCAAAAAGAAGGTGAAAGACGAAAACGGAAATATTTCGATCGACTGGATCAACGAAGATCTGATTACGTTCGTTAAAGACCGTCTGGGGCATGACCAACGTTACGCCATCGATCCTACAAAGATTACAAATGCTTTAGGATGGTATCCCGAAACAAAATTCGAAGTCGGTATCGTAAAGACAATCGAATGGTACTTAACCAACCAGGCTTGGGTGGAAGAAGTTACCAGCGGAGATTATCAGGGTTACTACGAAAAGATGTATGGGAAATGATTCTCAACTTACCAACATTCCTATTGCAATAAGAACACCCATAAACAGCATATTACGCGAAGTCTCGCCTAATATGCTGTTTAATTTTTACCACTATATATTTTCACCATCCGTTTCCAGGTGAGGAAATGAGGAATCAAATAGAGTTGCGGAAGAAGAGCGGCTAAAAAATGACCTTCACGAAGGAAACACAGACAGAGAAGAGAAGCTGTAACACCCAGCATCAAATAAAAATAGCGGCCGAACTTCTCACCGAAACGAACGATTACCGTTCTTTTTCCACTGCGCGCATCCGCTTCCCGGTCACGGTAGTTATTGACTACCAGTAGCGTATCAATCAATAGTCCACAAATCAGAGAGGCGATAGTGACATCCGGCGTCCATGTTAGCGCTTGCACGTAATATGTTCCGCCAACAGGCACAAATCCAAAGAAGACAATCACCAGTACATCTCCCCAGGCGTTGTAAGAGAGAGGATAAGGGCCGGTGGTATAAAGAAAGGCGAATAATACACAAAGCACTCCTACGACAATCAGTTCCCATCCGGCAAAGAAAAGTAATGTGCAACCGATAAGACAGGCAAGAGCAACCGTAATAATAATCCCGGTTTTCATCGCTTGCGGAGAAATCCATCCCTGTGCACAAGCACGTTCGGGTCCCAGGCGATCTTCCCGGTCTGTCCCTTTGAGGAAGTCGAAAAGGTCATTGATGAAATTAGCGGCTATTTGCATCAGACTTGCGAACAGACAGCAGATCAGTGCCGGCAACCAGTGAAAATGCCCGTCCATCGCAGCGAGAGCTGTACCTATCAGAACAGGGGTAACGGCTCCTGTAAGAGTTTTGGGACGTGCAGCTAATATCCATGCTTGTAGCGAGTTACGCTTTACTTCTTCCATACTTTAATATATTATAAAGAGTTTTGACGGACAAAGATACATGATTTTTCGTATCTTTGCACCCCAGAAAACTTCAAACTAAGAGAAGATGAAGAAAATAAATGCTCCTGTGATGGAGAAAATAAATACCCTATTGATGAAAAGAATAAATACCCCATTGATGAAGAAAACGATTTATCCACTGACGAAGAAAACAATCTACCCTGTTATCCTGTTGGCATTGCTTTTGCTTGTTTCCTGCAAATCGAAAAAGAATATGGTGGCTAGCTTGCCGCACCCTGTCTTACATACTGATTCCATTTATCCGGATACGACTAACGCCATTGCCGGACTCTTCGCTCCCGACCACTCGAAACTCAAAGCACTGGCTGTTTCTAAAAACAAAAAGCAACATACAAAGAAAAAGGAGACTGATACCGACGCGGACAAATCCGACCGGATGCTCCGTGGAACCCAAATAACCTCTTCCAGCGTAGATGTGTCATCTGTTTATACAGGAGTGGATCGTGTAGTAAAATACGACTTCACCCACCGCGATGTCCCTGAAGCTTTTGAAGGTTTCCGCATCGCTTTTATTTCCGATTTACATTACAAAAGCCTGCTGAAAGAGAAAGGATTGAACGATCTTGTCCGTCTATTGATTGCCCAAAAAGCAGATGTTCTTTTGATGGGTGGTGATTATCAGGAAGGTTGCGAATATGTAGAACCTTTGTTTTCCGCACTTGCACGTGTAAAGACACCAATGGGAACCTATGGAGTGATGGGTAATAATGATTACGAACGTTGCCACGACGATATTGTGAACACAATGAAACATTACGGAATGCGTCCGTTAGAACACGAAGTGGACACGCTGCGTAAAGACGGCCAGCAGATTATTATCGCCGGAGTGCGCAATCCTTTCGATCTGGGGCGCAACGGAGTATCACCCACTTTGGCACTCTCTCCCAAGGATTTTGTCATCTTACTGGTTCATACGCCGGATTACATAGAAGACGTTTCAGTAGTCAATACAGACCTCGCTCTCGCAGGACATACACACGGCGGACAAGTCCGTGTATTCGGAGTCGCCCCGGCACTGAACTCACACTACGGCAATCGTTTTATCACCGGACTGGCATATAATACAGCAAAAACACCTTTGATTATAACAAACGGAATAGGAACTTCAAAGTTACCAATCCGTGTCGGTGCTCCGGCAGAAATCATCGTCATTACTCTTCATCGATTGACGGAGTAAGGTATCGTAACTTGGTACAATAACAAACAGAAATAGCAGCATCATACACTTTTCTGATACGACTTTCTGTAACATACCACACTTTTAGGGTATAACTTTTTGTTAAATACCACACTTTTAGGATACGACTTTTTGTTATTATCCTTTTTAGTGCTTACATTTGTACCTATAAGTAGCTGACAATAAAAGAAAGAAGTATGAGAAGAAATGCAATGCAACAATTGTACGATTGGAAAGAAAAGTCTACACGAAAGCCTTTGATTATTCGCGGAGCCCGTCAGGTAGGAAAGACATGGCTTATGAAAGAGTTTGCGGCTACTGCTTACAAACAGTTTGCCTACATCAACTTCGAAGACAATGAAGTGATGAAAGAGGTTTTTCAAAAAGATTTTGATATCGAACGTATTTTGATGGCTATCCAGTTAGTAACCGGAAAAGTAGTAGATACAGATACCTTAATTCTTTTTGACGAACTTCAGGAAGCCCCACGCGGCTTGACAGCCATGAAATATTTCCTGGAGAAAGCGCCACAGTATCATGTTATTGCAGCTGGTTCTTTACTGGGCATCGCTATGCATCAAAATGACTCTTTCCCGGTGGGAAAAGTCGATTTTATAGACCTATATCCACTTTCTTTTTCCGAGTTTTTAGAAGCTATCGGACAAGAGTCTTTTGTCAGCTTGCTTGCAAAGCAAGATTGGAACCTCATTTCTACCTTCCGTTCTAAATTCACCGACTTCCTTAAACAGTACTATTTCGTAGGAGGAATGCCCGAAGTAGTCAATGCATTTATTGAGCATAAAGACTATACCGAAGTCCGCCAGTTGCAACAAAACATACTGGATTCTTATGACCGTGATTTTTCCAAACACGCT
Organism: Bacteroides sp. AM54-2NS; assembly: GCF_003602935.1. Taxonomy (NCBI): domain Bacteria; kingdom Pseudomonadati; phylum Bacteroidota; class Bacteroidia; order Bacteroidales; family Bacteroidaceae; genus Bacteroides; species Bacteroides sp. AM54-2NS. The sequence continues at coordinate 40,204 of NZ_QTMZ01000022.1, forward strand.
CCTATTGCCGAAGTCCCTAGGATTCGTATGGTGTGGCGTTCGGTTCCTGCACAACTGGCTAAAGAAAATCGCAAATTCATTTATGGAGTTATAAAAGAAGGAGCAAGAGCCAAGGATTTTGAACTGGCCATAGAATGGCTGATAGATGCCGGTCTTATTTATAAAGTAAACCGGGTAAAGAAAGGTGGAATACCTTTATCGGCCTACGAAGATTTTTCCGCATTCAAACTGTTTATGCTAGACACCGGATTAATGGGAGCAATGAGCGGACTCCCCCCACAAGCATTATTGGAAGGCAATGTTTTATTTACCGATTATAAAGGAGCAATTACCGAACAATATGTGTTACAACAACTGAAATCAGTGAAAGGCTTGAATATCTATTACTGGTCTTCAGATACTTCCAAAGGAGAATTGGATTTCCTTTTGCAAAAAGAAATCTGTATTATTCCGGTCGAAGTGAAAGCTGAAGAAAATTTACAGTCGAAAAGTCTGCGTTCTTTTGTTGAAAAGAATCCAGAACTACATGGCATCCGTTTTTCCATGTCAGATTATCGGGAACAAGAGTGGCTGACAAATTATCCGTTATATTCTGCCGGACACATATTATAATATATTCAAAGGCGTATATTATCTTTCTTAATAGCTCCCAAGCTCTCGGATGCAGGAAGTAACGAATATCTTTCCCTGCACTCAAGGCTTCCCGAATAAAAGTGGAACTGATTTCAAAAACAGGGGAATGAACGAGACGCACGGTTTCCGGCAATTCCTCTTCTTTTACCGGAAAGCCGGGACGAGGATAAATGAGGAGTTGATTCTCTTTAATGATGCGTTCGGACTGATACCAGCGTCCAAAACGTTCCCAATTATCGGAACCGATAATGAAATAAAATTCCCGGTTAGGATACGTTTCACGAAGTTTTTCCAGTGTATATACGCTATACGAAGGACGGGGCAAATGAAATTCAAAGTCTGAAGCTCGAAAACGAGGATAATCACTGATGGATAACTCCACTAATTGAAGACGAAGCTCGTCGCTCCATAACTCTACCTTCGTTTTCAAAGGATTCTGCGGACTTACCATAAACCATATTTCATCCAACCCTTCATACTCACAAAGGTAATTGGCTAAAGCGAGATGCCCGATATGAATCGGATTGAATGACCCGCTGAAGATTCCGGTTTTTCTTGTTTTAACTTGATTCATTTTCCGCTATTCTTTCTTGCTTTATTTTCTTTCTCCACTTCGGTAAAACAATAGCTTGTCTGATTGTGAGAAGTAGCGCAATGCCGCTTATGAACCATTGTTGAAAATAAAGGCATACAATAAAAGCAAGAAGATTCATCACACCGGTGACGGCACACAGATACATCCATTTTCGGGTGTTACAATTCTTCTTGTACATTCTCAAGTCTTATTCTTCGGCTAAAAACTCTTTGATTACTTTCAACGCTTCTGCCTTCGCTGCTTCCAAATCGTCATTGACAATCACACAATCGAATTGCGGAGCAAAGCCCAATTCATATTCCGCCTTAGCAATACGGCTTTCAATGATTTCCGGGGCATCCGTTCCGCGCCCTTCTAACCGGCAACGTAATTCTTCCACCGAAGGCGGTTGAATGAACACTGACAACGCACGGTCACCATAAAACTTCTTGATATTACATCCACCTACCACATCAACGTCAAACACAACATTCTGACCTGCTTCCAGTTGCTTTTCCACTTGTGCCTTCAACGTTCCGTAATAACGGTCCTTATATACTTCCTCATACTCCAAAAATTCGTTGTTCTCAATGCGACAACGGAATTCCTCCGGCGTAAGAAAGAAATATTCCACTCCGTGCTGCTCCGTCCCACGCGGAGGACGGCTGGTAGCAGAAATAGAAAACGCAAGATTCAAATTCTGCGTCAGCAGATAATTGATAATAGTAGATTTGCCCGAACCTGACGGGGCAGAGAAAATAATTAGTTTACCGGTCATTATTAAAGTTTATTTGACATTAAGTTATTTACGATTAGACGATTTACGATGTACGGTTGATATTACTTTTTGAATTTATAAATACCCAAATGTGTACACTATTATTTCGCAATACTAACTTCAATCGCACATCGTAAATCGTCTAATCGTAAATGAATTATCGTAAATGAATTTATTGTGAGTAAATTACATCACGTTCAACACCTGCTCCTTAATCTGCTCCAACTCATCTTTCATCTGAACAACGATTTTCTGCATTTCGGCATGATTGGACTTGCTACCTAACGTATTGATTTCCCGACCCATTTCCTGGGCGATAAAACCAAGTTTCTTACCTTGTCCGTTACCGCTTTCCATTGTACTGATGAAATATTTCAGATGGTTGCTAAGGCGTTGTTTTTCTTCATTGACATCCAGTTTCTCAATGTAATAGATCAATTCCTGCTCCAAGCGGTTCTTGTCGTAATCCACACTTAATGTCTTTTCGAGAGCATCCGTGATGCGTTCTTTCACTTTTTCCACACGCTCTTTTTCGTAAGGAGCGATCTTTTCGAGCAGGCTTGAGATATTGGCGATCTTTTCACGGAACTTCTTTTCCAGTGCAGCACCTTCCTGTTTGCGGAAATCTACCAGATGACTGATAGCATCGAGCACAGTGGCATGCACCATTTTCCATTCCTCGTCGGTCAGTTCCTGGATTTCCGTTTTAGTCATCACATCCGGCATACGGAGCAATGTCTGAAACCAGTCGGCAGGAACAGGAATACCAAGATTCTGCGAGATTGCCAAAATCTGTTTGTAGTAACCTTCCACCAATACTTGATTGATAGGAGTCGCATTTTCTGCCGTTTCTTTCTTCTCGATCCACAGGCTGAAATCAACCTTTCCACGTTCCAGCACTTTAGAAATCTCATTACGGATTTCAATCTCTTTTTCACGATACGCCGGAGCGATGCGAGTGGATAAATCCATTGCCTTGCTGTTGAGCGACTTGATTTCTACATTTATTTTTTTATCAGGAAGTTCGGCCGTAGCTTTGCCGTATCCTGTCATAGACTGTATCATAACCTTAAAGTTTTGTGCAAAAGTACACGAATATTTTAAGAATTGGAAATAATCATGTAAATTTGCGACAATTTAATAAGCTGATTTTTATGTCGTGTATACTGAATATTGAAACCTCTACCTCTGTTTGCTCGGTAGCGGCCAGTCAAGACGGACAGACGATTTTTGTGAAAGAAGATTTGAAAGGCCCTTCACACGCCGTGTCTTTAGGAGTTTTTGTAGATGAAGCGTTGTCTTTCATAGACAGTCATGCCATCCCTTTGGATGCAGTCGCAGTGAGTTGCGGGCCGGGTTCTTATACCGGACTTCGAATCGGGGTTTCTATGGCGAAAGGAGTTTGTTACGGACGTAACGTCCCATTGATCGGTATTCCGACGCTGGAAGTATTGACTGTTCCGGTGTTGTTGTATCACGACTTGCCCGAGGACGCTTTGCTTTGTCCGATGATCGACGCCCGCCGCATGGAAGTATACGCAGCCGTTTATGACCGCAGACTTCAGGTGAAACGTGCAGTAGCTGCCGATATTGTAGACGAAAACTCTTACTTGGAGTTTCTGAACGAGCAGCCGGTTTATTTCTTTGGAAACGGGGCCGACAAATGCCGCGAACAGATCACGCATCCGAACGCACATTTTATCGACAATATTCACCCGTTGGCTAAAATGATGTTCCCGCTGGCAGAAAAAGCAATAGCCGACGAAGATTATAAAGACGTGGCTTACTTCGAACCTTTCTACCTGAAAGAATTCGTTGCTTCCATGCCAAAAAAACTTCTTTAATTTTTAATTTTAAACTTTCAATTAAATAAATGCAATACAATACTCAACAGAAAAGAATGCCGCTTCCCGAATACGGGCGTAGCATCCAGAACATGGTAGATTATGCGTTGACCATTCAGGATCGTGCAGAACGTCAGCGTTGTGCCAACACCATCATCAACATTATGGGAAATATGTTCCCCCATTTGCGTGATGTGCCCGACTTCAAGCACAAGCTCTGGGATCATCTGGCTATCATGTCCGGTTTTGAGCTGGATATTGACTACCCGTATGAAATCATCCGTAAGGACAACTTGGTGACCCGTCCGGATCCGATCCCCTACTCCACTGCCCGTATGCGTTATCGCCACTACGGACGCACACTGGAAGTGCTGATAAAGAAAGCAATCGAATTCCCCGAAGGAAACGAAAAGAGAAACCTGATTGCCCTCATCTGCAACCACATGAAGAAGGACTACCTGGCATGGAACAAAGATACAGTGGACGACAAAAAGATCGCCGAAGACCTGTACGAACTCTCCAACGGGGAACTCCAAATGACTGACGATATCGTCCGGCTGATGGCAGAACGCCTGAACCAGAACTATCGTCCGAAGACGAACTATACCAACAATCGTCAGAACAACAAGAGAAGATACTAAGAAAATAGGAAATAAGTATTAAGTATTAATCGCAGCCATTTGTTGGCACTGGTTGGATTTCTTTTACTTATTTACTTAGCGTGCGATACCGTACGGTTAATACTTAACACTTGATACTTAATACTTTAATCACACTTAATACTTTAATTAATGGCTTCATTTGTAATCGAAGGAGGACATCGGCTTTGCGGAGAGATTCACCCGCAAGGAGCTAAAAACGAAGTTTTGCAGATAATCTGTGCCACATTGCTAACCGCTGAGGAGGTAACAGTGAACAATATACCTGACATTCTTGATGTCAACAACTTGATTCAGCTCTTGCGCGAGATGGGAGTGACGGTTGCAAAGAAAGGCATTGATTCTTATAGTTTTAAAGCAGAGAATGTAGACTTGGCTTATCTGGAAAGCGATGAGTTTTTAAAGAAATGCTCCAGTCTGCGAGGCTCTGTCATGCTAATTGGCCCTATGGTGGCACGTTTCGGCAAAGCGTTGATATCCAAGCCGGGAGGAGATAAAATCGGTCGCCGCCGTTTGGACACCCACTTTGTAGGTATTCAGAATTTAGGAGCGGACTTCCGTTATGATGAAGGACGGGGCATTTATGAAATAACAGCCGACAGACTTCAAGGAAGCTATATGCTGCTGGACGAAGCATCCGTCACCGGAACAGCCAATATCGTAATGGCTGCCGTGCTTGCCAAAGGCACTACTACCATCTACAACGCTGCCTGCGAACCTTACCTGCAACAACTCTGCCGGTTACTCAACCGGATGGGAGCGAAAATCAGCGGAATTGCCTCCAACCTGCTTACTATTGAAGGTGTGGAAGAATTGCATGGCGCGCAACACACCGTATTGCCCGATATGATTGAAGTCGGCAGTTTTATCGGTATGGCAGCCATGACAAAAAGCGAAATTACCATTAAGAACGTTTCTTACGAGAACCTTGGAATCATCCCCGAGAGCTTCCGCCGCCTGGGCATCAAGCTCGAACAGAAAGGAGATGACATTTATGTTCCCGCACAGGAAACCTACCAGATAGAATCATTCATCGACGGCTCCATCATGACGATAGCCGACGCCACCTGGCCGGGACTGACTCCCGACTTGCTTAGTGTGATGCTCGTTGTAGCCACACAAGCCAAAGGCAGCGTACTGATCCATCAGAAGATGTTCGAAAGCCGCCTGTTCTTTGTGGACAAGTTAATCGATATGGGTGCACAGATCATCCTCTGCGACCCTCACCGTGCCGTAGTCATCGGACACAATCATGGCTTCAAGTTGCGCGGTGCCCGCCTGACTTCACCGGATATACGTGCCGGTATCGCCCTTCTGATTGCCGCCATGAGCGCCGAAGGAACCAGTACCATTAGTAACATCGAACAGATAGACCGTGGTTATCAGAACATCGAAGGACGTCTGAACGCTATCGGAGCCAGAATCACCCGAATATGATAAAGAAAGAAGAAGTATATAAGATAGGATTATTCAATAAACCGCATGGTATTCACGGCGAATTGCAGTTTACGTTTACGGACGACATTTTCGACCGTGTGGACTGCGATTATCTGATATGCCTGCTCGACGGTATTTTCGTGCCCTTCTTCATTGAAGAGTACCGTTTCCGTTCCGACTCCACCGCTTTGGTAAAACTGGAAGGAATAGACACCGCCGAACGTGCCAGAATGTTCACCAACATCGAAGTTTACTTCCCCGTAAAGCATGCGGAAGAAGCGGAAGACGGCGAATTGTCCTGGAACTTCTTTATCGGTTTCCAAATGGAAGACATTCATCACGGACCTCTGGGAGAAGTGATAGATGTAGATAACACTACGGTAAACACCCTTTTTGTGGTTGAAAGAGAAGAAGAGGAACTACTCGTTCCCGCCCAAGAGGAATTTATCGTAGGAATAGATCAGAAACAGAAACTCATCACCGTGGAACTTCCCGAAGGGTTACTCAATCTGGAGGAGTTGGACGCGGATGACACAGCTCCCGGATAAATCAGGCACGAATGACACAGATTCCACGGTTTTCATTAATCAAAATTCACTGGGAAGCCGTGTCATCCGTGGCAAAACAAAGATTAGTCCGGCCGCAGCCCCTTTTAATAGTTTAATTTTTAATCTTTAATTACCAAAGATGCCAAAGAGAAGACGAAGTAAAGCTTTCTGGAAAAATTTCAAGTTCAAGTATAAACTAACGATCGTTAATGAAAATACACTTGAAGAAATTGTCGGACTTCGTGTATCCAAGCTCAATGGACTATCCGTTTTACTTTGCGTGCTGGCAGTGCTTTTCCTGATTGCTTCCTGCATCATTACTTTCACCCCGTTGCGCAATTATCTTCCGGGATATATGAACAGTGAAGTCCGTACACAGATTGTAGATAATGCGCTGCGTGTAGACTCTTTGCAACAAGTGCTCAACAAGCAGAACCTCTACATCATGAATATTCAGGACATTTTCAGCGGGAAAGTGCCTATCGACAGCGTGCAAACGCTTGATTCGCTGACTGCTGCCCGTGAAGACACGTTGATGGAACGAACCAAGCGGGAAGAAGAATTCCGCCGCCAATATGAGGAGAATGAAAAATACAATCTGACCTCCATCACTTCCCAACCGGACGTGACCGGATTGATATTATACCGTCCGACACGAGGCATGGTGTCCGACCACTTCAATGCCGAAAAGAAACATTACGGCACTGACATTGCCGCCAATCCCAACGAAAGCGTACTGGCAACCATGGACGGAACCGTCATCCTTAGTACATACACCGCTGAAACCGGTTATCTGATTGGCGTGCAACACAACCAGGATTTAATTTCGATCTACAAACACTGCGGCTCTCTCCTGAAAAAGGAAGGTGAACGGGTGAAAGGAGGCGAAGCCATCGCCCTGGTAGGAAATAGCGGAACACTTAGTACAGGGCCGCACCTGCACTTCGAACTTTGGTATAAAGGTCATCCGGTAAATCCGGAAAAATACATTGTTTTTTAGGTTATCAATGATGAATGATGAGATATGGCGAGTGATGAGATATAAGTGATAATCAGCGATGATATGTTTGTCAACAAAATAGGAAGAAATAGATAAAATGAATATAGAGACTAATAAAAAGAAAAAACAAATAGCTATTCTAGGCTCCACAGGTTCTATCGGGACGCAGGCTTTGCAAGTCATCGAAGAGCATCCCGACCTGTACGAAGCATACGCACTGACAGCCAACAACCGTGTGGAACTACTGATTGCCCAGGCACGGAAGTTCCAGCCGGAAGTGGTAGTGATAGCCAACGAAGAAAAGTATTCCGAACTGAAAGAAGCATTGAGCGACCTGCCTATCAAGGTGTATGCAGGGACCGACGCTATCTGTCAGATTGTGGAAGCAGGTCCTATTGATATGGTACTGACAGCCATGGTCGGTTATGCCGGACTGAAGCCGACAATCAACGCGATCCGTGCCAAGAAAGCGATTGCGTTGGCAAATAAAGAAACATTGGTAGTAGCAGGTGAACTGATTAACCAGCTGGCACAACAATATCGCACTCCGATTCTGCCGGTAGACTCTGAACACTCCGCCGTTTTTCAGTGTTTAGCGGGAGAAGTGGGCAATCCGATTGAGAAAGTGATATTGACTGCTCCGGAGGTCCGTTCCGCACTTACACTTTGGAACAATTGAAGTCCGTGACTAAGACACAGGCCTTGAAACATCCCAATTGGAAATGGGAGCAAAAATCACGATTGACTCTGCTTCTATGATGAATAAAGGTTTTGAAGTGATCGAAGCCAAATGGTTGTTCGGTGTTCAACCCAGTCAGATTGAGGTGGTTGTGCATCCGCAATCAGTCATTCACTCGATGGTGCAGTTTGAAGACGGAGCTGTAAAAGCACAGTTGGGCATGCCGATATGCGCCTGCCCATCCAGTATGCATTCTCCTATCCCGACCGTATCAGTTCTTCTTTCGACAGGCTCGATTTCTCCAAATGCACGAACCTGACGTTTGAGCAACCCGACACGAAACGTTTCCGCAATCTGGCACTCGCTTACGAAGCGATGTATCGCGGAGGGAACATGCCTTGCATCGTTAATGCCGCCAATGAAGTAGTGGTAGCCTCTTTCCTGAAAGACGGCATCAGCTTCCTCGGCATGAGCGACGTGATAGAGAAAACAATGGAACGGGCCACCTTCATTGCCAACCCGACCTACGATGATTATGTGGCTACCGATGCGGAAGCAAGAAAGATAGCAGCAAGTCTGATATAATTCATTTCGTAGAGGAATAAAGAAAATAGAGAAATTGATTAGTATTAATATAAATTGAAAATAGCCTTTATATCTTCTCTTTGGCAGAGAATCCAGTGAAGGCTTTAAATTGTAAATAGACTATATGGAAACATTTTTGATTCGTGCCCTGCAATTGATTATGAGCTTATCTTTGCTCGTTATCATTCATGAAGGCGGGCATTTTCTTTTTGCCCGTTTGTTTAAGGTGCGTGTAGAAAAATTCTGCTTATTTTTTGACCCCTGGTTCACCCTGTTTAAATTCAAGCCCAAGAAAAGTGACACAGAATATGCAGTAGGTTGGCTGCCATTGGGCGGTTATGTCAAGATAGCCGGTATGATTGACGAGTCGATGGATACCGAGCAGATGAAACAACCCGAACAACCGTGGGAGTTCCGTTCCAAACCGGCGTGGCAACGTCTGCTAATCATGGTGGGTGGCGTACTGTTCAACTTTCTGTTGGCCCTGTTCATCTACTCGATGATTCTATTTGCGTGGGGCGACCAATATATAAAGGTGCAGGAAGCTCCTCTCGGTATGGATTTCAACGAAACAGCCAAATCCGTAGGTTTTCAGGACGGCGACATCCTTCTTTCTGCCGACGGCGTTCCTTTTGAACGTTATGACGGCGATATGTTGAGCCAGATTGCCGACGCCCGCGAAGTAAGCGTTATCCGCAACGGTGCGAAAGCCTCCGTTTATATCCCTGAAGACTTGATGCAACGCCTTCTGGCAGACAGCATCCGTTTTGCCTCCTACCGTTTCCCGTATGTGATAGACAGTGTGATGGTGAATTCTCCTGCCGCACAAGCAGGCATCCAACCAGGCGACAGCATTATCGCCCTGAACGGAACACCGATTTCTTTCTCCGACTTCAAAGAAGCGATGGCAGAACGTAAGAAAAACGCGGAAACCCTGCTCAAAGACAGCATAGATCCGCGCCTGATTACACTGACCTATGTGCGTGGCGGCGTAACCGACACATTGAATATGCGTGTAGACTCCGCCTACCTGATGGGTGTAACCGCCTGTCTCGTCACAGACCGCCTGCTCCCTATGGTGAAAAAAGAATATACTTTCTTCGAATCCTTCCCGGCAGGTGTCTCCCTCGGCGTAAAAACCCTGAAAGGATATGTAGGAAACATGAAATACCTCTTTTCGAAAGAAGGAGCCAAACAGCTAGGTGGCTTCGGAACAATCGGCAGTATCTTCCCTGCTACATGGGATTGGCACCAGTTCTGGTATATGACAGCCTTCCTTTCCATCATTCTGGCTTTCATGAATATCCTCCCTATCCCCGCATTGGACGGCGGCCACGTGCTCTTCCTCTTCTACGAGATGATAGCTCGCCGCAAACCGAGCGACAAATTTATGGAATACGCTCAAATGACCGGTATGATTCTACTCTTCGGTCTGTTGATATGGGCTAACTTCAACGATATTCTAAGGTTCTTCTTCTAACAGACCAAACGACAGAAGAAAAACATAAAAAACAATCCCGATGAGAACAGGTATTCACTCCTCTCTCATCCGGGATACTTTTTTTATAGAGTGGAAGGCTGCGATAGTCTCAAGCTGCTGACGATAGCCGCCACAACAGCAAATCCACTTCCTACCATAAGGCAGACAGCCGTACTCCGGTCATGAGCAACGAAGCTGAAAAGTAATGCGACCAATGTTGTCCCGGTGGTCTGTCCCAACAGGCGGGCCATTCCCAACATACCACTGGCTCCGCCCGAACGTTGCGTAGGAGCGGAAGAGATAATCGTACTGTTGTTCGGTGTCTGGAACAATCCGAATCCTGCACCACACAGCATCAAACGCAGAATGATACTAATATCGGACGACTCGGCAGTCAGACTGGAAAGCGAGAAAAGTCCGACGGCAAACAGAGCCATCCCGACACTTCCCAAGATACCGGGGTGGATGCGCTCGACAAGATATCCTGCCAACGGAGCCGTGACAAGCGTAGCCAACGGCCACGGTGTGAGTAGAAGTCCGGTCATGACTTCGCTGTGTCCCAAAGTGTTCTGGAGGAAAAAAGGCAAAGAAACCATCGCTGTCATTTGTGCTATGAAAGAACAGATGGAAGTCAGGATGGACAGCCGGAAAATCGGAATCCGCAGCAGATCAAGAGGGAGCAGCGGAGTGGTCTGCGTCAGTTGCCGGCGCACGTAGTAGGTACCGACCACTGCCAACACAATCAGTTGAATGAAAAGGAAGTCCATTTTCTCATGGTGGGCAAATCCGTCCAGCGTGTAAATGAGCAGACCGAAAGTGACCGCATTCGCGATGGCACTGATGTAATCGAATTTACGTTTCGTACGCTCCTCCTGTCGTGGCAGATGTTTGATGCCGAGAAGCAATGCAGTGAGTCCTAACGGCACATTGATGGCAAACAACCAGTGCCAACTGGCAATGGAAAGAATACCGCTCGCCACAGATGGTCCGGCGGCAGCCGATATAGCGACTACCATTGCATTGATCCCCATCCCCCGCCCGATCTGGCTCTTCGGATAGATGTAACGCAGCTGTGCCGTATTCACACTAGTGATGGCGGAAGCGCTGAACCCTTGAAAGATACGGGCAACCGTCAAAGTCCAAAACGAATCGGACAAGGCACAGATCAATGAAGTGACGCAAAACAATCCGATGCCCGAAAGAAAGACTTTCCGGTAACCGATGATTTCACCCAAAGCGGAAAAAGACAGTAGCGATATAACGATGGCCAGCTGATAGCCGTTGATAATCCAGGTGGTTACAGCGGGAGAAGTCCCAAAATCATGTGAAAGTGTAGGTAGTACGATATTGACGATGTTAATATCCAGTACTGACATACAAAGAGCAAAGCCGACAGACACCACCGCCCAAATACGTTTAGGCATTGGCAAGCCATCGGTCTCATCGTTTTTTTGAGTTGGATTTATTGGTTGTACCATAAAAACTTATTCTTGTAAGTAGTCGTTTATTTCTTCACCATCAAGCAGACACAAACACAGACGCAAGCCCCACCGGCTACCAAAAAGCACCGCGTTACTCTGTGATGAAAAATGATTCACTTGGTTTCGTAAAGGTAAACAAAACAACGGTACAGGTGTTTTTGTTTCCTTTGAAAAATAAGTTTTTTTAGTGCTCAACTACTGGATTCAACTTACTCTAAATGTCGAATTACATTTACTTCAGCTTCAAAATCCGCTGATTACTGCTTCCCCTGAACTCCAGATATGGAGAGAAAAGAGCCTGTTCGAAGCGTCCGTCCACCAATACATCAATATAATCAAGAGCGGCACTCAAACGAGGCTGCGCCTTAATTTCTTCGTATGTGTATCCGGTGTAGCACCACACGTTCATCCCTGTTTCCTCTTTCACCCGTTTCAGTAAAAGCAGGAACGCTTCCGGATGAAAAAACGGATCACCGCCGGAAAAAGTAACGCCGTCCAACAAAGGATTCGCTTTGATTTCACGGATGATGGACTGTATTTTCTCCTCCGTCAGTTCTTCCCCTGCTCCCGGATTCCAACTCTCCGGGTTGTGGCAACCGGGACAATGATGGGAGCAGCCGGCAAGATAAATAGAATACCTGATACCTTCACCGTCAACGATCGTTTCAGAATAAGTTCCTAGTAAATTCACTTCTTTAATAGCTAATGAAAAATAAAGATTTGAGAATGGATGATAACCATATAAATGTGGAATAAATACTCGTTACAGAACAGTACAAGATGAGAGTAACGTGCTGCAAGCAATAACCGAATAATGGATAATGAACCGTAACGCTTTCATCAAGCACCGTTCATTATCCATTCATCAATTATCAAACATTTATTCTACAAATGTTTTACACGGTCCTTCTCTTCTGCCCGTTTGGCAGAGTTCCAAGAGCTTAAATCGCCCGTCAGATAACCGGTGATACGGCGCATACGGAGAATACTTTCACTCTGGCATACAGGGCATTTATCGAAGATAACCCCCTTGTAACCACAGTTATGACAAGTGTCTACCGGGTGATTGATAGAGCGTATCCAATTCCTTCGTCGTGCATCACTTTCACAATCTTGGCAATGGCACGCACATTCTTCTGCGCTTCACCGTCCAGCTCCACATACGTGATGTGTCCGCCGCGTGTAATAGCGTGGAACGGAGCTTCACGCTTGATTTTCTCAACGATGCTGATCGGTTCTTTCACGTCTACGTGGAAAGAGTTGACGTAATAGTCGCGATCTGTCACTCCGGGGATTTTTCCATATTTCCGGCGGTCCATTTTCGTGAAACGTCCCGAAAGTCCTTCGGCAGGAGTAGCCAGAACGGAGTAGTTCAGGTTATATTTCTCTTTATATTCGTCTACCACTTTATTCATTTCCATCACCGCTTCATACAGCGTGTCCCATGCTTTCTGGCTGTGTCCGTGACCTTGTCCGTAGAGAGCCACCATCGCGTTATGCCCGCCGATAAATCCGATCCCCAGTGTACCGCTGCGCAAGGCGTCTCCTACCTGTTCGTTCGGATTCAGTTCGCCACCGCCTTTCCACACATTATTTCCCATCATGAACGGGAACTGGCGTGCCAGGGCCGTACGCTGATACTGATAACGTTCGTAAAGCTGGTCGGCTACGAGCGCAGACATTTGGTGTACAGATTCGATGAAAATTTCTTTTGCTTTTTGTTCGATGGCGTCCTTGTTGCGTTCATCTTCTACCAGATTTTCCGCTTTGATACGGGCTTCGATAGCCAGTCTTGGCATATTCAGTGTGGTGAACGAAAGATTGCCACGTCCTAAAGAAGATTTTTCTCCGGCCACATTTTCAAAAACACGGGTACGGCAACCCATTGTTGCCAGTTCGTAAATGTAACGCTGCGGATCGTCGGCTTTCCATTTCTCGTTCTTGTTGAAAGGTGTGTCGAGGAACATGAAGTTCGGGAACAACGCTTTCGCAGTAGTCTGGCAAGCCTTTAATAACAAGTCGAAGTTGGGAGCCTCGTAACTGTCGGTCATTGCCTCTTCGATGTTCTCCGCTTTCATTGCTTTCTCAAAGTCTTTCTCCGAGTAAGAAACGCCGTCTTTCACCTTGAATATCTGGATAGGGAATACGGGCACTTCTCCTCTGGTGCCGAGGCCTTCAATGGTAGCTTTCAGCAGTTCTTCGATCACCATGCGGCCTTCGGCAGAAGTGTCCGTTCCGTAGTTGATGGAACTGAATACCACTTGGTTACCGCCACGAGAATGCATCGTATTCAGGTTGTGGATGAATCCTTCCATTGCCTGATGTGTATCTTTACGGGTCTGTTGGTAGGCTTTTTCGACGATGCGGGCAAGGTGTTCTTTATCTATAATGATCTGTAAAGCGACCAGAGCGATGCGCAATGTTTCGCGTTCGGCCTCGGTGGACTTGATAGACGGAAGGTATTCTTTAATCAACGTGCGGATGGATTTTTCATCGGCCTGATTTCCGTTTTCCATAGCCACATAGAAGTTGATGAACGATGCCAGATGCTTGCGGAAAGATTTGGCCACTCCTTTTGCCATGAAGAAGTCGAAAGCCGGAATCGCCTGTCCGCCATGCTGCTCATTTTGGTTGGTCTGAAAGATGATAGTAGCCAGCGTAGCATAGCTTTGGATGCTTTGCGGGGTGCGGATGCTACCGTTCTTTGTGCGGAAACCGCGTTCAAAGAGGTCATCCATATCATATTGGATGCAGGTTGTCGTCTTTGTCGGATAATAATCCAGGTCGTGGATGTGAATGTCTCCCAACTGGTGCGCTTCGGCAAAACGTTTCGGCAACAAGTATTTATAGGTATAATCTTTAGTTACTTCGGAAGCGAACGTCATCATCTGCCCGGCAGGCGTGTGACTGCTCATGTTGGCGTTGCTCAAATTGACATCGTTCTTGTCGATAGCCACAATGCCGTCCATCACCTGTTTCATCTGGGTTTTCTTATCACGCTCCGTATTCCGCCATTCGCGATAGATGATGTATTTCTTCGCTACTTCCGGCCGCACTTTCATCAACGACTTTTCTACCAAGTCCTGAATCTCTTCTACGGTGATCGTGGGGGTAGCAAACTGACTGATAACATTCATGGTGATGTCAGCAACCAACTGCTGCTCATCCTGAATTCCACTTGCACTGAATGCTTTACTGATTGCATTCTTAATCTTACTGATAGAGAAATCTTCTCTTTTACCATCACGTTTGATGATACAAATTTCCGCGTAGTTCATAACTTTAACTCCCGAAAGCATTAATAAATTAAAAATAGAAAATCTCTTCGGCAGGTCTTCTGACTTATCCCTCCCCCGCAACACCTTCCCACACCGGCATCGATGCAGTGGCCTATTGTGCGGATTCTTAGAGAATTACAGCAGCGGGTACTGTCGCCGATTTGCACAGCGTTCCCTCATTGACTAAACCTCTTTTTAGTTCCGAAACCGGATACAAAGATAGGAGATTATATCATAGCTTGGTTAGCTTTTAACATTAAATTTCGGGAAACTATTCTTTCTCGCTGATACAGAAAGTTTTCCAAAACGGAAAACTTTTTTCTGATTTTAACGTGGATAATATTCCAAATTCGTTTATTTCACCCCAAAGACATATATAGTTTTTAGATACTTTACCCTTAGCGAAAAAAGGATGTGTTAAGCGAAAAAAGGATGTGTTAAAAGTCTCCACAACTATCGTTTGCTTCATAAGTTATAGACTATTTTTTCACTTTCGACAAAACCTTTCTTTCCAATAGAATGAAAGAAATTATAATTTTTCTATTTCTTCTTTCGAAAGCCCGGTAGATTTCATAATAATATCGTCAGCCACACCTAATTCTTTCAAATTACGAGCTGTTTCTTCTTTACCTTTTTGCAAGCCTTTCTGTAATCCTTTCTGTAATCCTTTCTGTAATCCTTTCTGTAATCCTTTTTGTAAGCCTTTCTGTTCAGCAAAGTCCAACGTATTAAAATAATCGTTATAAACTTTCCATTCTTCTTCATACTGGGCTCTTTCCTCCTGGGTCATATTTGCTTTGGAAGCCAACTTTTCAAGTCGCTCGAAGACGGCCTTGCGAGCCTTGAAAGGCATCCGGTCAAGTGTATCCATATGCTTTAGTATATAAATCCAGCGTTCAAAATCATTTTCACATTCATCCTCTTCTTTGTTGAAGTTCGGCAGTTCGATAAAAATCTGCCGGAACTTGTTGCTGAAGAGCTTCCCCGTATCCCTGTCAGAAAGAACGATGTCCGTTCTGATTTTAGAGGCATATCCTTATCCATCACGAAATTCATGAAGAACACTCCGTACACGGCATCCAACTGGAAGTTCCAAACTCCCCTTTTCGCTTGCTGCGTAATGGCCCTAGAAAGATAGAAGAGGGCACGATCTTTAAAATAAGGCTGTTCCCGGTTCTGCATTTCTACGATAATACGTTCACCGGTATCGGTTACGCAATAGATGTCGTAGATAAGACCTCGTTCTGTTTTTACTTCCGGCGGCTGTTCGTTGTTAAGGAACCTGATGTCGGTGATTACGTGCTCGCCTACGAGCAAATCGTTCAAGAAGTCGATTAACAACTCCTTTTCTACCTCTCTGCCGAATAAAAACTTAAAGCCAAAATCGGTAAAGGGATTGATAAATCTTCCCATTATATGCTGTGTCTCAATTATAAAACAAAGATAGAGTTTTTTTGTTGAATACGGTCAAGAATAGAAGAAAATAAATGGATACAAAAAAAGCTGCCTCATTCAGAAATATTTCTGTCTTAAAAAAATTATCATCAAAATTCTCGTTTCCGCCATATTTCCGAAAAAGTATTTTCGGAATACGAAAAAAAGAAAAGCTGCCTCGTCCATTCGAGACAGCTTCTTTACTTGCTCCTTACTTATGTTTACTCTATGAGTTGCTACACGTTTTTTTTACTTGTTCCGCGAGCTACGTGCAGACGGCACGTTCTATGTTTTTACGTCATTCCGTTTCATACCTTTTTTTTCAGGTATGCCAAGCCTTTTCCAGCTAGCTAATCCTTTTCTGCCTTGCCGTTTCTCCGGTGGCGGAAACGCAGAACTGCTTCAAGAATATCCAGCAACTTCTCCAATAATAGTCTCATCCGTTTTCTTTTTAAAAGTTAATAATCCGTTTTATGTCCGTTGGGATCCGTTTATATATCCGTTGGGATTTGACTGTCAACCGTCAACCGTCGGTCGTGTCCGGCTGACAGTCAAGTTACCGGTTAAGCTGCCGGGTCCGGCGCTTCTCCGCTTCCACCACCAGGTTTATTATCGTCATCCGGGTCTTTGTCAATGACATCGTCGGCCACAAACGAACCCGCTACATCCTTGATGTGCACAAACTCCACTCCGGTGGTCAACGCACGGGTAGCACTTCCGTTGGCGGCACGAGTGTATTCGGGCGTAAACTGGCAACGCAATGAAGTGATCTGCGAACTGCTGACCTTATTTTCCAACTCTACCCCTTTCCCGTTTGCCTTGGCAATCATAGTAAACGTCCCCAAGCCTTCGAGGCGCACCGTGCGGCTATTGAGCAACTGTTCACGCATCACCGACATCAGGTTACGAATAACGTTATGAACATCACCCGCTGTCAGCGAGGCTTTTTCTGCAATCAATTCCGCCATTTTCTGCGTATTGACCATTTTCCCGAATTTCACCAGACGGGGATAATAAAGTTTCTGTCCTTCCTTGTTGGCAAGCGTTGCCTGATACGGTTTGTAAATTAATGGCATACTTTTTTTCCTTTCTTCTTTTTAATGATTAATGAATAAATTCTATCTGTAACCGATTACGAAGGCAAAAGTATAGGAAAGGAAAAAAGCAAAGGAACACAATGTGACAACTCGTCACAAGAGACAACCCAAAGGCACAATTTCTACACAAGCTATGCCAACAGAGGCTTCTGTACAAAGCAGAACCACTTGGCATAAAAAAGCGTATCTTCGCATTCACACAGAATAAACTTAAAAGAAACAGATAAGTTCCTGTCACTGATTAATGGCTATTTTTTTAGGAGTAATCCGTGCCTAAATTATGATATAAACGAATTATGATATAAACGAATTATGAACACCTACTAATAATAGAAAGTACCGACAATGAAAACAGAAACAACAGCAACCTCCGTCAGCCCAAAAGAAATGCCGGAGACGGCAAACTCTACCCGCATACAGACTTACAGCAAAAGTCAGCTGGCCACACTTTATCTGCCTCACATACAGCCTGCCTCGGCACGCCGCACCCTCCGCAGTTGGATTGCCCAAAATACGGCATTACAAGCCGCACTCGCCCAAACCGGCTACAGCGAAAAGGCAATCTTACTTACTCCGGCTCAAGTTGGACTATTCTTCAAGTTTTTGGGAGAACCCTAAAAAACAAATACGGCACGGAAAAGAATGAAAATAGAGTGATTTAAATGGATATTTGCCATCGTAGTGTCCGAGCAGGATTTCCCTTCAGCATACTAGTAATTTTTTAGACACGGATGACGCGGATTTTTAAAGCTGCACAGCTATTTAAAAATCCGCGTCCGTTATCCGCGTCTAAAAGATAAATTCATAACCGGGCAAAAATATCGCCCGAAGCCGCTTTATTCCGAGGGTTCTTCTCCCGACGGTTTCATTAAATCGGCGGTGACCTCCGACGAAAGCCAACAGCAGCCGCGTCATCGGTCCATTCCTTCTATTTTCATCTTTAATTCTACTTTTTATTGTTCCTCTTTCTCCCTATCTCCTTATCTCCTTCCTTTTCCGTAGGATCCTTAACCAGTTTTTTGGAGGTATGAAACCGAATTTCAATGTCTATATGGCAGTCATTATCCACCGTGCAGTCTATATCTGCCGAATCGTCAACAATTAGATTTAAAATTTGACACAATACTTCGGGAAATCCGGGAATAAATTCAGACTCTCCAATGATACAAGCAGAATAATTATGAATAGTTGTCCAATCGGGGATAGGACTCTGACCGTCAAATTTACATTTGCATATACGTCCTATTGAAGAACGCGAACAATTCGAATTGTTCGCCACATAGCCTTCCGGAATATTATTCAACTGTTCTATCTTAAAAATGCGATCCACCACCGCTTTCTTCACATCGTCGTCACTATGACGGACACCGGTTGTTTTACTCTGTTTATCCCTACTTTTTACTTTAAATTTCTTATTTACCATTTTCATAATTTATTTTTATAATATTCCACAAAAGTCCGATATTTCTTTTAACATTTGTGTTCAAGCATGACACATTCGTTCTTATTCCATGAATAAATTCAAATATGGGTCGAATCTTTTAATGCATCGACTCATTCAAGCATGACACATTCGTATCCATTCTTTTTATGCGTCAAGCTTGGACAACCTTTACGCAACTCATCTTCTACCTTTGCCACCGTAATCAAAAATAAACCGAATAAAAAAATGACTGAAATCAAAAAGAATCATTCACTTCAACGGATACGGCTTATGAAGCAGGCCGCTGTCATCCGGCAAAGTAATGGCATGAGCCGACACGATGCACTCGTCACGGCTCACCGGATAGGAAAGCTTATCCGACAAATGCATCACGGAAACGTCTGTTTCCGATATACCAAGCAGGATGGAACCATCCGTCGTGCCACCGGTACACTCATCGGCTACGAACATAGTTTCCGCCGCCCGTACACACCAAAACCGGAGAACACATTTGTCGTCTATTACGACATCGATGCCAAAGGCTGGCGCACCTTTCATGCTGAAAATTTTCTGGATATCGAAGTGGAATGAATCTACAGGAAAAAAGGATGAACCTGCAGGAAAAAGAATGAATCTACTGAAAAAGAAAATGAACCTACAAGAAAAAGGAATGAATCAGCAAGAACGAAAAGAGTGGGAAGCTCTTTGCAGACAGTATAATGTAGACTCCCTGCAAGAAGCGATTCAAGGTTGCCGGGAAGAATTAGAATTTCTCATTCACTGTGCCGAACGGCTCGAACCTCCTACAGAGCAAGATGAAGACAGCAAGAAACGCCGTTTAACACATACAAGAAACGCCGCTTTTCCACACTAGGAAGCGCCGTTTAACAGATGCAGGAAACGCCGTTTCTCCTTGCCAAATTCAGAGAAGCGACTATTTTTTAACAGAGTATAATTTTATTAACATTTATCAGTATCAAGTATGGAAAATTGGAGATTTATTGAAGAAAACCCCGACTATATGATTTCAGATCATGGGCGGGTATTGAGTTTCAAGGGCAAATCGAAGTTAATTCTTTGCACTAAAATCATCGGAACCGGTTATGAAACGGTATCACTCCTGAATAAAGGAATTTGTACCGATTACAACGTCCACCGCTTAATTGCCAAAGCATTTATTCCGAACCCGAAACATCTGCCGCAAATAAACCACCTTGACGGAAACACAATGAACAACCACGTGTCAAACCTTGAATGGTGCGATGCATACACCAACACGATGCACGCCATCCGCACAGGATTACGCCCCACCGGAACAGGTTCCCGCAAAACTCCCTGCGCCGTAACGGATGCGAAAGGAATCATTTTACGTGCCTATCCGTCTATGAAAGAAATGGGCAGAGAGGAACGTCTGAAACCGTCACACCAACACTGGCTCATCCTGCAACTGAAACATCCGGATCGTGTATGGCTACATAACCTACGTGCAAGGCAACATCGGGGAAACGATTTCATGAAAGTTCCCTTTGCCAATTCATCGGCTTTATCACAACTGCCTGTCTTTTTAAACTCATTGGCAATAACGGATACGGCTGTACCACCGATTCACGCTCCCTTCACTCCGGTGCACCACTCGGTGACAAAGCAATATTACCGTCAACTGTCTGCAGAGGAGGCTGCCGCCTTCGGATTCACCTCCCCTACTATACGCAAACAAGAAAGGAGGATTTCACAATGAGAGACACCATCATCATCCATTGTTCCGCCACTCGTGCGGGACAGGATTTTACCGCTGCCGACATCGACCGCTGGCATCGTCAACGCGGCTTCCGTTCTATCGGTTATCACTTCGTCGTCCGTCTCGACGGCACGGTTGAACCGGGAAGGGATGTTGCCCTCGACGGAGCGCATTGCACGGGATGGAATCATCGGTCTATCGGTATCTGCTACATTGGCGGACTGGACAGGAACGGTCGGCCTGCCGACACACGAACGGAAGCGCAGCGTGAAGCACTTGTCCGGCTGGTAGAAGATTTGCGCCTTGTCTTCCCTTCTCTGCAACAGGTGATAGGACATCGGGACACCAGTCCCGATCTTAATGGAGACGGTATTATCTCACCGAACGAGTATATAAAATCCTGCCCCTGCTTCGATGTAAAAGCGGAGTTTATTCAATAATTATCAGTTATTTATTATCAATTATTTACAATCAGTAATTTATCATCATGGCCCGCATTTCCAAACCCGGATTAGATTATTTTCCCCTCGATGTCAATTTTCTGCAGGACAGAAAAGTACGCCGCATCTCCTGTCGCCACCATGCGGCAGGGATTGCTGCGCTCACTTCACTGCTTTGCCTCATTTATAAAGAGAAAGGTTATTATATTTCGTGGAACAAAGACACGCTCTTCGACATCGCCCAGGAAGCGTGTTGCGGGGAGGAGGAAATGCAGGCCATTATTGATGATTGCCTGGCGGTGGGGCTGTTCGACGATCTTATATATAAGGAGTACGGTGTATTGACTTCACAGGCCATTCAGGAACAATATCATAAAATCATCACCGACAGCCGGAGAAAATACAAATTACCTCTGGAACATTTCTGGCTTATCAAGGAAGATTTTAAAGATGTAACAGAATCCCATGATTTTGCTACAACAATGCCACAAACAAAAGAGGAAACGGATACAGATATCAAAGGTAAACAGGAAATGGATATGGAAAATGAGATCAAATCTGAAATCAAAAAAGACAAAGAGACAGAGAGACAAGGAAAATGCCAAAAAGAGAATGAGAGGATAATGCCGCCCGTTCCGTCAAACAGCGTTTTTCAGGCTTCGCCTGTCGTTGTAGAGGGTTTGTCTTTGGATAAATCGATTGGAAGAGAAAAAACGGAATCTATTGCGGAGACGGTTTCTGAAACAATTTCTGAAACAGCTCCGGGAACAGTCTTAGAAACAGCTCCGAAAACGATTTCGGAAGGGATGCAAACGGGAGGGGGTTCGGAAGCTATACTTCTACTAAATATGCAAACAATCGGTATTCGGAACGAACAGACAGTGAAAGCGATTGCCGCCCTTGCCCGACGTAAAGAACTGGGAGGTCCCGGCGGGATTTTATGGAAAATCCTTAGTTCCCAATACCGCCCTACCCTACTCAAAAAGAACGAACCGGGTGATTACATTCTTTGGGCGCTCAATCATCCGACGGAATTTGAGAACACATACAACGGGACACTGAAAAAGCTAATCAGGGGAAGATAAACCGGGAAAAAGTCTGAATATAAAAACGAAACACATAGTGCGGACATCAAACAGAATGTAAAACAAGGAAACACAATACGAACACCCAATAAAGAACAGGAGTGCCAAACACAACAAAAAAAAACAGGGAAGCACTTTATTTTTGCCGCAAAAAGATAGAAAACCAAGAATTATCGTACCTTTGTAGTACGAAGAAAAAGCCTCTTTTTTAGGTATAAAGAGAAACGTCTCTTTGCAAAACAAAACATAAAAAAGAAACCACCTAAAACAATGAGCAAATTTATCAATCCGTTCACCGACTACGGATTCAAATTAATATTCGGCAGAGAAGTGTCTAAAGAGTTACTAATCGAATTTCTGAACGACCTGCTCGAAGGTGAACGAGTGATAACGGACTTACAGTTTTGAATAATGAGCAATTGCCATTATATCCGGAAGGGCGAGGCATCATCTATGACGTGTATTGCACCACGGAGACGGGCGAAAAAATTATCGTTGAAATGCAGAATCGTATGCAAAGCAACTTCAAAGAACGCTCGATTTATTATTTGTCTCGTGCCATCGTCAATCAAGGAATGGCAGGCAATGAATGGAAGTTTGACATAAAAGCGTATACGGGGTTTCTTGATGAATTTCATCATCGACAAGAACATAAAACTCCGCACGGATGTTATTCTAAGTGACAGGGAAACAAGAGAACTTTTCTCGGATAAGTTTCGGGAAATCTTTATCGCCCTCCCGCTCTTCAACAAAAACGAAGAGGAATGCGAAACGAATTTTGAACGTTGGATTTATATATTGAATAATATGGAAACTTTAAAACGCATGCCGTTCAAGGCACGAAAAGCTGTCTTCGAGAAATTGGAAGATATCGCTGATGTGGCTTCTATGTCTCCGGAAGACAGGGAGCGATACGACAATAGCGTCAAGGTGTACCGCGATTATTTGGTGACAATGGATGCAGCTGAACAAAAAGGGATGAAAGAAGGGATGGAGAAAGGGATGGAGAAAGGGATGAAAGAAGGCGCCCAAAAAGCCCAACTACAAATAGCCCGGAACATGAAAGCCAAAGGGATAGACAACCAATCTATTGCCGAATGTACTGATTTACCTTTAAGCATGATCGAAGAGTTATAGAGTAATTAGACAAAAGAAGTTAAAAGCACTCATCAATCCACAATCAGCCACCCTCTCTTGCAAATATATTTGTTATTTTTGCGGAGTAATAACATTATTACGTTCCAAAACAGATATTTGGGGCATAGCTCTAAAGGAGACATTAATTATGGGAAACAGTTTAAAAAAACAGAAAGAAGCTTCATTGGCTGCTAACAACACCAAAAAGAGCAAAGGTGAGAGACTTGGATGGAAATCAATAAGCGAATATAAAACTGTGTCTCTCAAAAAAATTGTCGGAAACGGGAATCGTGTAAACGAAACAAATATTCCTGTAAATACAAGTATAAGACTTGTACCGTAATGCTGGATAATATAAGGCCTTATAAGATGATATTTATTCAAAAAGCGTCACCAAATGTTGGTGACGCTTTTGATTTTGCATATATTTATAAATTCTACTCAAACAGAAAAGATATCTGTCAAAGACTAAAATACATTGTCAGGGTTGAAGTTACCAATGATATTTTTGCCATCAAGTTTTATGCTGCCAGAGACAAAAAGCTCGATAATAAATATAACCGAATTCTCAAAATGCACAACTATACAGAAACTCTACGTATATTTATGACTTGTGCCAGCATTGTCCCTCTCATTTTACAAAAATTCCCACTAGCTTCATTTGTGATAAATGGTGCTCAAAGTTTAGATTTAGAATCTAACAAAATAGAAGGAAGAGCCAACAATCAAAGGTTCAGATTATACAAAAACATGGCTACCCAATTATTTGGTAAAGAACGTTTTGAACATTACGAATTTATAGAAATCAGTTCTTACCTGATGGTAAACAAAAAAGAGTGTTCTGATATAGAGAGAAAAAAAGACAGAATTAAAGAAACCCTTCTTAACCTATATGACATAGACAGCTAAAACAAAAGAGGTGAGTTCCCCTTCACAGGGTAGCCCACCTCTTTCTCTTCATACACAAACATTCAAATGATCAGGTACCAAATGTTAGTCAATGTAACGGATGCCATCCATTTTAAACATACCTCCCTACATACGGCCACCACCCAAAGCCTGATACAACGTAATCACACCCTGAATTTCGGTAAAGCGGTTCGCCACTTGTGACAGTTGCGCGTTGAGCAACGTCTGTTGTGCCGTCAGCACTTCCAGATAAGTGGTGTTGCCATGCTTCATCAACAGGCTTGTGCTCTTGGCGGCTGTTTGCAAAGAGGCTACCTGCTTGTCATAGTAGTCGGCTTTCTCGCGGGCAGTCTGATACTGTACCAGTGCCTCGTTCACTTCCACACCTGCATTCAGCAAGGTTTGCTCAAAGCTAAGGCGGGCTTCCTCTTGTTGGGCTTTCGCTATTTTCAGTTGGGCGATGTTGGCGCCTTTATTAAATAGAGGCTGCGTCAGAGAAGCTACGGCGGAAGCCAGAAACTTACCCGGATTGACAATCATGCTACCCGCACTGTTGGTCCAGCCTGCGCTGCCACTCAACGTGATGGAAGGATAGAAAGCGGCACGGGCGGCATTTGTGGTGTAGAAAGCCTGTGCCAACGAGAATTCTGCGCTACGCACATCGGGACGGTTGGAAAGCATCTGCAAGGGAACACCTACGGAGAAGTTTTCCGGCAACTGCTGGTTTCCCAGTTTGCCACGCTGTATCTCATGGGGAGTTTCAGCCAGCAACAACGCCAGTGAATTCTCCGCCTGGTTGATTTGCTCTTTCAGGTCGAGCACGGTGGTACATATATTATAATAAGTGGCCTCCGTCTGCGCCAGTCCCGCCTCGTTCACCATACCGGCTTTTTTCATGGCACGGGTGGCGTTCACGCTTTCCTTCCACGCAGCTTCGGTGGCAACGGCTATCTCATATTGCGAATCGAGCATCAACAAAGTGTAATAGGTGTTGGCAACGGATGCCACCAATTGTGTCTTTACGGCTTGTTCATATTCCTTGCTCTGTTCGTAAGCGGCTTTCGCACGACGTTTTGCGGTGGTCACTTTTCCGAAAATATCCAGTTCCCACGAAGCGGTCACGGGCAGAGAGTAAGTCTGCGTCGCCTTTCCACGGTCGAAGCTACTGGCAACTCCTTCCGGCGCAAGGAATAAAGAAGGCAGATAAGACAGTTTGGACGTCAGCAAGGTAGCTTCCGCTTCTTTCACACGCAAGTGGGCAGTCTGCATATCGGTGTTGCGCACGAGTGCCGAATCAATCAGGTTTTGCAAAGACGAATCGGTAAAGACCTCCCGCCACGAGAGGTTGCCGAAGTTTGCCGTATCGGCGGCGGCCACTGACTCGCTGCCGTAAAGTCCTTCGGGGACTTCCGATACCGGTTTGTATTTATTATAGATACCGCAACTGCTCAAAACGAGTGTTGCTGCGGACAGAATTATTATTTTTCTCATTCAACTATAAATTTATGATATAAACTAATGAGGAGGACAGATTCACTGTATCCTAATTAAATGCTTATTTTATCTTTCAGACAGAAGAACAAAAGAACAAATATTGAAGTCATTGTCAACGTTCTATTACAATGATTGTATTCATTATATCAACTAAGTATTCTTGCATACTCATCTTATATTATCAGCACGGATTACGCGGATTACATGGTTCCTCGAATGACGGCTGTTATTAAGCAACTGTCTAATCTGTATCTGAATTTATGATATAAACTAATGATGGTGATATACTTATATTAATTACATCGATTATATGATTACATTAATTATATGACTACACCGACTTTATCTTTTGTACTTATGTTCTTCTGTCTGAAAATCAGAATTACTCTTTTCCAGCCCTGGACTTTTCTTCCTCGCTCACTTTGATTTCCTCTTCAATCTGCCAATCATGCGTAGGGGCACTCTGTATGGGACGGAGACGTTCCTGCAACCATTGGAAAGCAATGAACAAAGTCGGCACGATGAAAAGCAGTGCCAGCGTACCGATAGTCATACCGCCAACTACCCCCGTACCCAATGAACGGTTACCGTTAGCTCCTACTCCACTGGACATCATTAGCGGGAACAGACCGAAAATCATCGTCAAAGCCGTCATCAGAATCGGGCGCAGACGGGCTTTGGCTGCGCTGACAGCAGAAGCAATCAGTCCCATACCGGCCTTCCGGCGTTCGGCAGCATATTCCGTCAGCAAGATAGCCGTTTTTGCCAGCAAGCCGATCAACATAATCAGACCCGTTTGCAGATAAATATTATTCTCCAGTCCGAACATCCGGGCGAAAAGGAAGCTACCCATCAATCCGCAAGGCACACTCAAAAGAACGGCGAACGGAATAATGAAGCTCTCGTAAAGCGCACTTAGAATGAGGTAAATCATCAGGAAACAGATACCGAAAATAATCATCGTCGTGCCGCTTTGCTGGTTTTCCTCACGGGTAATACCTCCGTAGTCATAGCCGTAACCTTTCGGAAGAGACTGTTCCGCCGTTTCCTGCACAGCCTTGATCGCGTCTCCCGTACTGTATCCATCGGCCGGCATCGCGTTCACCGCAATAGAGTTATACATATTGAAACGGCTCAACGACTCGGCACCATAGCTGCGGGTCAGCGTAACGAACTGGCTTAACGGAGCCATCTCACCATTGGACATACGCACAAAAGCGTTGTCGAGCGAAGTCTCGTCCAGACGGAACATCGGATCGGCCTGAATCATAACGCGGTACACTTTAGAGAAACGGTTGAAGTTGGACACATACTGACCACCGTAGTAGCCGGACAGCGTACTCAACACAGCGTCGGGCGTGATACCTGCACGCTTGCATTTAGCCGCATCCACCTCTACCGTCCATTGCGGATAGCGCACGTCGAACGTCGAATAAGCCATTGCTATTTCAGGCCGTTGGTTCAACGCTCCCAAATATTGCTGGGTAGTGGTGAAGAACTCATTGATATCACCGCCCATCTTGTCCTGCATGTGAAGCTCAAGCGCATTACCCATACCGTAGCCCGGAATCATACCCGGTGAGATGGCGAACACACTGGCATCTTTAATATCGGCCGTAAGGGCATACACCTGTCCGATCACCGACTGCACATTATCCGCGTCATCCGGTCGTTCGTCCCACGGTTTCAGCTTGAGAATCAACATACCGAACGAACTTCCCTGTCCGGCCAGCAAACCGTAACCGGCCACTTTCTGCACGTGCTTCAGTTGGGGAATCGCCATCAGGCGTTTTTCGATGCGTTCCATCACCTCATCCGTCGTTGTGAGCGAACTGCCTGCCGCCGTACTTACATTGACGAAAATCACCCCCTGATCCTCGTCGGGCACCAGACTGGTCTTTGTCGTATTCATCAGGAACACAAGCAACACTACGGAACAAGCCAGCAGCGACCATGTGAGCCATCTGCGCTTGATAAAGAGCAATACAATCGTCTTATATTTATCCACCATCACATCGAAAGCCGAATTGAAAGACTTACGGAAACGTGCCGCAAAGTTGTTCTTCTGCGTTCCGTCTTCATTGATGTAAGGCTTGAGCAGCAATGCGCACAAAGCCGGACTCAAGGTCAACGCATTGATGGCCGAAATACCTACTGCCACCGCCATCGTCAACCCGAACTGTGTATAAAACGTACCGGAAGTGCCGCCCATAAAGGACACCGGAATAAATACCGCCATAAACACCAGTGAAGAAGTGATAACAGCATTACTAATACCTTTCATCGCGTCGATACTTGCCATATAGGACGACCTGTACCCCACATCGAACCGCGCCTGCACCGCCTCGACGACAATAATGGCATCATCCACCACCGTACCGATCACCAGCACGAGCGCAAACAGTGTCAGCAGGTTGATACTGAATCCCGCTATCGCCATGAAAGCGAACGTACCTACCAGCGACACAACGATTCCGACCAAAGGAATCAATGTGGAACGGAAGTCCTGCAAGAAAACGTACACTACGAGGATCACGAGGATAATTGCCTCGATCAACGTCTTCACCACCTCATGAATGGAAGCGAACAGGAAGTCGTTGGAGCTCATCATCTGTGTCAGCTCCACTCCTTTCGGAAGATCCTTGCGTGCCTCATCAAGGAATTTGTCGATGTTCTGGTTTACTTCCGTCGCATTGGATCCTGCCGTCTGGAACACCATACAGGACACACCCGGATGGCCGTCCATACCACCGTGGTAAGCGTAGCTGTCCTGTCCCAGTTGTACGTCGGCAATATCTTTCAGTTTCAACACCTCGCCAGTATCGCTAGAACGGATGACGATGTCGCCAAATTCTTCGGGAGTAATCAGACGTCCCTTGTACTTCATCGTATATTGGTACGTTTCATTCGAGTTCTCGCCAAACGAACCGGTTGCCGATTCGATATTCTGCTCGGCAAGCACGCCGGTGATGTCGGACGGAATCAGTTTGTACTGTGCCATCACATCCGGCTTCATCCATACACGCATACTATATTCACCACCCATAATCATCATATCGCCCACACCGGAGATACGGAGAATCTGTGGTTTCAGGTTGATACTGATATAGTTGGACAGGAAGTTCTCGTCATAACTCTCGTCCGGACTGGACAAGGAGAACATCTGCAAGATACTCGTCTGCCGCTTGGAAGTGGTCACACCGACTTGGGTTACTTCCGCCGGAAGCTGTCCCGTAGCACGCGACACACGGTTTTGCACGTTGACAGCCGCCATATCAGGATCGGTGCCCTGCTTAAAATAGACGGTGATGCTCACCGAACCGGCATTGGTGGCGGAAGATGTCATGTAGGTCATGTCCTCCACCCCATTGATCGCCTCTTCCAAAGGCGCGATTACACTCTTCTGCAACGTTTCCGCACTGGCGCCATAATAGGTGGTACTCACCATAATGGTAGGCGGAGCAATATCGGGGTACTGCTCAACAGGCAGACTGAACAGCCCGATGATACCCACTACAACAATCGTAATAGAAATGACTGCCGATAATACGGGGCGTTCTATAAAGGTTCTTAAATTCATGAATGATTCCTCCTTGGTTTAATTTTCAGTAGTTGTGGCCGAAGACGCTGTGGCTGTCTCTGCCGACAGAGATTGAGCGGTCGTCTCCGCTAATGAGGATTGGTTGATTGCCTCTGCTGATGAGGATTGGTTGATTGCCTCTGCTGATGAGGATTGATTGATTGTCTCTGCTGATGAGGATTGATTAGCCTTTGTCACTCCTGCCACTGGAGTTTGAGCAGCCTTCGCCTTGACCGGAGTACCTTCACGAAGCAATCCTACGCCTTCGGCCACAATCACATCGCCCGGTGCCAAGCCTTCATCTACAATAAATTCCCGACCGCCGTTGACGCGAGTCACCTGTACCGGGTTTGATTGAGCTTTACCGTCCACTACCTTATACACATATCTCTTATCCTGTATTTCGAAAGTGGCAACCTGCGGAATGGTCAATGCTCCCGTTTTCTGCACAGGAACAATCACGTTGCCCGCACCACCGCTATGCAACAATCCTTCCTTATTCGGAAAAACAGCACGCAGACTGACCGTACCCGTCGAACGATCGATCACTCCACTAATCGACTCGATCTGTCCTTGTTCGGAATAAGCCGATTTATCGTTCAGTTGCAGATTGATGGCAGGCATATTTTTCAGCACCTCTTCTTTGGAACCGTATTGGCGGATGAGTCCCAGCAACTGGTTTTCCGTCATGGAGAAGTAAACATACATATCCGAATTGTCGGAAACCGTTGTCAGCGGTTGGGCAAGAGCGGAACTTACCAAAGCACCTACGCGGTAAGGCAATGTACCCACCACACCGTCTGCCGGACTTTTCACAACCGTATAAGAAAGATTGTTGCGGGCACTCACTTCCTGCGCTTTTGCCTGCGCCAACTGTGCCTTGGCAGCCAGTAGGGAGTTTTTCGCGGTACTCAAATCGAAAGAGGAAACTACGTTCGCTTTATACAGTTCCTCTTTACTGTCATACGTCAGTTGTGCCGTAGCCAGAGAGGCTTTTGCCGACTCAACGTTTGCCACTGCCGTTTGCAAAGCAGCTTCATACGGCACCTGATCGATGACGAACAACGTCTGTCCGTTCTTCACGCGTTGACCTTCCGTCACACAGACTTTAGTCAGCGTACCACTCACCTGGGGATAAATATCAATATCTTGGCGTCCGCGGATGGTTGCCGAGTAGGCGCTTGAAATCATCCGGTCGGCCGGAACAACGGTCATCACTTCGTATTCTGTTTCCATTTGTGCCGGGGGAGCCTGTTTACAGCCTGTCGCAGCAATCATACAGCAGAGCAACAATAATCCCTGCTTCATTTTACATACCTTTCTACTCATTTTCTGTTACCTATTAAATATTTTTGAACGCGGCAAAGGTAGACTGTTTTCTTCATTGAAAACTGGACTTAGTATCTTCAGTTTTGTTCATTTTAGGAACATTAAAACCGATATTTAGTGAAAAAGTGCTATTTTTGTACCCAAAATAAGAATAACAATGGAATCAAAAAACTCTAGCCTAGCCATATTTCGTGAACCGTTCGTAGCCGGAATGGACGAAAACCTGTCTCCAATTATGCAACGCCTATGGAAACTGGAAGGGGGTGCCATCTATTTTTGCCGTAGCGGATGGGCACACGTCACGATCGACTTGAAAGACTATGAAATTGTCGAAAATACTCAAATCGTGCTCTTGCCGGGAACGATTATCCGCGTCAACGGCAGCAGCAGTGATTTCACAGCTTCTTTCTTCGGATTCCCCAAAGAAATGTTTCGCGAAGCCTGCCTCCGTTTCGAGCCGATCTTCTTCCGGTTCATCAAAGAAAAGCCGTGTTACGTACTTCCGGAAGAAAATACCGGAGCTATCAATGGGTTAATACGTGCCACGACCGCTATATACAACGACCGCGAAAATCGTTTCCGCAACCAAATTGCTAAAAATCACCTCCAGTCGTTTATGCTGGATATTTACGATAAGTGTTACCGCTACTTCGACCGGCAGGAAATAGAAGGAGGAAGTCGGCAGGATGAAATCTTCAAGAAATTCATCGCACTGGTGCACGAAAACTGCATCGCTGAAAGGGAAGTAACCTTCTACGCCAACAAGCTCTGTATCTCCACCAAATACCTGACAGGTATCTGCAAAAGCGTGACGGGTGAAGCTGCCAAAAAGCTTATTGACGACTTCTCCATCCTGGAGATAAAAGTGCTGCTTCAATCCACCGAACTGACGATTCAGGAAATAGCCGACCGGCTCGGTTTTCCCGATCAGTCGTATCTAGGCAGGTATTTCAAACGGCATGAAGGGATGTCGCCGAAGGAGTATCAGAGCAAATATTCTATCTAATAACCAAAATAGCAAGCTTTCAGGTCTTTTACCCATTGTATTAAAGCGATGTTCTATGACCAACTTTGCTGTTTTACCGGCAATACTATGGAAGCTTCCTGCAAATGCGCAACCGCTGGTTGCACATTTGTAAGTTGCTGATTATATTCATTATAGAAATGAACCATTACGGATGCACTATCCGATAAATTTGCCTGCCTTTTCCGTCATACCACCACTTTGTCACGAGTGCAAACTGATTCTTTAATTAGTGTTTACGATATAACACAATTTGTTAACAGATCTGTAATACTATCTTAATCTGCCTTGTCTTCCTTTGCACCGTGAAACAAAAACACTGGTGTTAACGACTTTATTGCATTTAATAAATTAAAAGAAGCAAGGTAAAAAGATTATGAAAAGTAACAAATGGCTGCTTTCTCTGGCAGTTGGATTTCTGTGCTGTGGTTCTGCATACGCACAGACAACAGTGAAAGGGAAAATAACGAGTGAAAGCGGAGAACCGTTAATCGGGGCTACCATCACTGTAAAAAACTCGACAGACGGTACGGTGACCGATATTGACGGCAACTACTCCCTGAAAACTAAGAAAACATTAAGTTCCAAAGATTTGCTCCTATTTAGTTATGTGGGATATAAAACGCTACAAAAAAACTATACGGGCAACACGATGAACGTAAAACTGGCGGAAGAGTCGCAACAACTGAATGATGTGGTAGTGACCGCCCTGGGCATCAAACGTGAAGAAAAAGGCTGGGATACGCCACGGAAACCGTGAAAGGAGACAAAATTACCAGCGCCCTGCCCTCCAACTGGTCGACGGCACTCAACGGTAAGGTAGCCGGATTGAGCGTTATCTCTTCCGGCGGTCCGCTCAATTCGAGCCGCATCTCTCTGCGAGGAGACGTCTCGCTGAATCAGAACGGGAACGATGCATTAGTGGTAGTGGACGGTGTACCGATGAGCAGCCCGATGACCAATCCGGGAGTCGCCTACGGTGCAGGTTCCAACAGTGAGCTTTCCGTGGACTACGGTAACGGATTTTCCGACATCAATCCGGATGATATCGAAAGCATACAAGTATTGAAAGGAGCCAGCGCGACGGCTCTGTACGGTACGCGTGCAGCCAACGGCGTGATTATGGTGACTACGAAATCGGGAGCCGGCGCACC
Source organism: Bacteroides sp. AM54-2NS (assembly GCF_003602935.1). Lineage (NCBI taxonomy): Bacteria > Pseudomonadati > Bacteroidota > Bacteroidia > Bacteroidales > Bacteroidaceae > Bacteroides > Bacteroides sp. AM54-2NS. The sequence goes on from NZ_QTMZ01000022.1 coordinate 73,024, forward strand.
CAAAGGTATCGGCGTATCTTATAGCGGTAACTTCAGCATAGACGATGTGATGAGGTGGCCGGATTATCAGTATGAATTCGGACAAGGACTGCCGAGTAACATCGGTCCGGCAGGGTCCATCTATGAGGGCGAACCATACTACTCCTACGGAAAAGCGGAAGACGGCAGCTACGCAAGCACCAGCGGAACGAGTAGCGCATACGGAGCACGTTTCGATGCCAACAGGAAATTCTACCAATATGATCCGGTGACACAGGGACGTGCCTCCGAAGCGACTCCCTGGGTAGCGTATAAAAACAACCGCAAGGATTTGTTCCAGACGGGCTACACAATTACCAACTCCGTAGCCCTGACCGGAAAATCCGACCGGGGCAGCGTGCGGGCTTCCATCACCCACACCAAAAACGAATGGATTCTTCCCAATACAGGTTTCCAGCGCATCACTGCCATGATTTCCGCCCAACAACAGATTTCGCGGGCACTGCGCATCAATTTTAAATCGAGCTATACCTACCGCAAGCTCAACAATACGCCTGCCCTGGGATATAACAGCAACTCCATCTCTTACTTCCTCATCTTCCAGAATCCGAATGTCAACCTCGACTGGCTGCGCCCGATGTGGCGTACCGGACAGGAAAATGTGAAACAGCTCCAGCCTTACAGTTCCTTCATCGGAAACCCGTATGTCATTCTATACGAATCTGAAAATCCGTCAGAGAAACATAGTAACGTCTCCTCCGTTTCCGCCAACCTGCGTATCAACAGCAAGTTCGATTTCATGATCCGGTCCGGTATCCAACTGTCCACCGACCAGCGCGAACAACACCGTCCTATCAGCGATGTGGTATTTGGCAACGGATTCTTCAAAAAACAGAATGTGTTCGATTATGAATTAAACAGCGACGCTTTATTTACGTACCATGATTCCTTCGCTAACGGATTGCACGTCAATGCTTCGGCGGGAGGAAACATGATGCAACAGAGCTATGATATGCTCGCCGCCTCGGTGGTGGGACTGATTACGCCGGGAGTCTACAAACTGGCAAACGGTGTCTCCAACCCGAACGTGCAGACTGTCATCAAAAAGAAAGCATTGAACAGTCTTTATTTCACAGCCAACTTCGCATATAAGGATAAACTGTTTCTCGACGTCACCGGACGTAACGACGAGTCGTCTACCCTACCGAAGAGCAACCGTTCCTTCTTCTATCCGTCGGTCAGTGTCAGCGCAGTGATGAACGAACTGTTCCTAATGCCGGAACCAATCAATTTGTTGAAAGTAAGAGGTTCTTTCGCCCAGGTGGGTAACGACACAGACCCTTACAAAACATCGCCCTACTACGGCACGAGCGATTTCCCCGGATCGGCTGTCGTTGCTTCCACACTGTACAATCAGGACTTCAAACCGGAAATTTCAACCAACTACGAAGCCGGTTTCGACCTGCGTATGTTCCAAAACCGCATCGGGCTCGATTTCACATTCTATTACAACCGCACCAAAAACCAAATTCTGGATGCTCCGATGGACCCGACTACAGGTTACAGCAAAGCGACTATCAATTCGGGATGTGTCCGCAACCGTGGTTATGAAATCCAATTGGACGTTACCCCGGTAGTCAGCAGAGATTTCCGCTGGAACGCCACTTTTACCTGGTCTAAAAACGAAAACAAGATTATCTCGCTGGCGGAAGGGGCAGACGAGAATCAGTTAATCAGCAGTATCGGCAACGTCTCCATCATCGGACGCGTGGGAGGTACGACAGGCGACCTCTGGGCTACAAACTGGTGCGCGACCCGGAAGGAAACGTTGTCATCAATGATAACGGACTGCCCGAACGTTCGGGAGAGATTGAATACGTAGCCACAGCCTATCCGAAATGGAAAGCCGGACTGTATAACGAATTTTCCTACAAAAACTTTACTCTTAGCGTCCTGCTCGACGGACAAGTGGGAGGAAAAATGTATTCGCACTCTCACCACAAAATGACGGAACAGGGAAAACTGGCTCATACCCTGAACGGACGTCTGCCGGGAACGGAATTTTATATGTCGAAAGATGATCCGCGCATTGCCACCGCCGGACTTTCACCGCAGGACGGAATGTATATGATTGCCCCGGGTGTAGTGAAAAACGACGACGGTAGCTTCTCGAAAAACACTAAAGTGGTAACCGTGGAAAGCTATTATAAAGAGTTCTATCGGATGGCAAACGTGGAGACGAACACTTTCAGCACCGATTTCCTCAAACTGCGTGAAATGAGACTGGAATATAAATTACCGGGCAGCACACTGAAGAAAACTCCTTTCAGCAAAGCATCGATAGCGTTTTATGCACGCAACTTGTTCTGCATCACGGATTATCCTTTATTTGACCCCGAATCTGCCGCCCTCAACGGAAGTTCGATGGTAACGGGTGTGGAAACGGGTTCACTGCCTACGGCACGTACTTTCGGATTGAATATTAACTTATCTTTTTAAACACTGACTCATGAAAACCTATAATTTTTTAAAGAATATAGCAGGAGGAATAATAGTGTGCGGAACACTCTGTACAACCTCCTGTACCAGCTTCGACGAACTGAATACGGACCCCACCCGCATGGACGAGGTGAATCCCGGCACACTGCTCAACCCGATTCTCTACGAAACGTCTGTCTACAACTGGAAACTCTACAACAACTACACCTACGACCTGATGCAATGCGCTGTATCTACTTCCAGCACTAACGGTGTCGGATGGTGGTATATGACGGACAGCCAGGGAGACGGCACATGGACTACCTTTTATAAATGGATCAATAACGCCAAAGAGATGACGCGTCTCACCGAAAAACTCCCGGAGGCTGCCAAACAACCCAATTATGACGCCATCTCACTCACACTGCAAAGTTGGCTGTACCAGATTCTAACCGATGCTTTCGGTGACGTCCCGATGAGCGAGCCTGCTCTGCCGATGAAGGAATACTCGCGCCGAAGTTCGACACCCAACAACAAGTGTACCGACAAATTATCGACAACCTGAAAACGGCAAACGAACTGTTTGACGAAGCTAACGGACTGATCTACAACCAATCGGGCGAAATGTTGTACAACACGTCTAAAGGAGATGCAACCGGTATAAAGAAATGGAAGAAGTTCTGCAACTCGCTCCGCCTGCGTGCATTGCTCCGCGTGATCGACGTTCCGGAGTTCAACGCGAAACAGGAATTGCGCACGATGCTAACCGATCCCGCCACCTATCCGGTATTCGAATCGAACGCTGATGCCGCCCTGCTTGCCATCAGCGGAACTTATCCGCAGGAAGCTCCGCTCACCCGGCCGCAGGATTTCACTTCATACGTTCAGATTTCCGAGTTCTTTGTCGACCTGCTAAAAGGATGGAACGACCCTCGTCTGCAAGTGTATGCAACGCAGGTCACTCTACCCGACCAGACAAAGGATTATGTAGGCTTGCCCAGCGGTTATCAGACGTTGCCTCTATCACGGCTTCGGGACTGAATCAAGAAATGGCGAAAGCTCCCATGAAACTTGCCATGATGCCTTATGCCGAAGTTGAATTTATCAAAGCGGAACTACTGAAGAAAGGGGTGATCGACGGAGGAAGCAACGCTGCCAAAGAAGCGTATCAGAAAGGAGTGCAGGCAGCTATCGAACAGTGGGGACAGGTATTGCCCGACAATTACTTTGAGAATCCGGAAGCAGCTTATGACGATACTTTGGAACGTATCATGAACCAGAAATTCGTTGCACTGTTCTTCTGCGACTATCAGCAGTGGTTCGAATATAACCGTACCGGCTTTCCTGTGTTGCCCGTAGGACCCGGCATCGCGAATGCCAACAACCAAATGCCGAAACGTTTCAAATATCCGGCTGCCCTGCAACGTACCAACCTGAAAAACTATCAGGCTGCCAAGCAGAATATGGGAGGTGATGATTTTAATATTCGATTAATGTGGCAACAATAACGGAATATGGCAAATAAAGAAATGTATCAACCATAAATTTAAAATTCAATGTGTATGAAGAAAATTATCAGTATGGCTGTCATGTTATATATAACAATGACAGCAATGGCACAGAAAGGAGAACTTGCCATGAACGAAAATATCCGCGGAAAGGAAAATGTTTCAAGAAACGTTGCGGAGAATACGGTAGGAAATACAGCAGAAAATAGAGCAGAGAAAGAAGCGACTCCCGTAGGGAAGAAACCAAAAGCTACATTTATATTCGACGTATATGGAGAGATTCCGACAACTAAACCGGTGTTTGAAACGGAACATTATCTAGGTAGTGACATTACCGGAAAATGGAATACTTTCATCCAGAATTACACGCACGAGTATGATGTAACGATCGGATTCACTGATTCTTCCGTTGAGATTTTGAAGCCTTCCATTTACAAGGCAGTCAACAAGGTGAACAAATATTATAAAAAGGCACTGAAAAAGGAAGAAGTGAGCCGGGAAGTTGCCACATCCAACATGGCACACATTCTGGATTGTGCCAATGTGATGTGTTTCGACGATAACAGCAAGTCTTTCGAAGAGGCTGTAAAGTCGGCAGACGAACCGGAAGAGATTATCGCATTATTCAATCAAGTCACTCTAAGAAAGTTATAAGCAATGAAAAAAGTATGTAATAGAAATATGTTGTTTGCGGCAATCTTATGTCTCCAGCTAAATGTTGTTGCCGCTTTTGGTCAGACTGTTGTGAAAGGCAGTGTGAAAGATAACACAGGTAAGCCTGTCAGCGGTGTAGTAGTAACTGACGGTGCGCATTTTAAAACAACCGACGAGCAAGGGAACTATGTTTTGAACACCGATCCGGCACGTTATCCGATGGTTTACATCTCTACTCCGGCAGACTATGAGCTTCCTTCCAAAGAGGGTGTAGCCGACGGCTTCTATCAATATTTGGATGCGAAGAAAAGCGAGAATCAGTGCAACTTCGTTCTGACCAAGCGGCAGAAGCCGGCAGATGAATTTGTATATATCGCCATTTCCGATCCGCAAGTGAGGAACGAGAAGCAACTGGACCGCTTCCGCACAGAGACAGTGCCCGACCTGAAACAGACTGCCGACTCGCTAAAGAACTTCGAAATCGTTGGTATGGGACTGGGCGACCTTGTGTGGGATGCCATGAACTTATATGCTCCTTACCGGCAAGCCGTCTCTAATTTAGGTATCACAATGTTCCAACTAATGGGAAACCATGATTTCAACCTGCTCTACAAGTCCATGACACAGACGGACCATCCGGCAGACGGATATGGGGAACAGAATTATTACCAGTCGTTCGGTCCGGCCAACTATTCATTCAACATTGGAAAAATCCATGTAATCGCAATGAAAGACATCGACTACGATGGTAATAAGAAATACACGGAACGATTCACACCGGAAGATCTGGACTGGTTGAGAAAAGATTTAAGTTATGTGCCCGAAGGAAGCACCGTATTCCTGAACGTACACGCTCCGGTAGCCAACAACACGGTATCGGCCGGTGGAAATGCACGCAACGCCAACGCGCTTTTCCAACTATTAAGACCGTATCAGGTTCATATTTTTTCGGGACACACACATTTCTATGAGAATCAGCAACCTGCGCCTACTATTTATGAACATAATATCGGAGCTGCCTGCGGTGCATGGTGGGCAGGACACGTGAACCGTTGCGGAGCGCCGAACGGTTATCTGGTGGTAGAAGTGAAAGGTGACGATGTGAAGTGGCGTTACAAAGCGACAGGCTGTTCTCCCGATTATCAGTTCCGGCTCTACAAGCCGGGAGAATTTGAAAGCCAGAAAGACTATGTGGTAGCCAACATCTGGGATTGGGACAGAACGTATACGGTAAACTGGTACGAAGACGGAGTATTGAAAGGTGCCATGCAGGCTTTTGATGATGAAGACCAGGATTACATCAACATGGTGAAAGGAAAGAAAACCGGCTATCATACACGGCATCTTTTCCGGGCACAGCCTGCGAAAGGTACAAAGTCTGTCAAAGTGGTGGTTAAGAATCGTTTCGGGGAAGTATTCACGAAAGAGGTGAAATTGTAGGTTCTTCCAGTCTATTTATGGTTTCCCCGAATAATTTGTGAAATTTCAGTAGTATGAATAGAGTTTATACCGATTCATTACGAAAACCAACTTTCGAAAAGAATCGGTATAAACGATCCATTTTTCAGACCTGTCTTTTTATATCTTTATAAAGATCCGCTTTTTGTACAAGACCCACACAATCAAATAATTGAATCCGATAAACAGAAGTCCGTAAATCAGAGAGGCCAAATAAGTGTCGGGAAGAATGAGCAGGATGGAGGTATAAACCTTCCCTTGCAGACTAATTCCACTAACTGTGATAACCTCGAGCAGAGTAGCCAACACACCGGCTACCACATAGATGAACAACGGATTCGTGCCAAAAACATGGAAAGGATACGCCCATTTCTGTTTTTTACGAATATCAATAAGCCAGGTGAGAAGCACAAGAAATAAAGAAGCAAAACCACAGGTTACCAAGACAAAAGTCGGACTCCATACTTTTTTATTCAACGGGCAACCGTAACTAAGCAACCATCCGGCAAATAAAAGAGCAATACCCAGTATGGATATCTGTAACAGCCGGTGATGAATTTCTGTCTTCTCCCGCAAGATATTTCCGCAGAAATAACCTATTATCACTTGCGCAATACACGGCAAGGTACTTAACAGCCCTTCCGGATCGAAAAAGATACGTCCACCGTCCGGCAACCACTCCCGATACAGATGAGTTTCTCCGAACAATGTTCGGTCTGTAACGGCAATAATATTCTGCTCGGATAGTTCAAAGCCGTTCCCCAAAGCCAACAAGACAGTATAGCCTATCAGAATAATCGCGGAGATCCATGCCAGATTTGCCGGACGCCGGACACTCATAATCAACAAGGAACCAAAGAAGTAAGCTAACGCCAGTCGTTGCAACACACCTAGAATACGTATCTGTGAGAAAGGCTGTTCCACCCCCGCACACACCAACGAAAACCAGGAAAGGAAAAGTCCCAACAAAAACAAAATCACTGTGCGCCGCACCAGTTTGGTGATAAAGTTACGGCTGAAGTGATGGTCGAACCTGGATAAGGCAAAGCTCATAGAAACACCCATGATAAACATAAAGAATGGGAAGACCAGTCTGTCGGTGTCAGTCCGTTCCATTCGGCATGCCGCAAGGGCGCATAAACAGACTCCCACGTCCCGGGGTTGTTCACCAAAATCATTCCGACAATGGTGATTCCCCGAAGCACGTCTAATGAAAGTAAACGTTCTGATTTCATATCGTTCTGATGACACCGGGATTAAATAAATCCCGGTTTGGTGAAGTAAAATCCATTCTCATTCAACCATTTAACATGCCATTTCAGGCGATTGGTGAAATCAATCCAGTTGCGGTCACTTCCCCACGCCAATTCTGAAAAGGCTGAAGAGAAGGGAAAACATGCTGACCGAACTTCCGCTCATTGGGAATCATTTCCGTCCAGACACAGGCTTGGAAGCCTAATACATTCTGCTTCACAATACTAGGAAACTGGGGTTCGAACTCGAAGTTATACAAAGAGCTTAATCCTTCGTCCGAGGCGTTGCGCTCAAATAGAAACGAGACCACTCCATAAATACAATCGGATAACCTTTCTGGGTAATCTTTCCCGGCTGGTCGGGCAGCCAGTCACGCCAATAGGTATAGATCAGGTCTTGTGGATCTTTCTCAAGAAAAGCATCGTCCCATCCCATCACTTTCTTACCTTTACCCTTCACATAGTTCGTCATTATCTTCACAAAGCGGTTTTGCAATTCATCCACTTTCTGATAACCTTCCTGTTGCATCAACTGCTGACAGACTTCACACTGCTCCCAATTATCCTTTTCCACCTCGTCAGCTCCTATATGAAAATACTCCGAAGGGAAGATTTCAACCATTTCATCAATGATAGATTGCACAAACTGATAGTTTTCCGGCCGGGAAGGGCAAATAGGATAAGAAAATTCTTCTCCCCAACCAGCTTCTCCCGTACACGACAGTTCGGGATACACTTTGATAGCCGCCGAGAAATGCCCTGGCATATCTATTTCGGGAACAATATCAATACCTCTTTCCAATGCGTAACTCACCAAGCCTTTCATCTCTTCTTGTGTATAATGACCACCATATTGCGAACCATTTCTCACAAAACGAGGATCTATCTCGTAGTTATAATCTTGTTGGGAAAGCTCTACGCATCTCTTGTCATACTCGTCGAAGTCACGCCAGCTTCCCTCCTGCGTCAATAAAGGATATTTTTTCACTTCGATGCGCCAGCCCTGATCGTCGGTCAAATGCAAGTGGAGCTTGTTTATCTTGTAGAAAGACAGACAGTCTATCACCTTTTTCAGATAATCAACCGTAAACATGTGCCGTACCACATCAATATGGAATCCGCGCCAGTCGTATTTGGGAGCATCCTTTATATCTACCATCGGAAGATATTTCGAGTTTCCCGAAGTGAAGAAATTAGCTTGTTCGAGTGTTTGCCTCAACGTCTGGATTCCCCAAAGAAGTCCGGTTTCCGTCGAATAATAGATGCAGGCCCCCTCTTTGGTTACGGTCAGACGATAGGCTTCTTTGGCCAGATCAGATTCTTGTTTCACCCGGATAAAGGCATGATCGTTGGAAGCGTCACTCGCGGAAAGAGACAGTTTCTCTTCCAGCGTGGATTTCAACAGTTGTGACGTAGAAGCCGGAATATTCTGGCTAACAGTCACATTCTGCGGAAGAGTGACCACCGATTCTTTATAATCAACTCTTTCCGGCAAAGGCATTACCGACAGGCGGGTCGGTACCCGTTCCGGATACCCTCCATTATCATTGTCATTGCACGACAACGATGTGATCGCACCTATTCCCAACAGGAATAATATACCGCTTCTTTTTATCTTATCATAGTTCATAACTTGTCTACTTTTTGTGGATTAATTTACTTTGAGAGTGCTTGTCACACTCTCTTTGTTTAAATAAAACAGTTTAGCTTTCACAACCGAAGCATCACAGGCTATGGGAGCTTCCCAAAGCGCTGAATCAAGAGTTGGTTCCGCTCCATCGGTCGTATAGCGTATCTCCCCTCCCCGGATGGGGGTGTTGGCATAGAGCTTGCCTTCTTTGAGGCAAAGTCCGGGGTAAGGCAAACGGAAGTTAATGTTTCGGGACGCCCAATGGGGCATTTCCTTCTCACTCGCTTTCGAATAGAACAAAGCCAGCGCTTTGTTGAAAGCCTGCTGTTCTTTCTCTCCTGCCAGCATACTCCAAGCGGGAAAAGCATTCCACCCGCGTTCTACCAGTCCGAGGATTTTAGGAAAGGTATAATATTCCACCCACTTGAAATCACGGATCGTTTCTGCAAACAATTGCGCTTGTACTCCTTGGATACGCTCCTTGCCGGATGCGGTCAAAACTGTTTTTCCTCTTTCCGCAATACCTAAATCGACCGGATTGCCAGCCATATCAGTACGCGAAGAGCGATAGATGTGATATGGAAGCATGGAAAAGCCTTTAGATTCATCCACATATCCGGCCCACGAGAGCCCTCTTTCATCGGGGTGAGCATCATAGGCCAAATCCAGATAGAAGTTGTTCACGTTGCAGAGGATCACCGGATAGCCTTTGTTGGCTACCTGATAAGGTATTTCGTCCGCTTCCCATTCGGGAACTGTATTCCAGCAATATACTCCTGCCGCAAGCCTGTTCAAATGGCGGTCGGTAGCCTCCGAATGTCCCAACGCTGTTTCCTGCCAGCCACTAAACTGCACATGATATTGTTGCAGATAGTCTGCCATCTTCGTGATGTAGTATTCGGACAGTTCATGCGCACTCGTCATTCCATGTTCATCCATAAACGCCCGGCAGACAGGAGAACCCATCCAAGCTCCATCAGGCACTTCATCGCCTCCCAAGTGATGGTAGTCAAAGGTACCTCCGCTTCTTCATACATAGCCATCAGCTCACGAATCACTTTTTCCATAAACCGATACGTGGAGGGTAATGCCACATTCATCACGTTATCCGTATAAGACTGTGCAGAAACATAGCGGGAAGTATCTTGCGCGTCACTCAACAAATATTCGACGGCCTTTTCAGGATCGGTGTTTATATATTTATGATAACGTGCTTTCATGGACACTATTGCCGCCCGTGCATGCCCCGGAGACTCTATTTCCGGAATTACACGCACATGTCTTTGAGCTGCATAACGCAATAAATCTATAAACTCTTCACGAGTATAATATCCGTTACCGGAGGTAGGTGCAGACGGATCATAGTTGCCATCGTAGCCCGGATACAAACATTCCAGTTCATCCGTAGTGTGTCCCCGACGTGCACCGACCGAGGTCAGTTCTTCCAGACCGGGAATCTGAAGACGCCAGCCTTCATCATCCGAAAAATGGAAATGCAGCACGTTCAGTTTATAAGAAGAGATGGCGTCTATCAGCTTCTTTAATTGGTCTGCCGTCGTGAAGTTTCTGGCAATATCCAGCATTTGTCCGCGATACGGCAAGTCGGGATAGTCACGGATAGATACAGCTTCCAAACGGAACGGTTTCTCTTGTCCTTTCAAGAGAGAGAGCAAGGTTTGCGTGCCATTGAAAATGCCGTGTGACGTAGGAGCTGAAATATTTATCAGACTATTTCCTGTGTTCATCCGGTAGTATTCGTCATTCGCAGCCGTCTCCTGTTGCGGCAAATAATCCAGATGAACCGTTACCGGTGCTTCGGAAATGACTGCCAGCCCATAGAGTGTTTCCAACTTTTCTTTCAACAATCCTGCTTCGTTGGCAAAATCGGGATGAAAAGTCAGTTTCACCTTATTTTCTATGGTAACGTTTTCTTTACCGACAGCCGGAAACGCTTCCTTTACTGACGGGAAAATATCAGTTTGTTGCAACTTGGCAGTAGTCTCTAACGCCAAGTTTGAAGCATATATCTTATCAGGTGCGGGATACCAGTCTTCCGCCTCCATTCCTTGTAGCGGCTGTATGGTCAGTTCGACAGGCAAGGGAGTACCTTGCTTGCCGCCTGCCTGACTCACCCAGTAAGTACCTTCGGGAGCATGTGACAGTTTCTTCAGTCCGTTGGTACAACAGAACGTCACAATCAGCGAATCTCCCGGTGCCAATGGCTGGAAGTTTTCCGCCGGATACATCCGGAAGAAGTTCGCATTTACTACCTCTACCTTGACCGATGCAGATTCGTCTTGAAGAATCTCACGAGGCAACTGCGAATAATAGATGATCCAGTCCTTTCCCAAAGGAGCATCTGATATATTCTTCAGGATAAATGAGTTCTCATAGTAGCCGGGCTGCACTTCGGCAGCTCCCATCTCCCAAGTCAATGACACGGGGGCTTTCGCCCCGTCAGCCGATTTACAGCCGGTCATGAACAGCAGGAGACACAGACTTCCCCCTATCGTATATAGTATATTCCTCATAGGCTTTCCTATTTTTCTATATATCACTCTTTCAGACATTAATCACTCAATCGTTCGATGTGCAATGTTTCTTTACCTACTCCCTGCGAAGTGTCGAAAGTCAAACGGTAATAGCCAGGTACGAAGCCGTCGCCACTCGTTATTCCATTGGAAGCCGATAGTTCAATTCCATCCGTATCACCGGACAACGAACCTGCTTGCAACTCCATACCTTTATCTTTATTCCATTGCAAATCGCTGTAAATTTCGATTTCGAAGGACTCCCATTCATGAGTGTTACTCAAATACACGGTAGTTTGATATTTTTGTTCACCAATCGGCACAATATATCCCAACTGTGATATATCTTCCAAATTCCAGCCTCCGCTATTGTAAGCCTCGTTCCAGACAGGAGCACAAGTGAATCCGTGTCCTACCAACCAGAAACAAGTAGGTGCGGTATCACTCATCCGTACAACCCAAATATAATTGAATTTAGAAGAATAGTATATTTCCCAAGTACCTGATTTGCGCAGGAAGGTAAACTTACCATTGTCCGGATTATAACTAAAGAAGTCGCGGTTGTAAGCATGTTCCACATCTTCAAATCCACTCATTTCAAATTCTTCACCTTGAGTAAAACTAATCTGGGCACGGAACAATCCTTCACTGGCTATCAACTCGGTTTCTTTAATTTTCAGGTTCTTCTGGAAACCGACGACACCCAGTTTAAAAGTCATCACGTCGAAAGTGATCTGTTCAACAAACCAATCCCGGTAATCAAAGGCAAAGCTGGGTCCCGACGCTTCAATAAGAACCGCTGTATTACTCTTTTCAGCAGCTCCCCAAATCAATTCCGCATCGTCCAATGATTCCGTAGTGGATATTTTTCCGGTTAGCTCCATCGGATAGCCCTCTTCCGAGCCGGAAACTTCCGTCAGATACAGATAAGGATTCTCTGCGCTCCGGGTCATTTCTACCACCTCACCGTTATAGTGAAGATAGAGCACTTCCGGAATCTGTGGACGGACGATATGGAAATCAAACGTTTGAGTGACTTCACTACCTTCCACATTGATGGCAGTCAATACTACTTTAGCCTCCTGATTCTCTTCCAAGTCAGCCTCAAACGGGATATAAATTCCTTTCTCAACAATCGACACATCAGTGCCTTTCGTACGAATCGACTGCGAACTTACCAAGGTTTCACCCACCATCAATTTCACTTCCAGCGTAGACAAAGGAGTCTCCGGATCGTGAATCTTTACAGAGAAATAAAGAGAATCGGCAGCAGGAGTCTGATCGGTAGTCGAAAATTGTAGTCCTGATAGTTCAGGACATGAATATGGATACTTCACCCGACCATCTTCTTCGCTACATGAAGCCAGCCAGCAAACGGTTAGCCCCAGCAACCATAAAAACAGATTATTGTGTTTCATCATTTTTTCTTTTAAAATTTTACGTTCCTCTTTTCATTAATAACCTTCATTTTGAGTCAGATTGGTATTTTTATCTTTCTCTCCTTGAGGAATCGGCCACAACTGCCGGAAAGCCTGCAAACCTGCAAACAGCAATCTGCCATCTTTGTCTTTATGTTTCTGCATCACTTCCAGCAAACGGTTATTACGTACCAGGTCAAACCAACGCTGACCTTCCATATACAACTCCAATTGACGTTCATTCTCTACCGCCAAGCGGCCCCTAGCCTGTCCCATATTCTCATCCAGAGAAGAGGGAGCAAAGCCCGCACGTTCTCTAATGCCGTTCACGATTCGAATCGCTTCCGGAGTGCGGTCTAACTCTACCAGTGCTTCGGCTTTCAACAGGAGTATATCCGCCAATCGCATCAGAATAATGTTGGAAGTCTTCTCGCGAATCTTATAAGACAACGGATAACTGTCCGCCGGCCAATAGGTGTCATAAGGAACCGATTTCCAAAGGATACTGGATGCATAACGGGTATCTTTCTCCTTGTCGAATTTAGCAACCAAGTCATGAGTAGGCGTACAATAACGTCTCCAGGTCACCGAACCGTCGTCTTCTTTCAGCAACACCCAATAAGCCCAGTTGGGAGCATCGGAGGTGTAATAGACTTCAAAGATACTTTCGGAAGAGAATTTCTTGTCAGGTTGCCACAACTCATCAAAGTTGCCGACCAGCGTATAACCCTCTGCTATCACTTTGTCGCAAGCCTCAACCACTTTGGCATAATCGCGTGTTGATTTCTCTCCTCTGGTTGCCAACACCTTGGCACGCAAAGCATAAGCGGCGCCTTTGGTGGCCTGGAAAACTCCTTTATTTTTGCTTACCAGGTAACGAATGGTATTTTCTTCGTTCAGATCATCCAATATCTGGTCGTAGATTTTATCTGCGACAGAACGTTCAGGATACATCACCGGATACCATTTATCCAGATTCTCGGCTGTAATGGTCGGAATCAAATCCAGCACCATCGGAGCGTCTCCCCATAAACGGACGATATCGAAGTAGGCCCATGCGCGCAAGAATTTTGCTTCTGCGATGACCCGATTACGCTCTTCTGCTACGGTAGAGGCAGGATCCATCATTTTCGTATTTTCAATCACACTGGTTGCAGTGCCAGCCATTGAATAATACTGTGACCAGACCAATTCTACCTTATAATTGGTAGAAGTCAGCTTCAACAAATCAAATTCTTGTTCGGCCACGCCGTCTCCACCAATATAGCAATTATCGGATTGTACATCTCCAATGGTGTAATTTTCCGACTGGAATATATCTGCCTTAAAGCTTTCATACGCACCTTGCAACTCGGCTTGCGCATCTGCCAGACTTCCGTATTTAGACTCTTGATCTTCCGTTCCGGTACCCTCCTGCATAAAATCCGATTGCGGTTTCTCATCCAGAAAATTACTGCATGAAACGAATAAGACACAGAGTACGACATAAGCTAACTTTATTATGTTTTTCATTTTCGCACCTATTAAAATTCAACATTCAAACCAAATATTACCGCCCTCGATTGAGGATAAGTACCATAGTCCACTCCTTGAGCAACGGAGTCGCCGCCAAAAGCATTTACTTCAGGATCGTATCCCTTGTATTTTGTCAACGTGAAAAGATTCTGTCCGGTGACGTAAGCCTGCAATCTAGACAGATGTATTTTATTCAACCATTTCTTAGGGAAATTATAGGATAAAGTGACTGTTTTCAAGCGCAGATAAGATCCGTCTTCTACAAAACGGGAGGAGTTGTGATTGTTCTCTGTATTACCAACGCGGGGGACATTGGTAATCATACCCGGTCGTTTCCAACGATCCAATACACGAACCGACTGGTTTCTAAAGTCGGTCATACCTTCCATATCGATGCGTGACGCATTAAAAATCTTATTGCCCTGACTTCCCTGCAAGAAAACAGACAGGTCGAAGCCGGCATACGAGAATGTATTCGTCATACCGTAAATGAACTTAGGTTGGGCATTTCCCAACGTAGTGCGATCTTCCGGATCAATAAAGCCGTTACCATTCAGGTCACGATAGATAATATTTCCAGTTTCCGGATCGACGCCTTCTGATATATATCCAAAGAATGTTCCCAATGGAAGACCTTCTTTCAGGATGACAGCTTTCTCCTTGGATTCATACATTTCAGCATAATAATAGACTTTATTCAAGCCGAGCTTCGTCAACTTATTCCGGTTGAAAGAGATATTGAAATCGGTATTCCACTGGAAGTTGCCTTTCAAATTCTGGGAAGAGACAGTGAACTCCATACCTTTATTCACCATTTCACCATCGTTTCTTGTCACACTGCTTGGCACTACATTCTCCGGCAGACTGACTGTCAGTAATAAGTCGGTTGTTTTTTTGTAGTAAGCGTCCACCGAGAAGGATAAACGGGAATCAAACATTGTCAGGTCGAGACCCAGATTCCACTGGCTTGTTTTTTCCCAAGTCAGTTCTTTATTGGCTGCCGAACCGGGTCTGATGGCTAGTCCCGGGTATAAGTTACCTTCTGAAACCGGTAGTTTACTAGCACTCATGGAAGCCATGTAAGCGTAGTTTCCAAAACCGCCCTGGTTACCGTTCATACCCCATCCGGCACGTAGCTTCAAATCGGTTACAATGTTTTGCAAAGGTTGCATAAACTTTTCGCTTGAAATTCTCCAACCTGCCGAAACAGAAGGAAAAGTACCCCAACGGTGTCCCGGAGCAAAACGGGAAGAACCATCGGCACGGAAGTTGACCGTCAGCAAATAACGGCTGTCATAATTGTACGCTATACGACCTAAAAAAGAGGCCAGCGTCCATGCGGAGGCGGAAGAACCACAAGCGTCTTTATCCAACTGATTGGCGGCACTGATGGAATGAATATCGGGATAAGACTCTGCCAGATCGAAACCAGCCATCCAGGATGCGTTATATTGTGCACGCTGTTGGGTGGCTCCTCCCAAGATGGAAAGGTTATGTTTGTTGAAGGAACAATCATAGGTTAGCAAATTCTCAAACAGCCATTCGAAGTTTCGTGAGAAACTCTCTTCCACACGTCCTTTTGTACCGCGTCCGTCCGAAGTTGAAATCGGGTCCAGATAATAATCCCAGTGTTCATTAGTCAGTTCAATGCCAAAAGTTGTTTTGAATTTCAGACCTTTGTATATATCAACCGTAAAGCCGAGCGAACCATTAATATGATCTGTATTCGTGTTGCTGTCCGCAGCATTGGCAGCCAGCGGATTCAGAATACGTGCACCATAAGCCTGTTCGTCGTATTCGTTCGGATCATACGGGTTCCACTTCTGCATAAACGGAGGAGTATTCACTACGGACAAGATGGAACCGGCACGCAAAGAACTGCGGCTTTCGTTCACCCATTGTCCTCCTGTATGCGAATACGCAAAGTTGAGTGCCATCTTTAACCATTTTGTCTGCTCACTATCCAAATTCGCACGGAAATTATACCGGTTGAAATGTGCTTTCTCCACAATACCTTGTTCATCGGAATAACCTCCGGATACAAAATATTGTAATTTCTCGGTTCCATTTGCCACGGATAATTGATAGTTCTGATTAACACCCGTACCGAAGAATAAATCAGTCCAGTCCACATAGCGTGTTTCATTTTCAGGAATATTGGGAGCAACATCCGAAACTGCTTTCAAGTCTTTCATCAAGTCTTTATATTGCTCTGTATTCAAGGCGTCTATCTTCTTCCCTAATTTAGAAAAACCCACATAAGCACTCATTTTCACCTGCGGTGCACCGATCTTTCCCCTCTTGGTCGTAATCAACACCACTCCGTTTGCCGCACGTGCTCCATAAATAGCTGCTGATGAAGCATCTTTCAGGATTTGCATACTTTCAATATCGTTCGGACTGATATTCGAAATATCATCCGACGGCAAACCATCTACCACATACAACGGCTCATTGGATGCCTGCACGGAAGTAGCACCTCTCACCCGGATGGTCACCCCGGAACCCGGCATACCCGATGGCTGCACAACTTGAATACCGGCTGCTTTTCCCTGAATGGCTTGTGCGGCTGTCATGATCGGACGCTCTTCAATATCTGCCGTAGAAACCACAGATACTGCCGTCGTAATATCTTTCCGTTTCATAAAACCGTATCCCACTACGACAACTTCTTCCAGCACTTGCGAATCTTCGCTCAAAGACACATTATAGATGTTCTGTTTATTGACCGTATGAGACTGGGAAACGTAACCGATATAGGAGAAACTGATTTTTGCTCCTATGGGAGCTTCCAAAGAGAAACGTCCGTCGATGTCAGTAGCGGTCCCAATATTCTCTCCTTCCACTCTCACGGTAACACCAATCAAAGGTTCCCCCCTCCGATCGGCTACAACACCGGTTATTGTTTTCTTATCTCCTTTCTGGGAGGCGTTTTGTTCGGTTTTCAGGGTAAGCACTACTTGCTTGCCCGATTCTATCTTATAACTAATAGGTGACCCTTTGAAAACTTTTTCTAAAACCGAATCGATACTTTCATTGTCCACTTTCAATGAAATCTTTTGATCCAATCCGGGAAGCTTATCCGTATAAAAGAAGCTGTAATCAGCCTTCTTCTCAATCACTCGTATCGTCTGGCGTATTGTCTGATTCTTTACAGAGAAAGTGATCTGCGCACTTACCTCTTGAGATACACACAACAAGATACAACAGAACATAACAAGCCTGAATATGATATGTAATTGTTTTCTCATTAGTAATTAGCTTTAAATTCTTTAAAATATAAGTCTGAAAATCAGACTTTTTATTATCTTTGTGAAATCGTGATGCAAAAAGGATTCCCTTTCCCTTATCCGCATAAGGAAAAATTTCTTTTTTACTATCATGTATAAACCGTATTTAATTTCAGGGTGGAATTATGCTGCTACATAATTCTACCCTCTTTGTTTTATTATGAGGTGTCTTCCATAAATCGTCTTTTTTTAGTTAATACTACTTCCAATTTTCACCGTATCTCCTTCTAACTTATAAGTCAAAGGATAAGTAAGGCTTATAATGTAAAATACATTATGCAAACTGCTGTTCCGGATGGTTCCGGAAAACGGCACATTCTTCAGCTTCTCCGAGTCAAACACGACTTTCACCCCGTACATCCGCTCCAACGTGGTCGCGATCTCTGCTAAAGGCGCTGAATTAAAAATCAACATATTGTTCCGCCAAAAGTCGATTTCACGCAGATCCGAGATGGGCGATTTAGTAAATGTCTGCTTGTTCTTATGATACTCTACCTTTTCTCCGGGTTTCAACAATGTGGTATTCGTTTTATTAGAAACCCTGACACTTCCTTCCGCCAACAGTGTCGTGACGGAAAGATCGTCGCCATATCCCTTCACATCAAAGGTTGTTCCCAACGCTTCTATCTCCAAATCATTGCAGCAGACGATAAAGCGCTTGTCTTTGTTCTTTGCCACCTCAAAATAGGCTTCTCCGTCTAAATAAATCTTTCGGTCGGATTTGTTATACTCCGCATCATAAGAAAGATGAGTAGCCGAATTCAACCAGACTTTCGTTCCATCAGGTAAAGTCAGGTTCGCTTTCTGCCCGTAATCTACTGCAACCATGAAAGGATCCTGCGATACCTTATTTATATGTCCTACTCCGAAATAAGTAGCCAGTCCCAAACAAACCGGTAATAATATAGTGGCCGCCACCTTATATATAATAGGTTGCCAACGCCGCTTCTTTGGATACAGAATTTTGGGTTCATCCAAATTCCGCTGCAGATGATTCCACATTTCTTCTTCCACTGTCTTATCTATTTCGACAGCTGCTTCTTTCCACATCTGCTCGCAAAGCGAATTAAACTCATCACGAATCCCCGGTTTGCGAATCCATTCAATAAGTATCCTTCTTTCTTCAGAAGAGGCCTCCTTCTTGAAGAATTTTTCCAATAGTACTATGTAATCGTGTTGCTCCATAATTTTCCTGTTCTATATATACTAGCCTTGAGAGACAGAAAAGGACTACAAGAAAATAAAGATAAGTTAGATATTAACTTTTATTAAAGATTAAGCATTAGATATGGTGCAGGAAGAGAGAGACAGAAAAGGCAATCGTCCCCAGTTTGTCACGCAGGAAATCCAAAGAACGATGTACCTGTGTAGCAACAGTCTTTTCGGATATATCCAACTGTTCAGCTATCTCACGATAGTTCAGCCCGGATTTCCAGTAGAGCATAAAAACTTCCCGACGGGCAGGAGGCAGTTCTTCCAAAAGTTTCAGGATATATTCTTCTAAAAATAAATAATCCAACTCTTCATCTATCTCTACAGATTCGTCAGCCGATTCATTGGATAGTTTATCCACATAATTTTGAAGCAGGAGTTCGCGCCTTACGTAATGGTATACCATATTTGGGATATCTTAAAAAGATAACCGTCAAAATTACCTTCCAAATCAATATTGAGCCGTTTCTCCCAGATTTGGAGAAAGATATCCTGTGTAATATCCTTTGCCACCCCGGCATCGCCTATCATCGAAAGGACAAAACTGTAAATGCGAGCATTGTATGCACGATACAACGCTTCAAAAGCATTTTTATTTCCTTCCTTCAATAATTGAAGTTGTTGGGTGGTAATCATCATCAAATAAGGTTAAATCATATATGGACTCAAAAATAACGAAATAACTAAAGCCGACAACCAAAGCGCTTGTTAAAATTTCAATAAATCAATATCTAAGCTTTTAAAAAAGAATAGGATATAAATGCATATCCTATGTATCTCATATCATAAATTCAGCCATTTTGCTATAAAATTAATAGAAATTACCAATCAACAGCAACAATTTCTAACTTTTATTTCTACATTTGCAGCCAATTGATAACTTATTAACAAATTACATATATACCATGGCTAAAATAACGAAAGAAGCCGCTTTGCTCTATCACTCACAGGGCAAACCCGGCAAGATTGAGGTAGTGCCTACCAAACCTTATAGTACACAAACCGACTTATCACTCGCATATTCCCCCGGTGTAGCAGAACCTTGTCTCGAAATTGAGAAGAACCCGCAGGATGCATACAAGTATACAGCTAAAGGAAATCTTGTAGCTGTTATTTCTAACGGTACAGCCGTACTCGGACTGGGCGATATAGGCGCATTAAGCGGCAAACCTGTAATGGAAGGTAAAGGGCTGCTTTTCAAAATCTATGCCGGTATCGACGTTTTCGACATCGAAGTAGACGAGAAAGATCCGGAGAAATTCATTGCGGCAGTGAAAGCAATCGCCCCTACCTTTGGAGGTATCAATCTGGAAGACATCAAGGCGCCCGAATGTTTTGAAATCGAACGTCGCTTGAAAGAAGAATTAGACATTCCTGTAATGCACGACGACCAGCACGGTACTGCTATTATCTCCAGCGCCGGTTTGGTAAATGCCTTGCAGGTGGCAGGAAAGAAAATCGAGGATGTGAAAATCGTCGTGAACGGTGCCGGTGCATCCGCAGTATCTTGTACTAAATTATATGTATCTTTGGGCGCTCGCCTCGAAAATATTGTCATGCTGGATAGTAAAGGCGTTATCAGCAAGACACGTACCGATCTGAACGAACAAAAAAGATATTTTGCAACCGACCGCACAGATATCCATACACTGGAAGAAGCAATCAAGGGCGCGGATGTATTCCTCGGCCTGTCAAAAGGAAATGTGTTGAGTCAAGATATGGTACGCAGCATGGCTCCGATGCCCATCGTATTCGCATTGGCCAACCCGACACCGGAAATCTCTTACGAAGATGCCATGGCAGCACGTCCTGACGTACTGATGGCTACCGGACGTTCCGACTATCCGAACCAGATTAATAATGTAATCGGTTTCCCATATATCTTCCGCGGTGCTTTGGACACTCAAGCTAAAGCAATCAACGAAGAAATGAAAATTGCGGCCGTACACGCCATTGCCAACCTGGCAAAACAGCCGGTGCCTGATGTAGTCAACGCAGCCTACCACGTAAACAACCTTTCTTTCGGTGCGGAATACTTTATCCCGAAACCGGTAGATCCACGCCTCATCACCGAAGTTTCCTGCGCAGTGGCAAAAGCTGCTATGGAAAGCGGAGTGGCTCGCACAGAAATCAAAGACTGGGACGCTTACTGTGTTCACCTGCGCGAATTGATGGGCTACGAATCCAAACTGACCCGCCAACTGTATGATACTGCCCGCCGCTCACCGCAACGTGTCGTATTTGCCGAAGGTATCCACCCGAATATGCTGAAAGCTGCCGTTGAAGCAAAAGCCGAAGGTATCTGTCATCCTATCTTATTAGGAAACGACGAAGCTATCGGAAAACTGGCAGAAGAAATGGAGCTTAGCCTGGAAGGTATTGAAATCGTTAATCTTCGCCACCCGGACGAATCAGATCGTCGCGAGCGTTACTCCCGCATCCTTGCAGAAAAACGTGCACGCGAAGGATTTACCTACGAAGAAGCCAACGACAAGATGTTCGAACGCAACTACTTCGGTATGATGATGGTGGAAACAGGAGATGCAGACGCATTCATCACCGGACTTTATACAAGATATAGCAATACGATCAAAGTGGCAAAAGAAGTGATCGGCATCCAACCGGGCTTCAAACACTTCGGTACCATGCATATCCTGAACTCCAAGAAAGGTACTTACTTCCTGGCAGACACATTGATTAACCGCCACCCCGATACGGAAACATTGATTGATATCGCCAAACTGTCCGATAAAACAGTTCGTTTCTTCAATCACACACCGGTTATCTCTATGTTGTCATACTCTAACTTCGGCGCTGATACTGCAGGTAGCCCAGTGAAAGTGCACGAAGCAGTTGCTCACATGCAGGAAGCATATCCGGAATTGGCTATCGACGGTGAAATGCAGGTTAATTTTGCCATGAACCGCGAATTGCGTGATACCAAATATCCGTTTACCCGCCTGAAAGGTAAAGACGTAAATACATTGATTTTCCCGAATCTAAGTTCAGCAAACGCCGGTTACAAACTGTTGCAGGCAATGGACCCGGATACAGAATTCATCGGCCCTATCCAGATGGGATTGAACAAACCTATCCACTTCACCGATTTCGAAAGTTCCGTCCGTGACATTGTGAATATCACAGCCGTAGCCGTGATCGATGCCATTGTTGACAAAAAGAAAAGAGGAGTGAAATGAAACGCCCGTTATCCAAATCACAAATAGTTTGCATCAGCCTGCTTTGGTTGGCGCTTTGCTATTTAGTTCTGACAAAAGCCGAACGAATTGACGGGATGACGATAGTAATGCTTGTCATTTCGGCAGCATTAGTATTTATTCCTGTCTATAAGTCGATCAAAAAGAACAAATAAATATCTTTTTTCCTATTATTACGATAAAATATCAAATTTGATGTTTTATCGCATTTTTCTTTATAAAATGTTTGCTGGTTCAATTTTTATCTTTACTTTTGCAACCGGAAATAAAAATCCGATGTACCCATATACAAGTGTGCAAATTGCTATACGGCAGAAAAGCACATAGTCGAGCGGCACATTAGCAAATTGTCAAATTAGCACATTATTTTTATATCAACCAATTAAAGAAAAAAGATTATGAATGCAGCAAAGGTATTAGACGATCTGAAAAGAAGATTTCCCAATGAACCGGAGTATCATCAAGCAGTAGAAGAAGTACTTTCTACTATTGAAGAAGAATACAACAAACACCCGGAGTTTGATAAAGTAAACTTGATCGAACGTTTGTGTATTCCTGATAGAGTATATCAGTTCCGCGTGACTTGGATGGATGATAAAGGTAATATTCAGACCAACATGGGTTACCGTGTTCAGCACAACAACGCGATCGGTCCTTACAAAGGCGGTATCCGTTTCCATGCATCTGTAAACCTTTCTATCTTGAAGTTCCTTGCCTTTGAACAAACACTCAAAAACTCACTGACTACGCTGCCGATGGGTGGTGGTAAAGGTGGTTCCGACTTCTCTCCTCGTGGAAAGTCAAATGCTGAAGTAATGCGCTTCGTACAAGCATTCATGCTGGAACTGTGGCGTCACATCGGTCCTGAAACTGACGTTCCTGCTGGTGACATCGGTGTTGGTGGCCGTGAAGTAGGTTTCATGTTCGGTATGTATAAAAAACTGGCTCATGAATTTACCGGAACATTCACAGGTAAAGGCCGCGAATTCGGTGGTTCACTGATTCGTCCGGAAGCTACCGGTTATGGTAACATCTACTTCCTGATGGAAATGCTGAAAACAAAAGGCACTGACCTGAAAGGTAAAGTTTGTCTGGTTTCCGGTTCTGGTAACGTTGCTCAATATACAATCGAAAAAGTAATCGAACTGGGTGGTAAAGTAGTTACTTGCTCTGACTCTGACGGTTATATCTACGATCCGGATGGTATCGACCGCGAAAAACTGGATTACATCATGGAACTGAAGAATCTGTACCGTGGCCGTATCCGTGAATACGCAGAAAAATATGGTTGCAAATATGTAGAAGGAGCTAAACCTTGGGGTGAAAAATGTGATATCGCTCTTCCTTCTGCTACTCAAAATGAATTGAATGGCGACCACGCTCGTCAACTGGTAGCAAACGGCTGTATCGCCGTATCTGAAGGTGCTAACATGCCTTCTACTCCGGAAGCTATCAAAGTGTTCCAGGATGCTAAGATCCTTTACGCTCCGGGTAAAGCTGCTAATGCTGGTGGTGTGTCAGTATCAGGTCTCGAAATGACTCAAAACTCTATCAAATTGAGCTGGAGCGCTGAAGAAGTAGACGAAAAGCTGAAGAGCATCATGAAGAATATCCACGAAGCTTGCGTTCAGTACGGTACAGAAGCCGACGGATACGTAAACTATGTGAAGGGTGCTAACGTAGCCGGATTCATGAAGGTTGCTAAAGCAATGATGGCACAAGGTATCGTATAATCAGCGAAAGATATATAAGCTATAGTTTATTTAAAGGCTCCCGCCTTCCGAAAGGAAGTGCGGGAGTTTTTATACCCTAAAGGGTGTAAAACAGAAAAATTACATTATATTTATACCCCAAAGGGTATAATATGGATGATAAATCATTATCAGAATACGTCAAGCAAATGCGTAAAGAACATAACTTGCCCCAAGTAGAACTTTCCGAAAAATCAGGAGTTGGATTACGCTTTGTACGCGAACTCGAACAAGACAAACAGACTTTGCGTCTTGATAAAGTAAATCAAGTGCTTAGCCTCTTTGGAATGAAAGTGGGGGTTGTACCAATAAATAAATTCAACAAGCTATGAGACAAGCACTCATATACAACCAAGACCAGTTTGCAGGATTGCTTACAGAAGATGAAAATGGCTATACTTTCCAATACGATACAGCCTACATTAAATCCAACGATGCCGAACCTACCAGTCTCACATTGCCAATCTCTGAAAAAGTATATACAAGTCTAATATTATTCCCATTCTTTGACGGTCTCATTCCCGAAGACTGTCTCTTGGATATTGCCGAGAAAAGCTGGAAGATAAATCGACGTGACCGTATGTCAAGTCATATGTTCACAAACCACACTTACAGGAGTGCAAGCTAAATTGTCTCACAGAACCTCGAAGGGTGGTTAGATTTATTATAAAAACAGTGCAGGGATGTAAAAAGGAATAATTCATTTATAACATCAATTTTAAAAAGGCACTAATTTTATTGAATTACTTAAGTGATGAAGTGCTGCATTTCAAAAAAGAAACTTAACTTTGCAACCAAGTTTTATAGAAGATACTAAATTAGTAAACTAAAAAGGAAAATCAAATGAAAATTAAGACTTTAATAGCCTATTTCATCTTTACATGTGCAATATCCTCCTGCATACAGGATGAAGCATTAAATTCAGAAGCAGCCATTGATGTTTGTTCAGGCGATGATGTGCAATTGGCAAATATCGATGCAGATTCTAAAGTAATCAATGTATATGTAAATAAAGGAGCCGACCTTTCCAAACAGAAATTAAAATTTACACTTCCACAAGGAGCTACAATTAAAGTAAATACTCCAATAGCAGGCGATACTGAATCTACCTATGATTTCAGCGAAGAACCGCACTCCCGTAAATTCACCGTTACATCAGAAGACGGTCAATGGCAGCCTGTTTATACCGTAAATGTGATTTTAGCGGAATTACCTACCCTTTTCAGTTTTGAAGAATTACTGACAACCTCCAGTGAATACGATACATTTTACGAATTTACACCAGCAACCTCGCAAGAAATATCTAAAGTACTACAATGGTCAAGCGGTAATCCTGGTTTTAAATTAACAGGTATGGCTAATTCTAGAATAGATTACCCAACAGTACAAGTTACAAATGGTTTTAAAGGTAAGGCTGTAAAGCTAGAAACCCGTAACACTGGAGATTTTGGTGCAATGGTAAAAATGTATATTGCTGCTGGGAATTTATTTATCGGAACATTCGAAGTAGAAAATGCACTGACAAATCCTAGAAAAGCAACGAACTTTGGTTTTCAATTTTATAAACATCCCATAGCACTAAAAGGACATTATAAATTTAAAGCTGGGGAAGTTTATTCTGTAGAAGGACAGCCACAAACCGGAAAAAAGGATAAATGTGATATTTATGCTGTTATGTATGAGGCAGAAAATAATTCTATCATGCTCAATGGTGATGACGTATTCAACTCTGATAAATTAGTATTATTAGCACGAATAAAACCTGAAGATATCGTTGAATCAGAAGATGAATGGAATGAGTTTACTTTATATTTCGAATCAGTAAAAGGACGAGAAATTGACGATACGAAACTACAAAACGGTAAATATAAATTAGGTATTGTACTATCATCCAGCGTAGATGGCGCCTATTTTAGAGGGGCTGTTGGTAGCACTCTATACGTTGATGAGCTAGAACTTATTTGTAAAGAATAAAAAAACTAACACAATGAAAAAATATCAATCAATCAATATCATAGTTGTGCTGCTATTTGTAAGCATATTCACAGCTCAAGCACAGGAAGAAAGAAACCAAGGTATCATCTGGTCTTATTTACATGGATGGGAATATGGTATAAAGGCCGGTTTCAATATTGGTGGAACTTCACCATTACCTCTACCAAAAGAAATCCGTAAAATTGATAGTTATGCACCAGGAATCGCAATTTCAATTGAAGGTAATGCGACGAAGTGGTTCGATCCCAAATGGGGGATGACTGTAGGAGTGCGACTTGAAAATAAGAATATGACCACCGAAGCTACCGTAAAAAATTACGGTATGAAAATTATCAATACCAATGGTGGAGAATTACAAGGATTATGGACAGGAGGAGTAAAGACCAAAGTTAAAAATTCATATCTGACAATTCCGGTGGTTGCTAACTATAAGATAAGCAAGCGTTGGAAATTGTCTGCAGGTCCATACATATCATACCTCATCGAAGGAGGATTCTCCGGACATGTATACAACGGTCATTTACGTACTCCAGACCAAACAGGTTCACGAGTTGTTTTCTCTGGGGAAAGCATAGCTACCTATGATTTTTCCGAAAATCTCCAAAAATTTCAATGGGGACTACAACTAGGCGGCGAATGGAGAGCATTTAAACATCTAAATGTATACGCTGACTTAACGTGGGGGCTGAATGATATTTTCAAAAAAGATTTTGATACAATCTCATTTGCCATGTATCCTATTTATTTGAACGTGGGATTTGGATATGCATTTTAGCATATTGTTTTATACTAAACAATCCAGAATATTGTGTCAATAGAAAACTACGGGAATTCTTCTCGTAGTTTTTTATTTATGGTAATATCGTAAGCGTTTCCGCGTTTCTATACCACCAAAAAGCGAGTATCTCTCATCAATAAAATAGCCCAATAAGGTTCAAACAGGCGTAAGATGGCTTGTTTTTGTTGCAATAAACCTATATAAATCCGACTTGTATGGCTTAATAATCCCACTTTGACAGCGATAAGTTTATAGCCCACATCTGTGTGACAAACAGCCTGCATACGTGGGCTGTACGGTTTACAGCTGCGGGCTGTACAGCCTACATATGTAGGCTATAAAAAGATTACCGTTTCCAATGGATTATTTAGCTGCCAAATACAGGTTATCATCCTATAAAGTGGATATTATTGTGGCTTCATATGGGTGTTTCCCCTAATACTACACTAAAACGGATGCAGTATGGATATGATAGATACCCGTTTTTTGCGACAAAAATATGATAGATACCTGTTTGAAAAATCATCTATCATACTTATCTTATTGACAGCTAGCTTAATATAAAAATAAATGATAGTATGATAGATATTTTTCCATTATGTAGTATTTGCTGAGTTCAAATTCATTGAAACTTTATATCCGGATGTTATTCTATAGTGAACAAATCCTTTTCTGTATCGTATATTGAATGACATTTTGGGTATGATTGCCATAAACAAACAATAATTCTCCCTCACTACAAAAAAACTCCCCACTGTCCAAAAACAGTAAGGGAAATCTATTTAATATTTATTTGATATATATATACAGGATTTTACAGAAAAACGAGGATATCCTCATAGACACCCTCGTTTATACAATAAACACACATCAAATGTATGCCAACTTATATTATAATAATCTTATTCACATATTACTTCAAATTCATCCACAATCAAAGTACTACCACCAGCACCTTTAAATAAATCACCATCTTTACTTGAAGAGCAAATTATAGCAAATTTATATTTTGCGGTTCGGTCATACTCTTGTAAATATTCAAATTCAATGTTAAAAGGAGTATATTCTTTAATATCCTCAACGATAATATTAGCAACAGCAACTCTTAATTCCGAAGTGTTCACATCGTGACCTGTCAATACAATCTCTTTACCATCCTCACCTGTTTGCACTTTATACAATACGGCTTGAATCTGTCCTTTATCTTTAATATCAACCGGTTTTACATCTTCATAATTAGAAGCGTCAAGATAATTAGAACCTGATTCATATTTATAAACACCCTTAAAACGAAGCGGTTTTCCACCTAAACTAACTGTTTCTGCATCAAGACCAAATTTAGTACAACTCAACCTATCACCTTGTAAAGCAGGCATCATATCAAATTTACCAATAAAAATAGAACCGGCAGTAATCTTCGGAACTAATGAATTTGGCTCATTTGGATATTCAAAAGTTATCAGTTTAGCCGCATACGTACCATCCTCTCTAGTTTCCTTTCTCAACAAAGTACCACCTAAAATACCTGCTCCTGCAGCACTTCCTGCCCACAAATCTTTGGGTAACAGTTCATCATTCTTAGTACCTTCCTTCCAATCTTCAAAAGAATATTTCAATACCTTGCGAGTACCTTCCACAAAAGCTGTATAAACTTTCACGGTGCCATCTTCCGCCGTCACAGTATAAGTCACTTTCTTATTATTCGAGAAGTCCTGTGCTACGCCGGAAGCCGGAGTAATAGTTGCTCCTTCAGATATTTCAATAATAGGAGTAAACTTTAAAGATTCTACTTCCTCATTAACAGCAAAAACAATCGTACCAGCTTCTTCATTTATAACTGGTTGTTCTACTACTGCCTCATCGTCAATAATAAAACTTGTTATTTTAGCTTCCGAACTTTCACTACCTGTCAATTTACGACCAACAAAAGTAGCCTTTACATTTTGATTTAAAGGAGCACCAACTTTTACACCTATTTCAATATTAATATTGCTACCTTTCACAGTACCAGAAATACTAACAGGGCAATTACCAAGTGGCTGTACCAAATCTAGATTCTGTTGACCTTCAAAAGCATAACCACCATCTATAGCTTTCACAGTGCAAGGATCAACTTCAATATCACCAACATTTACCAAAAAAGTAAAATTCTTCAATGATAATGCAATTTGGTTAGTTCCCTTATTAGACTGTGAAATTGTGATTTTTTGATTTTCAGTAGTTCCCATTTGATTACCATCCACATTCACAGACAGATTACCAACATAGCCTCCAGCCAATTCTGTATCTATCGGATATTTCACTTCATCGTCATCATCACTACAACTCATGAATATGCTAACAGAACAAACAAGCATAAACAAGTACAATAAACTCTTCTTCATAATTTTCATAATTAATTAATAATCTATTTGATCACAAAAACGAGTACAAAGTAACAGCTTTATAATAATTTACACAAGGTCAATTCTTTGTATTTTATGTCCTATTTTTAAGATCATAAGGCCATATTTCCTGTCTATATAGATTTTTAAGGTTAATATTCACACTATACGGTACGCTACGGAAGATTTAAGTCATATTTTAATTTAGTTAAAAAGACCAACGGTCAGAAAAAAGAATCTTATCAATTCTAACACATAAAAAACGCCCCTCCTAGTACTTCCAAAATTTGTTTCACATAAAATTATTGCGAGTTCCACTTAAAAAGGCATCAAAACCACACCCTGCTTCTTCTTTCCATCCATCTTGACCACCATCGGTTTCTCAAAGCGGACATGACGAAGATATTTCGTTTCTTCCACCGCAGGTTGCACATTGAGGAAATCCTGATTATAAACCCCATCATTCATAAAGGCGTTGATAGTGAAATATCCTACTCCAAAAGAAGTCAAATTCTGGAAAAAGTGTGTCCCTTGACTGGGATCTACCCGATAATTGGTCAGTCCGGCTTCCACAATCACACGGGCAGCCGAGATATGCGGCCACTTCACAGGGATGCCGAGCCAAGTATCGCTGCTTCCCCAACGTCCCGGACCGACAAGCACATAATTCTTTCCTTCATTCAAGAATTGTTGGTTAATCTTTTCTATTTCCCAGGCAATTGCTGATTGTTGGAGGCACTATAATTATCGGTCTTTACATAGACCACATCATAAATATCATTCATGATACCGTGTCCCAATGAATTATATGAGCGGAGAATCACATCTTCATCCGGTATCTCGTTCAAATCCTCGTCCAGCATTTCTTTACTGTCTACGATAGGACGTATTTGTAACAGATAGAAAGTTCCGGATTTATCATGTTCACGACTCATCGTAGCCGCAAATTCAATTTCAACCGGACGGCGCATCTCCTGTTCACCATATTTCAAGACTAATTGCAGAATACGAGCCAACGGGAATACATCATGTTGCAGGATATTGGCAAAAGTAATCACCTTCCGACCTCCGGGATATAAACCATCCCGGATAATCTGGTCATACGGGTCATACGTAGAAGCGATATAACGCAAGGCACCATCATTTCCGCCTCTTTGACATGGAGTTTCAATAAATTGAAACCATCGTCGATAGAAAAATCATGCCCGGCATTTTTCAAATCCAAAGCATAAAAACGGGTCTGGGTCTCTTTCAGGGCGATTTCCATTTCGCTGGTTTGCAACACCTGGTTAGGATGATAAGGAGAAAAACGAAGGGTCATACCACCGTCTACAATATATTTTCCCAATCCCAAAGCCAGGTTAACCGTTCCTTCTTCTGCTTTTTCATCCCCCAACGGATAATAATTCAGCGAACGGGCCACACCAGACATAGACGGATAATAACGATCGCCATATTGATTACCAACTACCTCCTGCAAGATAACAGCCATCTTTTCCTGATCGATCACATTCGAAGTGGCCTGCATATACGCTTTACTGTCGCGGAAATAAACCGAAGCATACACCCCTTTAATAGCATCCGAAAGCATACGCAACATTTCATACCGGTCATCCAGATAGGGAATCATATATGTACTATAAATTCCGGCGAACGGCTGATAATGAGAGTCTTCCAATAAAGAAGAGGAACGGATAGCAATCGGAGATTTCACCACATCAAAGAAAGTAAAGAAGTCCTCCACCAATCGGTCAGGCAACTTTGCCTTCAGAAAGTATTTTAGAATCGTAGCATCATCCGCATCTGACAGCGCAATCTGATACAGATTATTAGTGTCCATAAATTCATCAAACACATCCGTACAAAGCACCACCGTTTTAGGAATAGCAATACGTGCGTTCTCAAACTCTTCAAACTCCGGATGACGTTTCACCATATTATCAATAAAAGCCAGTCCACGCCCTTTTCCGCCCAAAGAACCATCTCCGATACGGGCAAAGTTAGAATAACGGTCGAAGCGGTCGCGCTTAAAGACAGCCACAACTCCCTGATTCTTCATCTTACGATACTTAACGATGGCCTCAAAGATGATTTTACGGTGAGCATCCACATCCTGAAGACTATTCCAAGTAATCGGTTTCAAGAACTCGGCTACCGGGAACATGGCACGAGAATAGAACCAACGCGATACGTGATTCCGGCTGATATGATATAAGAAGGACTCCGCAGGCACGGCAAAAAGAATGTTTTGCAATTCTTTCAGATTCCGGACACGGGCAATCTCTTCCCCGGTATCCGGGTTACGGAATATAAAATCACCAAAACCAAAATTATCGGAAACGATACGACGCAAATCGACATCCATCTTTTTTGAGTTCTTATCAATAAAGCTAGCGCCGTACTTAACGGCATAAGACGAATTTTCCGATTCGGACGACTGGATAATCAACGGAACAAACGGATCGTTCTTGCGTATCTCGGCACACAGCTTGATACCTGCCAGACCGTCTTTCTCCCCCCGCTCCACTTTCGGGAAACGGACGTCGGTGATTACTCCTAATATATTATTTTGATACTTATGATAAATTTCCATTGCCTCCTGATACGTACGTGCCAGTACAATCTTAGGCCGCCCGCGCATACGAAGTGTACGCTGGTGCGCATTCAAGGCTTCAGTAGAGAACTCCTGACTCTGCTTCAACACGAACTTATACAGATTCGGCAAAATAGAAGAATAGAAACGAATGCCATCCTCCACCAAAAGAATCAACTGCACACCGACTTCCTGCACATCGTGTTCCAGATTCATCTTGTCTTCTATCAATTTGATAATAGACACCAGCAGGTCGGTATTGCCCAACCAACAGAACACATATTCAAACGCACTCAAATCTTCATTGATAATCCGTTTGGTAATACCATGGCTGAAAGGAGTCAGGATCACGATAGGAATATGCTCATATTTCTCTTTTATATGACGACCGATATCAAAACTGTCATTATCCCCCGTGCTCGGCATACAAATCACCAGGTCGAACGACATATTTTCCAACTGCGCCAATGCTTCCTCCTCTGTGGATACCTGCGAGAAACGAGGCGGATAACGCAAAGATAAAGAGGTGTATTCATTGAAAATCTTCTCATCAATGCGCCCGTCATCTTCCAGCATAAAAGCGTCATAAGGGTTGGCGATTAACAACACGTTAAAAATTCGCCTTGTCATCAGGTTGGCGAACTGTGTATCTTTGAAGTAAAGCTGGTTTAATTTATATTTACTAAGCATAAAGTCATTCTCCTTTCTTATTCCAAATCGTCATATCTCCAAAATCATGTTTCAGCAAATCGTTACTATGAATAATTGCATATTTAAATCCCAAATATTCACTACGAATATCCAACTGTTCTTTTATAACCGGATAATAATATTCTTTCTTACCTGACATATATTCATCAACAACATAAGAAAAGAAATTCATTTTTTGAATAAATTCATCATAAAATCGTTGCTCACGACAATTCCTATAAGATAGTTTTCCATTAAATAATAAATTCAATAACTTTATCGTTGAAAGTACTTCAGAAGTTCTATTATCACTATCAAATATTGCTTTCTGATTAACAAAATCATTTGAATGTTCTATTATAGTTTCGATATCATATTGAGTCAGATCTAAGATATCATCATACTTATTCGACTTTTTATTGTTACAGTATCCACAAGCTACAAATAAGTTTTCCCATGTTTGCTTCAAGTCTCCATTATTGGCTTGCGATTTAAAATGCTCTACTTGATAATCAGTTGTCAAACGCCGTTCGCATAGATAACATTTATCATTCTGATCCATCAGTAATTGTTTGCAGACCTCGTCCGTATTATAACTCTTATCTAAAGTTTGTGGCTTATCTGCATTTTTACAAATTCTAATCATCTTAATTAATTCTTATTTTGCCACTCTCTTTTCAGATCATAATATTTAGCTTTAATAGCAGGAGCAACTGCTTCCGGAATCTTATCAAAATCCTGTAGATACATTTCCAACTCACTTTTATCCGAAATAGAAAGCCGATCAGAACGAATCAATTCTTCCATCCGTTGTAAACGCATTTGAATCTCACTGGAGTCTGTACGAACACCAAAGTAACCTTCTGCTAATGCTTCATAAGAATAATCCGTTAAGTCTTCAATTGGTTCACGATGCTCCAAATCAAAAGCAACAGCATTCTCTAAAGAATTAAGAATAAAAGGGGAATGAGTAGTGACAACAAACTGTATGTTAGGAAAAATAGTAGTCAATATCGGCAAAATCACTCTTTGTAGTTCCAAATGAAGATGCGTTTCTATTTCATCAATCAACACAATTCCTTCTTTCTCGTATGCACGGACCACATTATTCTGTGATTGCATTTTTAAAATTAAATCAGCTACAATGTCTAATGCAGCCGAATATCCTGCTGATAGTTCGGTGAATTTAAACGACTTTCCGCGTGTTTGAATGAGGAAAGAGTAATCTTTATAATTGAAATCAAGTTCTAAGGTTGTATCATCAAATATCTGACGAAGGATATTTCGGAAGCCGACAAACCATTGACGAATATAATCAGCATCCTCCGTTTTTCCTTCATTACGAGCTAAGGCCTCTTGCACTTTACAGTCAACCATAAAGTTCAAGAACTGATCTACTTTATTATGTTTCAGATCAGTCTTCATCTTCAAATCTGGCTTAACAGGATTCTTCGGTTCTACAAAAAGAGACTTACGTTCATCAGCATAGTAAGCTATAATAAAGTTCTGACTAAAAAAATCCTTAGAGATGGAGTATATATCATGGAATGAAAGTTCTACTTTTCCATAAAATTCTTCAATTCTATTTTTATAATATTCAACATTATTCTGGCCGGAAGCAATACTTTTCGAATCACCAGTGGTCTCAGCTTGCTGCAACCATGCTTGATTAGACTCTAAATTTTTCTTTAAATCTAAGAAACTCAACATCTTATCATTACAAACCTGACTTAAATGCTCCACTATTGCATTCAACAGAATAGTCTTACCACTTCCGTTCTTTCCCGTAATAATCAGATGTTTTTTTTCATTTTCAGAGATTGGTATACAAAAGTTCTCCAAATGAAAAATATGATTAACCTTGATACTCGTAATAAAATTACCCATAGTCCTTTATACTTGATGATTACTTTTGCAAAGTTAATTCTTTAAATCTCATTTTCCATCATCTTCTTTATAAAGTTTACTTGTTTATCTCTTATTATTTTGTAGATTTGTAACTTTAAGTTTATTCAAAAAGACTTTTTATTCACATGAAAAAAGCAACTTTATTAATGAGTGGAATCATGGTGATGTCATGCGCTCCCCAACAAAAAAAGCTGGTCTACCCCGAGACGGCAAAGGTAGACACTGTAGATGTGTACTTCGGCACACAAGTTCCCGACCCTTACAGATGGTTAGAAAATGACACCAGTGCAGCCACTACTGCCTGGGTAGAAGCACAAAACAAAGTAACGGATGAGTATCTTAGCCAGATTCCGTTCCGCGAAAATCTGCTGAAACGATTGACGACACTAGCCGATTACGAGAAGATCAGTGCCCCGATCAAGAAACATGGAAAGTATTATTTCAGTAAAAATGACGGTCTGCAGAACCAGAGTGTATTCTATGTTCAGGACTCACTGGACGGTGAACCGCGTGTTTTCCTCGATCCGAACAAACTATCGGACGATGGAACAGTGGCACTGACCGGTCTTTATTTCTCAAACGACGGCAAGTACACCGCTTACAGTATTTCACGCAGCGGTTCGGACTGGTCTGAAATTTATGTAATGGATACCGAAAGCGGAAAACTGCTGGAAGACCACATCGAATGGGCCAAGTTTACCGGTGCCGCCTGGCAGGGAGACGGTTTCTATTACAGTGCCTATGATGCGCCGACCAAAGGAAAAGAGTTCTCTAACGTGAATGAAAATCACAAAATCTATTATCACAAAATCGGTGAGCCACAGTCAAAAGATAAACTGATTTATCAAAACCCGGCTTATCCGAAACGTTTCTACACATCGAGCACCAGTGAAGACGAACGGATTCTCTTCCTAACGGAATCCGGCGCCGGAAGAGGCAACAACCTGTTTATACGAGATTTGAAGAAACCGAATTCACCTTTCATCCAACTGACTACAGACCTCGACTACCAATATTACCCGATTGAAGTTATCGGCGACCAGATTTATATTTATACCAACTACGGTGCACCGAAAAACCGGATCATGGTAGCCGACATCAACCGTCCGAAGCTGGAGGACTGGAAAGAGCTCGTACCCGAATCGGAAGCTGTTCTTTCAAATGCGGAAGTGATCGGTGGCAAACTGTTCCTTACTTATGACAAAGATGCCTCGAACCACGCATACGTTTACGGTCTCGACGGCAAACAAATCCAGGAAATCCAACTGCCGTCACTCGGTTCCGTAGGCTTTAGCGGCAACAAAGACGACAAAGAATGTTTCTTCGGATTCACTTCATTCACCATCCCGGGTGCTACCTACAAATACGACATGGATCAAAATACCTACGAACTATATCGTGCCCCGAAAGTACAATTCAACTCGGACGATTTTGTGACCGAACAAGTATTCTTCGCCAGCAAAGACGGCGTAAAAATTCCGATGTTCCTTACTTATAAGAAAGATTTGAAGAAAGACGGCAAAAACCCTGTATTCCTCTACGGATACGGTGGCTTCGGTATCAGCCTCAACCCGGGCTTCAGCGCCACACGTATTCCATTCCTCGAAAATGGGGGTATCTACGCACAAGTAAACCTGCGCGGTGGTAGTGAATACGGTGAAGACTGGCACGTAGCCGGAACTAAAATGCAGAAACAGAACGTATTCGACGATTTCATCTCTGCTGCCGAATATCTGATCGACCAGAAATATACGAATAAAGATAAAATCGCCATTGTAGGAGGTTCCAACGGTGGTCTGTTGGTAGGTGCCTGCATGACACAGCGTCCCGACCTGTTCCGTGTAGCGATCCCGCAAGTAGGTGTGATGGATATGCTCCGCTACCATAAATTTACTATCGGCTGGAACTGGGCAAGCGATTACGGCACAAGCGAAGACAGCAAAGAGATGTTTGAATACCTCAAAGGCTACTCTCCACTGCACAACCTTAAACCGGGCACGAAATATCCGGCAACACTGGTCACTACCGCCGACCATGACGACCGTGTAGTCCCTGCCCACTCATTCAAGTTTGCCGCTACCCTGCAAGCCGACAACGACGGTACCAATCCGACACTGATCCGTATTGACAGCAAAGCCGGGCATGGCGCAGGCAAACCAATGGCTAAAGTACTGGAAGAACAAGCTGATATTTACGGATTCATCATGTATAATCTAGGAATGAGACCAAAATTCTAAAGCGGCACTTCCTATTTATAAACACATACAAGCCCCGTAACCTGTATTTTACATTACAGGCTGCGGGGCTTTGTGTTTTCCAACAGAAGAAATTGACATTTTATCATTATTTAATCAAAATATCCGCATTAAAACAAGTAATTTTGAAAAAATTTCCTATATTTGCAGTGAATTAGTTGACATTTTATCAGAATTAACCTTTTAAAATATAGTATCATGAACATCCAGAAAATCATGTCCTCTTTGGAGGCTAAGCATCCCGGTGAATCTGAATATCTTCAAGCAGTGAAGGAAGTTCTTCTTTCTATCGAAGATATATACAATCAACATCCTGAATTTGAAAAAGCTAAAATCATAGAAAGATTGGTAGAACCCGACCGTATCTTCACTTTCCGTGTGACGTGGGTGGATGACAAAGGCGAGGTGCAGACCAACCTCGGTTATCGTGTACAATTCAATAATGCGATCGGTCCTTATAAAGGTGGTATCCGTTTCCATGCTTCCGTCAATCTTTCCATTCTGAAATTCCTCGGTTTCGAACAGACATTCAAAAATGCACTGACCACGCTGCCTATGGGGGGTGGAAAAGGAGGTTCCGATTTCTCTCCGCGCGGTAAGAGTGATGCTGAAATCATGCGTTTCTGCCAAGCTTTTATGTTGGAGTTATGGCGTCACCTCGGACCGGATATGGATGTACCTGCCGGTGATATCGGCGTAGGCGGACGTGAAGTAGGTTATATGTTCGGTATGTATAAGAAACTGACTCGCGAATTTACAGGCACATTCACCGGCAAGGGATTAGAATTCGGAGGCTCGTTGATTCGCCCGGAAGCTACCGGTTTCGGTGGTCTGTATTTTGTAAATCAGATGCTACAAGCGAAAGGTATTGATATAAAAGGTAAGACAGTCGCTATTTCCGGTTTCGGCAACGTTGCATGGGGAGCAGCTACCAAAGCTACCGAACTGGGTGCCAAAGTGATTACAATTTCCGGCCCGGACGGATATATCTACGATCCGGATGGTATCAGCGGCGAAAAGATAGACTATATGCTCGAACTTCGTTCGTCGGGTAATGACATTGTTGCACCTTATGCAGAACAGTATCCGAATGCTACCTTTGTAGAAGGCAAGCGCCCGTGGGAAGTGAAAGCAGACATCGCACTTCCTTGTGCTACCCAAAATGAATTAAATGGAGAAGATGCTCAAAATCTCATAAAAAATGACGTACTTTGCGTCGGAGAAATTTCCAACATGGGATGTACTCCCGAAGCAATCGACCTCTTTATTGAACATAAGATAATGTATGCTCCGGGTAAAGCGGTCAACGCAGGCGGTGTTGCCACTTCCGGTTTGGAAATGTCTCAAAACGCAATGCACCTAGCTGGAGTGCTGCCGAAGTGGACGAAAAGCTCCATGCAATCATGCACGGCATCCATGCACAATGCGTGAAGTACGGCACGGAACCCGACGGATACATTAATTATGTGAAGGGTGCCAACATTGCCGGATTTATGAAAGTAGCTCACGCAATGATGGGACAAGGCGTTATTTAGAAGACTTTGTTTAGTTGTATTTGTATTTGTGGTTTGCGCTGCTCGCCTCCTGTGACAGGACGCGGGTAGCGCTATTTTTTGAGATTAACAATATTTTCGCTGGAATTAATTATCTTTGTGGCATGATAGGTTAAATAATGGTTTGTGAATTTGTTATATCAGATAAACAACTCACAACTAATAATTTACCATTGATAGTTTTGTAATTAATAATCATGTAATAAATAAAAAATGCTACAACCCGAATTGAAATTTCGCCGTGACAAGATTCGCAGTCTGATGGTGTCACAGGGCATTGACGCCGCACTTATCACTTGTAATGCAAATTTAATTTACACGTATGGCTGTGTAGTCAGTGGCTATCTTTACCTCCCCCTTCATTCGCCTGCACTATTATTTTTCAAACGCCCTAATAATATCACAGGAGAACATTCGTTCTCGATTCGCAAACCGGAACAAATCGTTGACCTGTTGAAAGAACAAGGATTGCCGATGCCAACCAAACTGATGTTAGAAGGTGACGAGCTCCCTTATACGGAATATTGCCGTCTGGCCAGCCTGTTTCCGGAAGCAGAAGTTGTAAATGGCACCCCGTTGATTCGTCAGGCACGCAGCGTAAAAACACCTGTAGAAATTGAGATGTTCCGCCGT
The DNA here is from genome assembly GCF_003602935.1 of Bacteroides sp. AM54-2NS. Lineage (NCBI taxonomy): Bacteria > Pseudomonadati > Bacteroidota > Bacteroidia > Bacteroidales > Bacteroidaceae > Bacteroides > Bacteroides sp. AM54-2NS. Next base: position 111,705 of record NZ_QTMZ01000022.1, read on the forward strand.
TCGGGCATTGCCCACGCCAAGGCATACGAGCAGATTCCAAGCGTATATCGCCCCGGTATGACGGACATCGAGTTTTCCATTGAAATAGAACGCCTGATGCGTCTGCAAGGTTGCCTCGGAATTTTCCGGGTATTCGGACGCAGCATGGAAATATTCATGGGTAGCGTACTGACCGGAGACAATGCCGGATACCCCTCGCCCTATGATTTTGCTTTAGGTGGACAGGGACTTGATCCTGCTTTGCCGGGAGGAGCAAATAAAACTCCGCTAAAGGAAGGTCAGAGCGTTATGGTGGACTTGGGAGGTAACTTCAACGGCTACATGAACGATATGAGCCGTGTATTCTCAATAGGAAAGCTGCCCGAAGAGGCTTACACCGCCCATCAGGTTTGTTTGGATATTCAGGAAAAGATTGCTTCCATCGCCAAACCGGGCATTGCTTGTGAAGTGCTTTACGACACAGCTGCCGAAATAGCCAAAGAAGCCGGATTTGCCGACAAATTTATGGGAACAGGGCAACAAGCCAAGTTTATCGGCCACGGTATCGGACTCGAAATTAATGAAGCTCCGGTATTGGCTCCCCGCATGAAACAACAATTAGAACCGGGCATGTTCTTTGCCCTCGAACCGAAAATCGTTATTCCGGGTGTAGGCCCCGTAGGTATTGAAAACTCTTGGGTAGTAACCAATGAAGGAATAGAAAAGCTGACGAACTGCAATGAAGAAATCATTGAATTAAGTTAAACAGATGATGAAAAAGATGTGTCCGTTCTTTGCCGGACACATCTTTTTCTACTAATAATAACACACTTAACCCCCAAAAACAATGAAACAACCTTTCATTCTAACCCTTATGTCCACTGTTACCTGCGCTGCAACAGCCACTAACAAAGCACCGGAAAACACTACACCGCCCCAATCAAATACTCCACCCAATATTCTTTTCATTCTCTGCGATGACATGGGATATGGAGATTTAGGCTGTTACGGTCAACCATTTATCCGCACCCCTCATATAGACACGATGGCGAATGAAGGTATGCGTTTTACACAGGCATACGCCGGCAGTCCCGTCAGCGCGCCTTCCAGAGCTTCATTCATGACAGGGCAACATTCAGGCCACTGCGAGGTGCGAGGCAACAAAGAATACTGGAAAAATGTACCGATCGTGTTGTATGGGCAAAACCAAGAATATTCGATAGTAGGACAACACCCTTATGATTCCGACCATGTAATCTTACCGGAAATAATGAAAGACAATGGCTATACCACGGGTATGTTCGGCAAATGGGCGGGAGGATATGAAGGCTCGCGTTCTACTCCCGACAAACGGGGAATAGATGAATACTACGGTTACATCTGCCAATTTCAGGCTCATCTTTACTACCCCAATTTCCTGAACCGTTATAGTAAAGCGTTGGGCGACACCGGAGTGGTGCGGGTGGTGATGAATGAAAACATCAAATATCCGATGTATGGTCCCGACTACCAGAAACGTCCGCAATACTCGGCCGACATGATTCATCAGAAAGCATTGGAGTGGCTGGACCAACAAGACGACCAACAACCGTTTTTCGGCATATTGACTTACACCTTGCCTCATGCGGAACTCGTTCAACCGGAAGATTCTATCCTGAATGAATACAAAGCCAAATTCAACCCGGACAAAGAGTTTAAAGGAAGCGAAGGCTCACGATACAATGCTATTACGCACACCCATGCTCAATTTGCAGGAATGATTACCCGACTGGATTATTACGTGGGTGAAGTTCTGAAAAAACTGAAAGAGAAAGGGCTGGACGAAAACACATTGGTTATTTTCTCCAGTGACAACGGCCCTCACGAAGAAGGCGGAGCCGACCCTACTTTCTTCGGCAGAGACGGAAAACTACGTGGATAAAACGCCAGTGTCATGAAGGAGGAATACGTATTCCGTTTATCGCGCGTTGGCCGGGGCACATACCGGCAGGTAAAGTGAACGATCATATCTGTGCTTTTTATGATTTAATGCCCACATTCTGCGAAGTGATCGGCATCAAGGACTACGAAAAGAAATATCGCAATAAAGAAAAAGAAGTCGATTATTTCGATGGGATTTCTTTTGCTCCCACACTGCTGGGTAAGAAAAAACAGAAGAAACATGATTTCCTGTATTGGGAATTTGATGAAACGGACCAGATTGCCGTACGTATGGACGATTGGAAGATGGTGGTAAAAAAAGGAACACCGTTCCTCTACAACTTAAAAACGGACATTCACGAAGATACTGATATAGCACTCCAACATCCGGACGTTGTAGAAAAGATGAAAGCTATCATCTTCGAACAACATACGCCCAATCCATATTTCTCGGTGACGTTGCCCAAACAGTAAACGTGCGGATAAAGAAATAATGAGTAATCAGCAGTTAGAAAGCAAGGTTTCATTCATTTCGGTACCGTTTTGAATAAAATAATGGAGTATTCTGGAAACGTTGTGGTAAATCTGAAAAAGATGATTGAGTTTTTAAGATTCTCCGTTATCTTTTTATTATAAGATATGGGTCAAGGGTGAGGGTTGGTGAGGGTAGATTTATAACTTTCGTATTTTTTTTATAGATAAAAAAGGAGATAGTATAGAAAATAATAAAATAAAAGGTTATAAATCTACCCTCACCACCCCTCACCCT
>NZ_QTMZ01000023.1:0-92406 GCF_003602935.1 Bacteroides sp. AM54-2NS
AAATCGAAAGTGACATCTCCTATGGTTATCTGAACCATTCTTTTCAAAATGCCGTTTTTGAAGGGATTCGTATGTCTTGCCAATCTGGTTTACATGGATGGGAAGTGACAGATCTGAAAGTAACTTTTACTCAAGCCGAGTATTATAGCCCGGTAAGTACACCTGCTGATTTCAGACAGCTGACCCCTTATGTCTTCAGGCTGGCTTTGCAACAGTCAGGTGTGGACATTCTCGAACCGATGCTCTGTTTTGAGTTGCAGATACCCCAAGTAGCGAGTTCCAAAGCTATTACAGATTTGCAAAAACTGATGTCTGAGATTGAAGACATCAGTTGTAATAATGAGTGGTGTCTTATTGAAGGGAAAGTTCCATTAAATACAAGTAAAGACTATGCCTCAGAAGTAAGTTCATACACTAAAGGCTTAGGCACTTTTATGGTTAAGCCGTGTGGGTATCAAATAACAAAAGGCGGTTATTCTGATAATACCCGTATGGAAGAAAAGGATAAACTTTTATTCATGTTTGAAAAATCAGTATCATCAAAATAATGGAACGATCCAGGAATTTCTATAAGACAATACGGTTGGGGTATATACTTATCTCCGTTCTTATCGGATGTATAGCATATAATAGCTCTATGAATGGCAGGAGATAGAAGCATTAGAACTTGACAACTTGAGTTCAACTTATAAATGCAACTTTTTGGGTGCGGATAATAAGCAATAAAAACATTTATTTTTCAGAGAGGAAAGAGAGACAATGTCCCCCTTTCTCTCACTCTGAATGGATAAAGTTTGCTATCTTTGCTTTAATTGTCCGTCCAAAGAAAAAAAAGTTGCAGATGAGCAAACATATAACCGAGGAACAAAGGTATGCAATTTCTATGATGTTGCAAATACCGATGAGCAAAAAAGCAATAGCGGAAGCTATCGGAGTAGATAAAAGCACTGTTTACAGGGAGATAAAGCGCAATTGCGACGCCCGAAGTGGTAGCTATAGCATGGAGCTTGCCCAGCGAAAAGCAGACAGGCGCAAGCAGCAAAAACATCGCAAGGAAGTGCTTACACCGGCAATGAGAAAACGGATAATAAAGCTGTTGAAGAAAGGATTCAGCCCGGAGCAGATTGTCGGCAGGAGCCGCTTGGAGGGAATTGCGATGGTATCTCACGAAACGATATATCGCTGGATTTGGGAGGATAAGCGGCGGGGTGGCAAACTGCACAAATATCTTCGCAGACAAGGTCGCAGGTATGCCAAACGTGGTTCTAAAAATGCAGGGCGAGGATTTATCCCAGGCAGGGTGGATATTGATGAGCGTCCCGAGATAGTGGAACTGAAGGAGAGATTTGGTGATTTAGAGATAGATACAATTATTGGTAAGAACCACAAAGGTGCCATTCTTACCATTAACGACAGAGCAACAAGCAGGGTCTGGATACGCAAGTTGTCGGGAAAAGAAGCCATCCCGGTAGCTAAGATTGCAGTATGGGCACTGCGGAAAGTGAAAAACTTAATACACACAATTACGGCTGACAATGGAAAGGAGTTTGCAAAGCACGAGGAAATTGCGCAAAAATTGGAAATAAAATTCTATTTTTGCAAACCATACCACTCATGGGAACGTGGTGCCAATGAAAACACCAACGGGCTTATCAGGCAGTATATCCCAAAGGGTAAGGACTTTAGTGAAGTAACCAACAAACAGATTAAGTGGATTGAAAATAAACTCAATAATCGACCTCGTAAAAGACTTGGATACCTCACGCCAAACGAAAAATTTAAACAAATTATTAATCAGAATTCTGTTGCATTTGCAAGTTGAATTCAGCCTTGAATTCAAATCACAGAGAAGTGAATAGACAGTATTACCCGACAGAGCAACTACGACAAAGCAATGCCATCAAAAAAAATGACAGCACACACAAAGCATAGACTGATTGTCTTGCCCTAAAAGATTGATTGGAATTTATTCAGGACTGCCTATCACTTAGATAGAAGTCCAAGGTCTGCTGAAATACATAATTCAAAAATTGAAATTGCTTGACTGCAAATTTAGTAACTTTGCTTGACAAATTAACGAGAAAGAAGAGAAAATGAAAGCCGACCGCATAACATCACCTATACGCAAGCAGGGGGTTCGTGCTTCGTAAGACAGGAAAGTGGTAAATTTAAAGTTCAGTTCATCGTAGGTAGCTTAGTGGTAAAAATCCCTGCCTGCGTATAGCTGCAAACCGTTGTTAGCAATCCGCTGCGCTCCTTGCTAACAATGGCTCGGCGACTTACGTCGCTTGCCGTAAGCCGCCGCTTCGCGGACTGCTTACAACAAGCGACTTGGCTAAATAGCTCCGCTTTTGTATCTTCGATACAGCTTCGCTACTTCGCCAATTCGCCGAGCCATTGTTATGGGCCATTTTTGAATGACAATGCGAATAGATACAGACAAACAAATGAATTTACTTAGTGATAAGAACGTTGCAATAATTGGTGGTGGACCCGTTGGACTGACTATGGCAAAATTATTACAGCAAAACGGCATAGACGTTTCAGTTTACGAAAGAGACAACGACCGAGAGGCAAGAATTTTTGGTGGAACCCTTGACCTACACAAAGGTTCAGGTCAGGAAGCAATGAAAAAAGCGGGATTGTTACAAACTTATTATGACTTAGCCTTACCAATGGGTGTAAATATTGCTGATAAAAAAGGCAATATTTTATCCACAAAAAATGTAAAGCCCGAAAATCGATTTGACAATCCTGAAATAAACAGAAATGACTTAAGGGCTATCTTGTTGAATAGTTTAGAAAACGACACGGTTATTTGGGATAGAAAACTTGTTATGCTTGAACCTGGTAAGAAGAAGTGGACACTAACTTTTGAGAATAAACCGAGTGAAACAGCAGATTTGGTTATTCTTGCCAATGGCGGGATGTCCAAGGTAAGAAAATTTGTTACCGACACGGAAGTTGAAGAAACAGGTACTTTCAATATACAAGCCGATATTCATCAACCAGAGATAAACTGTCCTGGATTTTTTCAGCTATGCAATGGAAACCGGCTAATGGCATCTCACCAAGGTAATTTATTATTTGCTAACCCCAATAATAATGGTGCATTGCATTTTGGAATAAGTTTTAAAACACCTGATGAATGGAAAAACCAAACGCAGGTAGATTTTCAAAACAGAAATAGTGTCGTTGATTTTCTTCTGAAAGAATTTTCCGATTGGGACGAACGCTACAAAGAATTGATTCATACGACGTTGTCATTTGTAGGATTGGCTACACGGATATTTCCTTTAGAAAAGCCTTGGAAAAGCAAGCGCCCATTACCCATAACAATGATTGGGGATGCCGCACATTTGATGCCGCCTTTTGCAGGGCAGGGAGTAAATAGTGGGTTGGTGGATGCCTTGATATTGTCTGATAATCTAGCCGATGGAAAATTTAATAGCATTGAAGAGGCTGTTAAAAATTATGAACAGCAAATGTTTATCTATGGCAAAGAAGCACAAGAAGAATCAACTCAAAACGAAATTGAAATGTTTAAACCCGACTTTACGTTTCAGCAATTGTTAAATGTATAAAATGGAATAAAACGGCACATAACAAACAAATTGGCAATAGAGCCGGTGAAGTACTTCTATTGAACTTTTGTGCAATGTTGAAGATTAGTAATTCTATTCAACATTTGTGCTAAAAGTCGGCTCCATCGCCAATTTGCCAGCCGTTATGCGGCAGCTTAAAAAAAGACGACACCAAACCAAAAAAATCATCTTGACAACCACCCGACTTTGAACTACGAAGGATGAAATTTTTCAGGGACAACTTCCAGCATTTCCAAAAAACAGTTTAACCATTGACTTGGAGACAAACAAACAATTTGAGCATTAAGGTTTAAACCGAATTTTTCCGAAATTGACCTGACCTGACTTTTCCTGAAAATCGACTTTAAAGCTGTTTTTACAGATAAATCAGGTTTCTCTAACAGACAGGAAATAAATGCTAAGTATTTGGCTTTAAACTTAAAATCAAAAAATAAGTGTTTTCTTTTAATGTTTAACAGGGCTGATTTGACAGTTGGCGGTGGCAAGAAACTTTCAGGACCTACCTCATAGACAAGTTTCAAATCAAAAAAAGTATGATAGAAAACGGTATATGGATTGTAAAGCTTCCTCGAAAATAACTTTTGTGTAGGTTCTAATTGAAGGACAATGGAACCTCCCAGAAAATTTCCAAGACTCTCAAACATCAGGATTTTGAAAATATCGGAAGTAATGCCATAAGGAATATTTGACACCACTTTGAAAGGAAATTTCGGAACTGCAAAATTCCTAAAATCACAACCGACAACTTGAACATTTCGGGCATCAGAAAATAATTTTCGTAAATGTTCAACCAAAGCTGTGTCGTTTTCAATAGCAACAACATTGTTGGCGATTTTTAATAAATGAACAGTAAGAAACCCCTTGCCTGCCCCAATATCTAAAACCGTATCCTGATTACTTATATTTGCTTGTCTTATTGCATCTTTTATTAGCACTTTATCAATAGTAAAGTGCTGACCCGTAAAACGAACGGGCAATTTCTTTTTTGTCATTACCTTAATTCCGCAACACTTTGATTTAACTTTATTTATAAGTACCTGAGCAACAAAAAGTTGCTCAGGATTTTGCCATGTCAGATTTTTCACCTATCTTAGTGTTGCAAATCAAAATATGTATCAAACCCGACAGACATGGCAAGGGTAGCAATAAAATCTGAGAAACTCTCTCCTTTTGGAGGTATTTTTCCAATAATGGAGCAATTTGATTCCAAGCTCTCATCTGTAATCGACTCAACCCTCGGTATGAGATGCAGGCTGTATGGTTATCAATACAGCGAAATCATCCGTTCGCTTATGAGCGTTTATTTCTGTGGCGGCTCATGCATCGAGGATGTCACCACTCATCTGATGTATCACCTCTCGCTTCATCCGACACTTCGCACATGCAGTGCCGACACGATTCTCAGAGCCATAAAGGAACTGACCCAGGATACATTTCCTACACATCCGACACTGGCAAGACCTACGACTTCAACACGGCAGACAAGCTGAATACACTGCTCCTCAATTGCCTATTGTCCACAGGGCAGCTGAAAGAGGGCGAGGGGTATGACGTTGACTTCGACCACCAGTTCATAGAGGCTGAGAAGTATGATGCGAAGCCTACATACAAGAAGTTCCTTGGTTATCGCCCTGGCGTGGCAGTTATTGGCGACTTGATTGTCGGCATTGAGAACAGCGACGGCAACACAAATGTCCGTTTCCACCAGAAGGACACGCTGAAGAGGTTCTTTGAAAGGTTTGAACAGAACAAGCTTATTATCAACCGTTTCAGAGCTGATTGCGGCTCGTGTTCTGAAGAGATAGTGGAAGAGATTGCTAAACACTGCAAGACCTTCTATATCCGTGCCAACCGATGCAGTTCGCTCTACAATGACATCTTTGCCCTCAGAGGTTGGAAGAAAGTGAAATTGGGCGGTATTGAGTTTGAGCTGGCCTCCATTCTCATCGAGATGTTTACTTCGATACGAAAAGACAGCCAGGTTATCGGAATGCTAGCCATCGAGAATACGATTGCGGGAAGCTTGCTGCACAACAATGAGTTGCTGCGACAAAGCGGCACACAAATCATTGGTGAATACAAACTGCGTATCTCGCACAGCTTTGTCTGTCTCCCTGATGAGAGTTGGGAAGACCTGACTGAAGTCAACTCCCACCCTATCGCCCTGATGCAATGTCGCGAATTTCTGAATCAGCACCCACAGTTGAAAGTAGTGGAAGGTGAAGATACTGCCCGCAGCGCGGAAATCATCAAGAATGAAAGTCTGAAAGGCCATGCCGCTATCTGCTCCAAAGCAGCAGCCGAACGTTACGGCATGAAAATTCTTCAGGAAGGCATTGAAACGAACAAACACAACTTCACCCGTTTTCTGGTAGTTGCCGATCCCTGGCAAGTGGACGAGCTCCGCCAACATCATGTCAACGCAACCAACAAAGCGAGTATGGTATTCACTCTTCCGCACACGGAAGGTAGTCTGTCACAGGTTTTGTCTATTCTATCGTTCTATAATATCAATCTGACAAAAATCCAATCGTTGCCAATCATCGGACGGGAATGGGAATACCAATTTTACGTAGATGTGGCTTTCAACGATTATCTAAGATACAAGCAATCTATTGCCGCAATCACTCCATTAACCAAAGAACTTAAATTATTAGGCGAATATGCAGAAGGAAAGTCAAACGTATAAAATCGCTCCTGCCGACAGATTGGCAAGTGTTAGCGAATACTACTTCTCAAAGAAACTTAAAGAGGTAGCACAGATGAATGCTGAAGGAAAAGATGTCATCAGCCTCGGTATCGGAAGCCCCGATATGCCTCCTTCGAAGGAAACCATCGAAACATTGTGCAACAATGCTCATGATCCTAACGGACACGGTTATCAACCGTATGTAGGTATCCCCGAACTGCGCAAAGGTTTCGCCAATTGGTATCAACGCTGGTACGGAGTGGAACTGAATCCGAATACGGAAATACAACCATTGATCGGTTCGAAAGAAGGAATCCTCCATGTTACGCTGGCATTTGTCAATCCGGGTGAGCAGGTGTTAGTCCCGAATCCGGGATACCCCACCTATACTTCTTTAAGTAAAATACTTGGCGCGGAAGTTATCAACTATGACCTGAAAGAAGAAGACGGTTGGATGCCCGACTTTGAGGCACTGGAAAAGATGGATCTTAGTCGTGTAAAACTGATGTGGACCAACTACCCGAATATGCCGACAGGAGCCAATGCTACTCCGGAAATCTATGAGCGCCTTGTTGATTTTGCCCACCGAAAGAATATTGTGATTGTGAACGACAATCCGTACAGCTTTATCCTGAACGATAAGCCTATCAGTATTCTAAGTGTGCCGAAAGCCAAAGACTGTTGCATCGAGTTCAACTCTATGAGCAAGAGTCACAATATGCCCGGCTGGCGTATCGGTATGTTGGCATCGAACGCAGAATTCGTGCAATGGATATTGAAAGTGAAAAGTAATATCGACAGCGGTATGTTCCGTGCCATGCAACTGGCTGCAGCAACTGCTCTTGAAGCAGAAGCAGACTGGTATGAAGGCAATAACGAAAACTATCGCAACCGTCGTCACCTCGCCGGTGAAATTATGAAAACATTGGGATGCACCTACGACGAAAAACAAGTAGGAATGTTCCTTTGGGGAAAGATTCCCGCTTCCTGCAAGGATGTAGAGGAACTGACGGAAAAGGTGCTGCATGAAGCAAGAGTGTTTATCACTCCGGGATTTATTTTCGGCAGTAACGGAGCAAGATATATTCGTATCTCTCTTTGTTGCAAAGACAATAAACTGGCGGAAGCACTGGAAAGAATAAAAAGAATATAGGTTTCTGTTGTTCTCTCTTCAAAGAAAAAGAGAAGAAAACAGCAGCATAATGAGACAGAATAATTTCAACAAAAACAAGTTATTAAAAGAATAAAAACAAATAAGAATATGGAACTCGAATCAATTTTATTACCGGGCATTGAAGCTAAAAGACCGATTGTCATTGCTGGCCCTTGTAGCGCAGAAACTGAAGAACAAGTAATGGATACAGCCAAACAACTGGCAGCAAAAGGACAGAAAATATACCGTGCCGGCATCTGGAAACCACGTACCAAACCGGGAGGTTTCGAAGGTATCGGCGTAGAAGGTCTTGCCTGGTTGAAAGAGGTAAAGAAAGAAACAGGAATGTATGTTTCTACGGAAGTAGCAACAGCCAAACATGTTTACGAATGTCTGAAAGCGGGAATCGATATTCTTTGGGTAGGCGCACGTACCACTGCCAATCCTTTCGCCGTACAGGAAATCGCTGATGCGCTGAAAGGTGTTGATATCCCTGTATTGGTTAAGAACCCGGTGAACCCGGATCTCGAATTATGGATCGGAGCACTGGAACGTATCAACAACGCTGGTTTGAAACGTCTGGGTGCTATCCATCGTGGTTTCAGCAGCTATGACAAGAAAATCTACCGTAATCTTCCCCAATGGCATATTCCTATCGAACTGCGCCGCCGTATCCCTAATCTTCCGATTTTCTGTGATCCGAGCCATATCGGTGGAAAACGTGAATTAGTAGCTCCGCTTTGCCAACAGGCGATGGACTTGAACTTCGACGGTCTGATCGTAGAAAGCCACTGTAACCCTGACTGCGCTTGGAGCGATGCTTCCCAACAAGTTACTCCGGACGTACTCGACTATATCCTCAATCTGCTGGTGATCCGTACTGAAACGCAATCTACCGAAAGTCTGGCACAACTCCGTAAACAAATTGACGAATGTGACGACAATATCATTCAGGAACTATCAAAAAGAATGCGCGTAGCCCGCGAAATCGGTACTTACAAAAAAGAGCATGGAATCACCGTTCTTCAAGCCGGACGTTACAATGAAATCTTGGAAAAACGTGGCGCGCAGGGCGAACAGTGTGGTATGGACAGCGAGTTTATGAAGAAAATTTTCGAAGCCATCCACGAAGAATCGGTTCGTCAACAGATGGAAATTATTAATAAATAAAAAGCAGTCTCTCCACTAACCCTCTTCCAAAGAGAGGAAAGAAAGTAACCTCCTGTTCATATTGATAAGAGTAACTTTCAGTCTGTTCTCCTTGGGAGAGGGTTAGGGAAAGGATTTTTAAATAAACATTATGAGAATATTAATCCTTGGAGCCGGCAAAATGGGCTCTTTCTTTACTGATATATTAAGCTTTCAACATGAGACGGCCGTGTTCGACGTCAACCCGCACCAGTTGCGTTTTGTCTATAACACGTATCGTTTCACCACATTGGAGGAGATTAAGGACTTTGAACCGGAACTGGTTATTAACGCCGTTACAGTGAAGTACACGCTGGATGCCTTTCATAAAGTATTGCCTGTGTTACCGAAAGACTGTATCATTAGTGACATTGCCTCTGTAAAAACAGGACTGAAGAAGTTTTATGAAGAAAGCGGTTTCCGTTATGTCTCCAGCCACCCGATGTTTGGCCCTACTTTTGCTAGTCTTAGTAATCTAAGCAGCGAGAATGCCATCATCATCAGTGAAGGAGACCATCTGGGAAAAATATTCTTCAAAGATCTCTATCAGACATTGCGTTTGAACATCTTCGAATATACGTTCGACGAACACGACGAAACAGTAGCTTACTCGCTTTCTATTCCGTTCGTATCGACTTTTGTATTTGCTGCCGTAATGAAACATCAGGAAGCTCCGGGAACTACGTTCAAGAAGCACATGGCAATTGCCAAAGGCCTATTAAGCGAAGACGACTATCTGCTTCAGGAAATCCTGTTCAACCCACGCACTCCGGGACAGGTAGCCAATATCCGCACGGAGTTGAAGAATCTTCTCGAAATTATCGAGAACAAAGATGCGGAAGGAATGAAAAAGTATCTGACTAAGATTCGGGAGAAGATTAAATAATCCATTATCTATTATATAGAGAGGGAGGCAATATTTAACGATCCTCTGCATACTTTTTTGTTTGCAGGGGATTTTTTTATGTGTACCTTTGTATCCGCAAAAACGGATTCACAGGAGAAAGAATGATAGATCAAGTTACCATAGACCGGATATTGGACGCGGCACAAATTATGGATGTCGTTTCGGATTTTGTCACCCTGCGCAAACGTGGTGTCAATTACGTCGGTTTGTGTCCGTTCCACAGTGATAAAACTCCTTCTTTTTATGTCTCTCCCGCCAAAGGATTATGCAAATGTTTTGCTTGTGGAAAAGGTGGAAACGCAGTGCATTTCATTATGGAGCACGAGCAGATGTCATATCCGGAAGCGCTGAAGTACCTTGCCAAGAAATACAATATTGAAATCAAAGAGCGGGAATTAAGTGATGAAGAGAAGTTTGTGCAAAGCGAACGTGAAAGTCTGTTTATCGTCAATAACTTTGCGCGCGATTATTTCCAAAACATACTAAAAAATCATATAGACGGGCGTAGCATCGGTATGGCTTATTTCCGCAACCGTGGCTTTCGCGACGACATTATTGAGAAATTCCAATTAGGCTACTGTACTGAAAGTCACGATGCATTCGCCAAAGAGGCAATCCAAAAAGGATATAAGAAGGAGTATCTGGTAAAGACCGGACTTTGCTACGAAACGGATGACCACCGATTGCGGGATCGTTTTTGGGGACGTGTGATTTTCCCTGTCCATACGCTTTCCGGTAAAGTGGTGGCTTTTGGCGGACGTGTACTTGCCAGTGCAACGAAAGGGGTTAAAGTTAAATATGTCAATTCGCCCGAATCGGAAATCTATCATAAAAGTAACGAGTTATACGGTATATATTTTGCCAAACAGGCTATTGTAAAACAAGACCGTTGTTTTTTGGTTGAAGGTTACACGGATGTAATCTCCATGCATCAATCCGGTATAGAGAATGTGGTTGCTTCTTCGGGAACAGCCCTTACACCGGGACAAATCCGTATGATTCACCGGTTCACCAACAATATGACTGTGCTTTACGATGGTGACGCAGCGGGTATCAAGGCCTCTATCCGGGGAATTGACATGTTATTGGAGGAAGGTATGAATATCAAAGTCTGTCTTCTTCCCGATGGGGACGACCCGGACTCCTTTGCCCGCAAACATAACTCAACGGAATTCCAGGCTTTCATCTCTGAACATGAAACGGACTTTATCCGCTTCAAAACAAACTTACTGCTGGAGGATGCAGGAAAAGATCCCATCAAACGTGCGGAACTGATTGGTAACCTGGTGCAAAGTATTTCTGTTATCCCGGAAGCGATTGTTAGAGATGTCTATATCAAAGAATGTGCACAGCTACTTCATGTAGAAGATAAGCTGTTGGTATCGGAAGTTGCCAAAAGACGAGAAACTCAAGCAGAGAAACGAGCTGAACAGACGGAACGGGAACGCCGGATGGCTGAAAGAACAGCTACAATGTCTCAAGGGACACCGCCTGAAAATGCTCCGATGCCCAACGGAGATATTCCGTTGCCCCCTGAAATAGATAACGGATATACAGAGGTTCCTCCCGCTCTGCAGGAAGACAACTATGCATCTTTTATCCCCCAGGAAGGAAAGGAAGGACAAGAATTCTACAAATTCGAACGGCTGATATTACAGGCAGTAGTTCGTTATGGAGAAAAAATCATGTGTAACCTGACTGATGAAGAAGGAAACGAGATTCCGGTAACCGTTATAGAATATGTGATTAATGATTTGAAAGAAGATGAGTTAGCTTTTCATAATCCGTTGCACCGCCAAATGTTATCGGAAGCTGCTGCGCACATGCATGATTCCAATTTCATTGCTGAACGTTATTTTCTGGCACATCCTGATCCGGTAATCAGTAAATTGAGTGTGGATTTGATTAATGTGCGGTATCAGCTTAGTAAATACCACTCTAAATCCCAAAAGATCGTAACGGATGAAGAGCGTCTCTATGAAATGGTTCCGATGTTAATGATTAACTTCAAATATGCAATCGTAACGGAGGAATTGAAGCACATGCTTTATGCCCTGCAAGATCCTGCTCTTGCCCATGATAATGAAAAATGTGACTCGCTTATGAAACGCTTTAATGAGTTGAAGACCGTACAAAGCATCATGGCAAAACGATTGGGTGACAGGGTTGTTCTGCGATGATTCCTCATCAGTGCCGAGAGATGTCTTCATCGGTGCCCCCCCCTCTTCATCGGTACCGAAGCCTGCCTTCCCCGATACCGAAACCCAATAGCGTTTCTTACCAGCTTTTCTCTACAAAGTCCCGTGTTGAATCAGATTCATAAACTCTTCACGAGTTTTTGCCTGATTGAAAGCCCCGGTAAAATCCGAAGTAGTAGTAATAGAGTTTTGTTTTTCTACACCACGCATCTGCATACACATGTGTTTGGCTTCCACTACCACCATTACACCCAATGGATTCAGTGTTTCCTGAATACACTCTTTGATTTGCAGTGTCATGCGTTCCTGCACTTGCAGGCGATGAGAGAATATATCGACTACACGGGCTATCTTGCTCAACCCGGTGATATAGCCGTTAGGAATATAAGCCACGTGTGCCTTCCCGTAGAACGGCAACATGTGATGTTCGCAAAGGGAGAAGAAATCGATATCTTTCACAATCACCATCTGACTGTATTCTTCCTGGAATTTAGCAGAGCGAAGCACTTCATGAGGATCCATGTGATACCCTTTCGTCAAGCTTAACATTGCTTTAGCCACCCGTTCCGGAGTTTTCAGCAACCCTTCCCGTTCGGCATCTTCACCCAACAAAGTTATAATACTACGATAATGACTCTTCAACTCCTCCAGATTCGGAGAAACAATTTCTTCTTTTTCTAACATGATACAATTATAAAGGAATATTGATCTGGTCTCTTACAATAGAAACCTCTTTGAACACACCGGTAGACTTCAACCGACGCATCATTGCGTCCGCCTCTTCAATGCTCCGGAAATCACCTACACGACAAAGCCAACGAGGTGGATTGAACGAAGTATATACTGTCAATTCAGGGAAATACTCTTTAACGCGTGATGCTACATGATAAGCATCATTCTTAGCCTGACGAGTATTATTACCGGCATACGCCTGTATTCTGAATCCGGAAGTCTTTATTACTTTCTGTTCACCTGTTGCAGGACGTTCCATCCCTATCAGAGCCTCAATACGGGGATCTTGATGAATAGTCACCTTTCCTTGTCCCGGAACGTTACGTTCCAGACTTTTGACAATGCCCTGTGCCTGTACACCGACAACTGCCAATACCAACAACAAAGTAAGTAAAGCTAGTTTTCTCATTCTATAAATAATATTTAGGCACGGATTACGCGGGTTACACAGTTTTCGAAATCTCTTGGACTAAACTATACCGTGTAATCCGTGAAATCCGTGCCTGAAAGAAGTTTTAATTATGCGTTAAAAGCATCAATGATACCTTTGAAATCAGATACTTTCAGAGCAGCACCACCAATCAAACCACCATCAACGTCCGGGTTAGCGAACAATTCTTTAGCGTTAGAAGGTTTGCAGCTACCACCGTAAAGGATAGAAGTATTGTCTGCGATTTCTTTGCCATACTTGTCAGCTACGATAGAACGGATGAAAGCATGGATTTCCTGTGCTTGTTCAGGAGAAGCAGTTTTACCTGTACCGATAGCCCAAACCGGTTCGTAAGCCAATACAATCTTAGAGAAGTCTTCAGCCGACAGAGAGAATACAGATTCCATTTGTGCAGCTACCACTTCGTTCTGCTTGTTAGCTTCGCGTTCTTCCAACACTTCACCGATACAGAAAATCGGAGTCAGACCGTTAGCCAAAGCCAATTTTACTTTTTCTTCAAGGATAGCAACTGTTTCACCGTAGTATGCACGACGTTCAGAGTGTCCCAGAATTACATATTTTGCACCAGTAGAAGCAACCATTTCAGCAGAAACTTCACCTGTATAAGCACCTGATGCTTTGTCTGCACAGTTTTCAGCACCTACACCAATCTTAGCAGCGTCTACCAACGGAGTAACAGAAGCCAAGTGGATGAACGGAGTACAGATGATTACATCACAGTTAGGCTTTTCGTTAGCCAATGCTTCGTTCAGTTCTTTAGCCAAAGCGATACCCTCTTGAAGGGTTTTGTTCATTTTCCAGTTTCCTGCAACAATGTTCTTTCTCATTTTGTTTTTTTATTTTAAAGGGTTAATAAATTTACGATTGGACGATTGACGATTGAACGATTCAGGTTAGTGTTCGTTACAGAGGGTCGCTCGTTATCATTTTTTCTTATTCTTGTTCTTCTATTCCTTGATTCTTTGTTTCCGGTTCTTTGCTTTTTATCTCTTCTTCTTGTTGCTTCCGCTTCGCGGTTTTCCGTTCCCGGCGGCGAACGACCAACACATCCACCCCAAGCACTAACAACAATGGAATAACAAACCACAGAAAAACATATCCTACCGTATGAGCGTCACTGCTCACTTTCTGCTTTCCTAGCGGCAGATTCTCCAGCTTGTCCGTCAGTACGTATTCATCCGGTATATCCTCATCGCTCCATTTATTCAGAATGGTTCCGTTCTTAATCAACATCAACCCCGGGTTGGAACGAACCATCGTCTTCAAAGTAATATCATCCATTTGGCAGAAAGGATATTCGGCTCCTGTCTTGTCCTTCCACAATTCTATCTGTTCCTCCGGTGAAGAAGTGAGGCAATAGAATTTGTAGCCATGCTCCACCGAATAGTCATATATCTCATTAATCAAATCAATGTTACTATCATCCGCCTCTTCAATGCGATGGGCAACCAATAGGAAAGTATATCCTATATCTGTCAATACATCGTCTGTTATATCTTCCCCCGTATTCAGATCTATCATAGAAAAATCATGAATAGCCGGTTCATATCCTTTTTCCTTAAGGATGGTACGCGTATCGACAAATGTCCAGGTACTATCCGGATAGTTATCCAACGTAAATTCTTTCTGCTCTCCGTTCTTCTCCAGGATAAAGATGCTTTCATATACGCTTGGTTTGGCTCCTTCGGGCATTGTCATTCCTTCCAGGATATTCTTTCCGATCTTGTAAGGGCGAAAGTCTAAAACAGGCAAACGGTCCAGGCAATAGAACGATAAAGTAAACACAAAAAACAGCGTATAGAGAGAAACCAGCCACTCCATCTTCACACTGATAAAACGAATCAGCATCCTCCTGTGACGGAAAGCCATTATTGCCGCAAACAGCAGAATGATATTCTTTCCAAATGTTTCCCAATTCGTCAATACCCAGGCATCACCAAAACAACCGCAGTCTGAAACCGGATCAAAGATGGCAAGATACAAGGTCAGTGGCGTCATGAAAATCATCAGCATCAAAGCCAATGAAGTAGCCAATGTTCTTCTTGTTGCAAAGAACAAAGAGATGCCTATAAAAAACTCAACGGCGGATAAAACGATACCTCCCAATAAAGGGAAGAATGAAGGGAACCAGGAAGCCATTCCGAATGCAGTCAGATAATCCTGTATCTTATACTGGAAACCCAGCGGATCAACTGCCTTTACAAATCCGGAAAAGATGAACGATGCCGCCAAAAGAAAGCGACACATATTCGCCACTACCTCCTGAATGATATGTAAGTTCTTATCCTTCAAATTCTATCTTAATCAGTCCGAAAACAGAGTAATTAATCATATCCATATAATTGGCATCAATACCTTCTGACACCAATGTATTGCCGGCCAGGCTCTCAATCTGCTTGGTACGGTAAATTTTCATCAGGATCAAGTCCGTGTAAGAGCTGACACGCATGCTCCGCCAGGCTTCATCATAATCATGATTCTTGGCAAGCATCAGTTCTAATGCCTCTTTTGCATACTTATCGTACAAAGCCATCGCTTCTTCATTGCTGATGTCGGCAGACTCGGCATACCCCAGTTCCAACTGGATAAGTCCGATGATGCCATAATTGACAATCGCAATAAACTCGGCACGGATTCCCTCGTCAATCAGGGTTACTCCTTTGGTTTCAATACTTCGAATCCGATTGGCTTTAATAAAAATCTGGTCAGTCACCGAAGCCGGACGCAGGATACGCCATGCAGGTCCGTAATCGTGCAGCTTCTTGGAAAATAAGTCACGGCACAAAGCGATGACATGTTCAAATTGTTGCTTGGTATCTTTCATCTTCTTCCAAATAGTGCGCAAAGGTAACAATAATTAAGTAAAAACAGAAAGAGGGCACTCTAAATTATATTAAAGTGCCCTCTTCTAAAGATATTGTATTACTGTTTTATAAGCTATATTTTTTATGAACAACGCAAAACCTGTCCGATACGCAAAGTAGTAGTCGGTTTGATACGGTTCAGTTTGCAAAGTGTACTGACTGATACGCCACGCAATTTAGCAATGCGGGACAATGTATCGCCACTCTTCACCTTGTGATAACGGATGGTACCGTCAGCCACTTGAGTATCATGAGAACCAGCACGCTTCACACCTTTTGCTTTGCGGAACGTATAAGTATCGGCAACGATATCTTGTTTCGGGAAGTCGAACATATAAATCGGATTAATTGCAATCCCCAGGAAGCGGGTTTCGAAATGAAGATGCGAACCAGTAGAACGTCCGGTGTTACCACCCAAACCGATTACTTCTCCGGCTTTCACTAATTGGTTTTCTTCAACCAATTGTTTTGATAAATGGCCATACACAGTTTCCAATCCATTATCATGACGGATAACGACATATTTTCCATATCCTCTACGCTCATATTTTACGATACGTACTTTACCGTCAAAAGCTGCTACAATAGTATCACCTATGTTCACTTTCAAGTCCAACCCATTATGCATTCTTCTCCAACGAGGACCGAAAGGCGAAGTAATTTTTGTACTTGGAGTTGGCATATGGAAACCTGTCAGGTCGATTGTATACGTATCAGGGATAATAGCATTTCCGTAAGCATGTACATACTGGTTGTTCCAGTTTGGATAAAGACTTAGGGCGGGATATTCGGACTGTTCGGCACGGATTTGCTTCTGCAAGGCCAAAGAGTCTACTGATTTTAATTTCTTGTCTATCGGTGCTTGGCGGGCAATCAGGTCTTGTGAGAAAGAGCTCAGACTGACCATAGCCGCAACAGCGACCAATCCTGTTTTAATAATGCTAAAATTCATTCCTTCTTTGTCAATTCAATTAATATTCGTCGTTTGCGTACAGGTAATCGAATGTAGCCTGCTTGTAATCGAATATTTCTTCCGGTTTAAAAAATCTCGTTAATTCAATAGCTGCAGTCTCCGGAGAATCGGATGTATGAACGATATTCTCTTGAAAGCTCATACTGTAATCCCCGCGAATGGTGCCTGGGGCAGCTAAACGTCCATTAGTTGGTCCCGCCAACGTACGGACTGTTTGAATAGCATCCACACCTTCGAAACAACAAACAATGACAGGAGTTGCCATCATCGAATCTTTCACACGCTGAAAGAAAGGTTTGCCGCTAAGGTGGGCATAATGTTCGCTTAACAATTCATCAGTCAGTTGCATCATCTTCATGCCGGCCAACCGTAATCCTTTACGTTCAAAAAGATGAGTAATCTCACCAACCAATCCCCGTTGAAGGGTACATGGTTTTAAAATGACCAGCGTTTTTTCAAGCATAATACTCGACTTTGCAAATGGTTAAACAATACATTTACTAAAAAAATTCCCCCAAAGGTAGTATTTTCCTATGAAAAGGCAAGAGAGTTATTAACTATTTTTCAGATGCTTAGTACAAAAAGAGGGAACAATTGAGCCGTTAAACTCCTATAAATAGGGAGGATAGGGACAAAATATGTTTTGCAACACATTTACGCAAATAACTGCATGTTTAACCGTTTTTCAACTTATGGCAGCCCAGTTAACATTCGTTTTCCGCAAGGCTTTAAGTTGCCGCCACAAGATTTCATTCTCGGGATTCTGTGCCGCAGGGTCTTGTTCCACAATACTTTCAGCTATGGCACGAACGTATTGCAACAGTTGCCCGTCGCGTACAATATCCGCAATCTTCAAATCGAAAGCGATGCCGCTTTGCTGTGTACCTTCAAGATCACCGGGGCCACGCAATTTCAAATCGGCCTCGGCTATTTCGAAACCATCATTAGTGCGTACCATGATTTCCAATCGTTTCCGGGTGTCCTCCGTCAACTTATAATTCGTCACCAGAATACAATAAGACTGTTCCGCTCCACGTCCTACCCGGCCACGCAACTGATGCAACTGCGAAAGCCCGAAACGTTCTGCATTTTCAATAATCATCACCGAAGCATTCGGGACGTTCACTCCGACTTCAATAACGGTAGTAGCCACCATGATCTGCGCTTTGCCCGAAACAAAAAGCTGCATTTGCTCATCCTTCTCGGCTGGTTTCATTTTGCCATGCACTTTACAAACCGTACATTTGGGAAACTCTTCCAGAACATGTTGATATCCTTCTTCAAGGTTCTTCAAATCAATCTTTTCGCTTTCTTTAATCAGCGGATAGACAATGTAGACCTGACGTCCTTCTTCAATTTGTTTGCGCACCGAACGGTACATACTTTCCCGACGGTTATCAAATTGGTGAATGGTAGTAATCGGTTTTCTCCCGGGTGGAAGCTCGTCGATAATAGACACGTCCAAATCACCATACAATGTCATTGCCAAAGTGCGTGGGATCGGGGTAGCAGTCATCACGAGCACATGTGGAGGTTGAACATTCTTACTCCAAAGGCGGGCGCGTTGCGCCACACCAAAGCGATGCTGTTCGTCAATAACAACGAAACCTAAAGAAGAGAAATTGACAGTATCTTCAATAACGGCATGCGTTCCTATTAATATCTTCACATCTCCGGTCAGCAATCCGGTCAGAATCGCTTCCCGCCTTTTGCCTTTAATAGAGCCTGTCAGCAGTTCGACACGGATATCCATGCCAAAGAGCAGTTCTTTGATCGTTTCATAATGCTGGTTCGCCAAAATTTCGGTGGGCGCCATCATGCAAGCCTGATAACCGTTATCCAACGCCAACAACATACTCATCAAGGCAACCAGTGTTTTCCCGCTTCCTACATCTCCCTGCAAGAGGCGGTTCATCTGCCTGCCACTGCCGACATCGTTCCGTATTTCCTTCAATACCCGCTTCTGTGCACCTGTCAGTTGAAAAGGAAGATTCTTTGTATAAAATGTATTGAACACATCTCCCACTTTCTCAAAGATATATCCACGATATCTTTTTTGTCTGTCTTTGGCGTAGCGGAGGATATTCAGTTGAACATAAAACAGTTCTTCGAACTTAAGGCGATATTGCGCCCTGCGAAGCACATCGGGATTGGTCGGGAAGTGGATATTCCGGAGAGCTTCCGTCAAAGGCATCAGATGATGTTCCGCCAGCAATTTGGAAGAAAGTGTTTCAGGCAGAGGCTCCTGTATTTGTTGAATCACCGTTGCCATCATCTTCTCAATCGCGTGAGAGTTGAGGAAACTGCGCTTCATCTTCTCCGTCGTATTATAATAAGGTTGCAGTCCCACCGAAGAAAGTTTCAAATCTTCCGGCTTGTCTACATCGGGATGCGCCACATTGATACGTCCGTTGAAAACAGTCGGTTTGCCGAAGATGATATATTCCTCGTGCAGTTTATACTTACCTAAGATATACTTAATGCCTTGAAACCACACCAGATCCACGACTCCCGTACCATCCGAGAAATGCGCCGTCAAACGACGTTGACGTCCTTCGCCAATGGTTTCGAAACCGAGAATTTCTCCTTTCAACTGGATATACGGCATATTGCCATCTATTTCGTGAATGTAATAGATGCGGCTCCGGTCAATATATTTATAAGGGAAATAATAAATTAAATCGTGCAAGGAGTAGATTTCCAACTCCTTATTTAATACAGCGGCTTTTTGAGGGCCTACACCGGAGATAAATTTTATGTCGCGTGTGGCTAAATCGAACATTTATAAAAGAGCACTCCCTACTTTTAAATCGAAAGGAGTCGTTATTTTTATATTTTCACGGTTACCTTCCGCCAGATACACAGGTATTCCCATTGCTTCGACAACGGAAGCGTC
This sequence comes from Bacteroides sp. AM54-2NS, assembly GCF_003602935.1. Taxonomy (NCBI): domain Bacteria; kingdom Pseudomonadati; phylum Bacteroidota; class Bacteroidia; order Bacteroidales; family Bacteroidaceae; genus Bacteroides; species Bacteroides sp. AM54-2NS. The sequence continues at coordinate 19,657 of NZ_QTMZ01000023.1, forward strand.
ATCTGTAAAGAAGGGAGTAAATTCTTGTGTATATGCTTGTTTCAACAACTCTACATCGAAAACCTGCGGTGTTTGCACCAGCTTGTAATCATTCCGGCTGACCGTTTCACTTCCGGCATCTGTCAGATGGCGAAGTGTCTCTACCACATCCACCACAGGAATCACTGCTTTCTGCACTTTTGCCAAGTCATAACAACGGCGAATCACTTCTACCGACACAAACGGACGTACTCCATCATGCACCCCTACCAGTCCCGGCCCTTGCACCAGTGCCAGACCATTCTTTACAGAGTGAAAACGTGTTTCGCCTCCATCGGCAAGGATGTGTTCCACCGCAAAGCTGTGTTTTTGGCAAAGTTGCTTCCAAAAGTCCTGCTGTTCCCGTGGAAGCACTACTATGATTTGAAGTGTTTCGTCATATCTCCTGAATACTTCCAGGGTATGCATCAACACAGGTTTATCACCCATGGGAAGGAATTGTTTCGGGAGGTCACTTCCCATTCGCAAGCCCTTTCCACCGGCGACAATGATTACATATTTCTTCATGGACGGTTTAGCGTTTAACACACATCGCTTCTACCAGTTCGTCTACTTTTTCTTTACCTACCAACAGGTCAACGATTGTCAAAGCAAATTCCATGGCAGCACCCGGTCCCATACCGGTAATGATGTTTCCATCACGTACGACAGGTTCATTTACACATTCTGCACCATCCAGATATTGTTCAAAACTCGGATAACAGGTAGCCTTCTTTCCTTTCAGCAGTCCCAGCTTACCCAACACCATCGGAGCAGCACAAATGGCCGCAATAGGTTTACCTTTTGCGGCAAAATCAAGAATCAATTTACGCAACCCTTCGTGCTTGTCAAGTGTGGCAGCTCCCGGCATTCCTCCCGGCAACAGCAGCAGTTCTGCATCGAAGAAATCGCAATTCTCGAAGTTGATATCGCAAAGGACAGATACGTCATGTGCTCCCACTACAATTTCATCCGGTGTAACGGATACGATTTCTACATTAAGTCCGGCACGTCTCAACGTGTCAATAGCAGTAAAGGCTTCAATTTCTTCAAAACCATCTGCAAAAAAAGCGTATACAGTTCCCATAATCCTTTATATATTTGGTTAATGATACTATCTCAAGTTAAAATAATAGGTGATTGTCCCTGTCTGGTTATTCACCCCATCTATCGTATTAAAACGGGCTTTCTTCGCTGCATCCTCCGCTGCCTTACGCAAAGCGGAATTTACCGTATTCGTTTGAGGGCTAATACTGGTCGATATCACTTGCCCTGCAGGATTCACGGTGATATTCACCACTACACGTCCTTCTTCCTGCACATTATATACAGGCTTCGGCAAACTGCCCGTACCTAAAGAACGTCCGCCAAGGTCAAATGTTCCGTAACCTCCGGTTCCGGTCTTCGCTCCGGTAGAAGAGTTTCCCTCCTTGCTACCTTCGGTTCCCGTGCCACTAGCCGCTGTTCCTTTATTTCCTGTCATTTGCGCTCCCTTTCCAAACGCACCGGACACCCTCTTTCTGGCAGCTTCTTCGGCAGCCTTACGTTCACGTTCCGCTTTTTCTTCTGCCAGTCGTTTCGCTTCCGCAGCTTTTTCGGCTTCCGTTTTTTCGGGCTTCTTCACCGGTTCTTTCGGCTTGACCACCTCTTTAGGTTTCACCGTTTCTTTTTTCGGTTCTTCCGTCTTAGGTTTCAGGGTTACTGTTTCCTCTTCAGCCTGCGTCAATAAATCCTGTTCCGAAGGAAGTTCCGGTGCTGTTTCCGCGGGTGCTGCCGCATCTTCATCCATGATATCCACGTCTACCAGAGAGGGATCATCGAAGCCACTTGCTGCGTCTACATTTCCCATCATTACAGGCACTCCGCCTGCATCTTCATCCGGTTGAGGGACAGTAAAACTCACCAGAATCAAAAGAGCAATCACTGCCACATGCACCAACAGTGCACCCAGCGCTCCTATGTATTCACCCTTTTTTCTTCTGTCCATTGTTTCTTATTTGTTTTCAGGCGGGCGTGTAGCCAGCACCATCTTAAAATGATTCTCGTTTGCAATGTTCAATACCCTTACGATCTCACGGTAAGGTACCGATTCATCCGCATACAATGCCACGTACATTTCCGGCTCCTTCTCTGCGCAACTCTGCAAGAATGAAGTCAGGTCGTTCAGCGCCACCGGCTGCTCTTTTTCATTGCCGAAAGCGGCATAGAAATTCAAGTCTTTATCGATAACCACTCTTGTCAGCGGTTTGGCCGAAGTCTGCTGCTTGCCTTGCGGCAACAGGACTTTGATGGCATTGGGCGACACCACCGTAGAGGTTATCATAAAGAATATCAGCAACAGGAAGATGACGTCCGTCATGGAAGCCATGCTGAAATTGGGCGATACTCTATTTCTTCTTTTTAATCCCACTTTGTTAGTGATTAAGGGTTAGTGATTAATAGGTTGGCATATCGATTCACTTTCCAGCCGGCTCGTTCAGCAAGTCCATGAACTCCATTGTACGAGATTCCATTTTATTTACCACACGGTCTACCAGCATCACCAGATAATTGTAGGCAAACATAGCAATGATACCGACAATCAGACCACCGACCGTAGTAATCATAGCTTCATAGATACCACCGGAAAGCAAAGTGATATCAATGTTCCCACTTCCGGCATTTGCCATTTCGTAAAATGCACGTACCATACCGGTCACCGTACCGAGGAATCCGAGCATCGGAGCACCTCCGGAAATAGTTGCCATTACAGTCAATCCTTTTTCCAGCTTCGCCACTTCAATATTACCTACATTCTCAATAGCTACCTGCACATCGTTAATAGGACGTCCCAAACGGCTGATCCCTTTTTCTATCATACGTGCCGAAGGGGTGTTTATCGTACGGCAATAGTTAATAGCCGCTTTGATCTCACCGCTATGAATATAGTCTTTAATCCGCTCCATAAACATCGGGTCCTCTTTTCCTGCCTTACGAATCATGTAGTTACGTTCAAACAGGATATAAAAACAGACAACCGACAATACACCCAGCACAATCATAATCCATCCACCCTTGATAGCCATATCAAGCATGTTCATTTCAGGAGCGTTCACCTCCGTCAATACGGGGTTGGCAGTAGCCAGCGAATCGGCCATATTCATAGCCCCTTGGGCTAACAAGATCATTGCATTCATGAGCGTAGACAGTTTTTATATTCCTGAATGGTACGTTCGAGTCCCAGATACAATGCATCGCTAATCAACGCATGTCCGATGGAGACTTCATCCACCCAAGGAATGTTTTTATAGAAATAATTTAAATTAACCAGACTCAAGTCGTGTCCGGCGTTCAATCCGATACCCAGTTTACGGGCAGTCTTCGCGGCTTCGATAAAAGGAGCGATGGCAGCTTCCGGATTCTTCGGATAGTTCGTTGCGTATGGTTCGGTATACAGTTCGACACGATCCGCTCCCGCTTTTGCTGCATATTCCACCATTTCAGGATCGGCTGCCACAAAAACGGAAGTACGAATACCGGCGCTGTTAAACTGATCGAGCACTTCAGTCAGGAATTCCAGATTTGCTTTGGTGTCCCAACCGGAATTAGAAGTAATCTGTGAAGGATCGTCGGGGACCAAAGTTACTTGATGAGGTTTGACTTTCAACACCAGGTCAATAAATTCCGGAGCGGGATAACCTCGATATTAAATTCCGTGCGCAACAAAGGGCGCAAATCATATACATCTGAACGACGAATGTGGCGTTCATCGGGACGAGGATGAACAGTGATACCGTCTGCACCAAAAGATTCACAATCAAGCGCTACCTTTACTACATCGGGAACATTTCCTCCGCGAGCATTCCTTAGCGTAGCAATCTTGTTTATGTTTACACTTAATTTAGTCATAGTTCTACGTTATATTTGCCGCAAAAATACAAATATTATTATTAGTTGCCTAATAATACGAAACGCATTATGGGTTCTTTTTTGGTTATTTAAAGTAGAAATCCAAGAAAAAATGCCAAATTTGCATCCTGAACTAATGATGTTGCTTATGAAATTTGCCATTTTCGGAAATACTTATCAGGCTAAAAAGTCCTCTCATGCGCTAAGGTTGTTCCAACTATTGAGAAGGCAGAAAGCAGAAATTTGTATGTGCAGGGACTTTTATCAATTCCTGACTACAGAGCTCAAAATGGATATTCATGCCGATCACTTGTTTGACGGAGATGATTTTGATGCCGATATGGTAATCAGTATCGGAGGCGACGGCACATTCCTGAAAGCTGCCCGTCGCGTAGGAAGAAAAGGAATTCCTATTTTGGGAATTAACACAGGCCGTTTGGGCTTTCTGGCAGATATTTCTCCCGAGGAGATGGAAGAAACGTTCGATGAAATCCAAGCCGGAAGATATAGTGTGGAGGAACGAAGCGTGCTTCAACTCATCTGTGATGAAAAACGTCTTCAGGATTCTCCTTATGCTCTCAATGAAATTGCAATTCTTAAACGGGACAGTTCGTCAATGATTAGTATCCGAACAGCAATCAATGGAGCCTATCTGAATACTTATCAGGCTGACGGACTGGTCATTGCAACTCCTACCGGCTCTACCGCTTATTCATTAAGCGTAGGCGGTCCGATTATGGTTCCCCATTCCAGCACGGTTGTCATCACTCCGGTAGCTCCACATAGCCTCAACGTCCGTCCTATCGTTATCCGTGACGACTGGGAAGTCACATTGGATGTGGAAAGCCGGAGCCATAATTTCCTCGTTGCTATTGACGGGAGGAGCGAGACTTGCAAAGAAACAACTCAACTCAAGATCCGCCGGGCAGATTATAGCGTAAAAGTAGTCAAACGCTTCAATCATATCTTTTTCGATACACTCCGCAGCAAAATGATGTGGGGAGCGGATGGAAGACGATAGATAGATGGAAAACTAATCTAACATAAACGTCTGCGAACCAATCAGATTGCCACCTTCGAAGATATCAACGCGATAGTTTCCGGCATATAAGAATTCCTCTACATCCCAGAATACATTCACGTTCTGTTCTTCTCCGTTATATTCAATATACTTCTTAATTGAATAAACCAATGTACGGTTTTCATAAGGGAAAGTATTGGATGCACTCTTGGTCAGTACATCATTATCGGGTTTGGTTATACGTACATAGATGGTACGTTCCCCGTTTTCAGCAGTTATATTCTTCACGATTGTGAAACTGATAGCCAATTTCACCACATCTTTCACCTTCTTCGCCACTTTACCGCGTTTATTGCGTGGTTCGATACGAATATTAGTTGCATCGAGTTGTGCGGCTAACGTCACCTTCTTATCCAGATTTTTCTTTTCTTCGGAAAGGTTACTGATTTGTTGTGAAGCCTGATTATATTTTTGGGTTACTTCTGCAATGACCTGTTTCTGCTGTTTATTAATCCTATCTAATGAATCAATCTGATTGACATAGCCTACTAATACTTTACGCAAAGTAGCCAACTCTTTCTTCAAACGACGAATTTCTGTCGCATTCGAGCTCTTTACCGTGCGGAGCTCTTCCAAAAGACGCTGTGTCTTCAATTGTTCTTGTTCCAGTAATTGTGATAAAGAGTCATTAGTAACTGTAAACTTCAACTCATCATACCTTTGCATAAACTGACTATATTCGTTTTCCAGTTCTTCCTTGTCTAATTGGAATTCCTGCACTAACTCCCGGTTAGCTTGTTTCTCGGTAAATAATAAATAAGTAATACCAATAATAGCTATCACCAAGATAGCCACGGCCGCAATAAGAAGGCTTTTTTTACTCATAGTTTCAGTTGTGAATTGATAACGTGCGCAAAAGTAATCATTTCGCAACAGAAGTCAAGCAGAAAAGCAGAGAGTTTTTTTATCCCCCTCTGCTAATCCATACAATTTTAACTTATTTGCTTGCTAACTTATTCAGTTCAGCAGGTGTTACTACTGTAACCAATAAACATCTTGCTACTTTTTCTTAAAAGAATGAAAGACAAGTCCCGGAATATTATTCGTTACTAGTTTAAGATCACCCATATTTAAATACAATGCATTCTTACATTGAGTCTGATATTGTTTTACCCCAATCTGTTCCACTATATTCTGTACAACCTCTTCACAAGGAGAATTTATTCCATCGGATAGGTCCCACAATTCTTCCACATTATCGTTGCGTTTAGTAACCGAACAGAATCCTCTTTTTTTCAATTCCTGTACCAACTCATCTTTCCCGACACGTGCATTCACGTGTACGGTTTTATTTTCCAAAAGAGCACCTTTTTCATAAACATCCACCACTTTCTGTATATCACGTTTTATCCTGTCAATCGTTGATACAGGAGGGACAAACTGCCAAAACAATAATGGAATATATCCTTGAGTCAACTCATACAAAGGTTGTGATATTAAATATTCATTTAAATAAGTCCCCTGTACGGAAACCTTTGTTTGCTCCCGATTCTTATACATAAAATACATACCCATATTTGCACCGAGATTATACATATCCATCATATCATGAGTAGCAATCAAAGAATAAACTTGTGCCGGAGTATGTTCACAAATACCTTTTGATATATTATCGATCTGCCTGTTGACAACACCGCTCTCCCAATCGGCCAAGTCCTTACCTTTTTCAAGAGATAACGTATCATAGTCCACGACATTTCTTGATATCGTTTTGATGTCATGCTCTGAACCGGATTGGGTATATAAAATATAAAGAGAGCCGTCTGCATACTCCTGACCATCCACTCCGGTTTTACTAAGTTTCCGACAATAAGATTCACTTTTCACGTCTTCCCCTATGCCTGCGATAATTACATTTTCTACTTCATGTTCTATTATAAACTTCCGATATTCATCAGGCAAAGCCAATAATTTTATCCAGGCAACTCCGACATCATCCATGGAAGCATCATATCCCAATGTCGCATAACAGGGTACTCCAGCTTGCGAGGAATATTCTAATATAGAAGAAACTTCTTTGGTAGAATTGACAGAAACCAAAAAATGTAATGGCAATACGGGAGCCTCCATAGCTGCAGAAAGATAAGGTACCGCCGGTACTCCCGTAGCTATTATCACAGTTTTAAGTTTCTTCGACTTACCCAAATACTCATTATATAAATCTACTGTATGCTGAACGGATTGTTGAAGGAAATCAGGTGTCCCCCATACCGGTTTGGGACCTCCTCCCGGACCAATCCGCCATGTATGGCTCACACCTGCCGTCAGATTAGCTAAAGATTTTTGGACAGCATATTCCGCACTCATCCCACCATCAAGCATAAACACATTCAAACCTTTATATTCCTCTTTAGCAATCTGATAGGTAGTCAACATTCCGGGAGTTACCACCCTAAAATAAGAAGAATATGTCAACTGTCCCTCCTCTTTTTGATAAACACCTACGGCTGCAGGCGTAAATTCTGAAGGAACTTCCCAAACAAATGGTTCTCCGCCAATCTCCGCAAGAACCGGTTCTCCTTTCTTGGAGAGATATTTCAGTATAATCGTTTTACCTTCTGACTTCCCATCAAAAGTAAACACAACCTTCTCCCCTTGTGAATAAACGAATTTATCCGTCAGCACACGAGCTCCAATCTCTCCTCCTGCCAATAGTGCAATGAAGAAAGTTACCATCAATTGTTTTATATTCATTTCGTTAGTTTAAATCTTAAATCCGATGTTATATCAATGTTCTACTAATCTCATATTTCCAACCTGTGCACAAATAGTACGAAGCTCCTCCAATGTCAGGTACTCCATCGACTTAACCGTATTCCGATACTTCTGCACTCCAATACGTTCAATTATATCATAAGCAAATTCTTCAGCCGAACCTATTTTATGATTAATGCGTCCCAAATACTCTTCCGTTTCTCCATCATCTTCCGGATTCCATTTATCTACACTCTGCCTAATTCTAATATTCTCCGAAGTGACACCTCTTGCTGTCAGCTCGTCATAAAACTCATAGCGTCTCATATTAGAATTCAGATAGAAAGATCCCTCATACAGATGATCGACAACATCAGGAAAATACCCGGCAATAGCTGGCTTCAGATAACCATCAATACGTTCTACTGTAGAAGCCGCCGAATTAAATTGCCAATATAATAAAGGTACATATCCAACAAACGCTTCATATTGAGGGTGATTCGTAAGATACTCGTTAAAAATAACTCCATTCACAAAAGGTGCCTGCAACTTGCTTTGATTCTTTTTTATATATTGAAGCGTCAGGAAAGAAGATATATTGTACAAAGCCATCATATCATCAGTCTCAATCGTATAAGCTTTCACATTTGCCATCGCTTGCGCAGAGCCAGATATATTGGTTATCTGATCATCAACAATTCCGCTTTCCCAATCAGATATATACTGTCCTTCACCCAATTTTAACTGATTATAGTCATACAACCGATGTTTCAGTGCGTCAATGTCAGCATCCGAACCAAAGTTAGTATACAATATATATAAAGAACCAGGTGCATATTCATCGGTAATTGTATTCTGCGTCAAAACCCTTCGAGAATAAGACTCTCCATGTCCTTCCTGACCTACTCCATAAATATAGACTTCTTCTACCTGATGATCTTTTATAAATTGCTTATATTCTTCCGGCAAATCCAATAATTTTATCCAGGCAACTCCCACTCCGGGCATAGAACCGTCATAACCCAATGTGGCATAAGAGGCATATCCATTTTGATTGGAATAATCGAGTATAGCTTGTACTTCGGAAGCAGAATTAGCCGATACCAGATAATGAATAGGTAAATAGGCTGCCCCCATCATTGTTGCAAAGTAAGAAACAGATGCGATCCCCGTTCCAATCACCACTCTCTTTATCTTTGTGGCAGCTCCGATCTCCGAATTGTAAAGCTCAACAGTTTTGCGAACGGAACGTTGCAAAAACTCCGGAGTAGGCACAACCGGATAAGTACCACCCTGCGGAGCCTCCTCCATGGTGGCAGCTATTCCCTGATCGAAAGCAACTATCGTTTTTAATACACCGAACCCGGCACTCATATCTCCTATCTGACGATAAACAGGAAGTCCCTGATAATCTAACTTTTGAATATCGTAAGTCAACAGCGACTGCTCGTTGACAGCTCTGAAATATGTTCCGTCAATTGTAGTGGTTATCCCATCTTCAAAATCTAACAGGAACTTGACAGCACAGAAGGAAGAAGGCTTTAATGCAGCTGGAAGGGTATACAGTGTCCCGGCATCCACAGGAACAGATTGTCCCGGTTCTATTTGAATATGGGAAGCAACAGACTTTTCTGTCAATACACACCCTCCATCATCCAAGTTCTGAATCACCACTTTTACTTCACGAATATCCATCGGATAGTTCGTTTCATTTTTCAAGGTAAAAGAGCAATTTACAGGATCTCCCGGCCAATAGGCAACTTTATTTAATTTCACATCAGAGGCTTTAGCCATTGTTGTACGAAAGCCATCATCAACAACTTCCGAATCTTTGCATCCGCTCATGATAGCCAATGCAGAAAAAGCGATGATTATACTTGAAATATAACTAATTATTCTCATTGTGTTTTTCTTTTAAAATTGAATCCTTGTATTTATTCATCAATAAAGTAGCAATCTCAACAACATTACCAACCGGTTCGGAAGGATAACGTTCATGTGACTTGACCCAGTCAATTTCAAACTGCGTCACTCTTTGATGAAAAGCATCAGCATTAAACGGCTGCTTGTTAGAAACAGAGCGAATAACTTCATCTATAAACATTTCCCAACGAGGCGCATAATATCCCGATACTAAACCTCCCCAAGTACGATTTGCGTAATCGTTTAAACTCTGATCTTTATCTCCCCAGGTTGAAACGATAGTACGGGCATTTTCTTCGTAATAGTTTTTAGAGGCTTCGTCTGTACCTAATGAACGGGCATCTTCAATCCATTTTCCCAGTAAAAAAGAAGATTGTGTACTTAATAAAGTATCAACATCACGCAGTAGTTGTTTCATTTCAGCTCCTTTTTGTTTTAATAGCGGTAATTGCTTCCGGGAATAAGCTCCGCAAATTCATCGCGAAGCTTCCCGAAATAATTCCCCAGCACTTGCCTTCCTATATTAACAACATCATATTCATAAGCAGAATGTCGATGTTCTCCGGCTTTCAACAACATCTCCCATACCTCAAACAAAGTTTCATTGGAATACGCTACCGTAGGCGTAGTCGTCCAATTGCCATTTCCTTTTAAACAAGGACGCGCATTCATCAATGTCCCCTGTCCCAAAGCAGCTGGTACTGTATAAATACTGTCATAAAGCAATTTCCATGCCCGACGCATTTGTTGGTTTTTCAAGCCAATTCGCCTGTCTGCCAGTTGTTCTATCCATACAGAGTCCGGCAGATTACAATCCCATGCTTTACTGAAAACATATTCATACATGAAAGGATTTACATCAAACCCCTCCAAAGTAGAACCCAGTCCCGAAAAGTTTTCTCCACCATTGGTATATACATTTTCGATTCGTTTCCCCACTTCTTTGGTGTTTCCGGCAAGCATTGTATTTCCTCCGAAATTTCCTAAATAGCACCATAAATATGGTTGCCCGAAATACCGATCTGTCTGCTTCCAGACTTCAGTATTCTCACAATAATAGTCCAGTAGCAACAGTTTATCTTGAGGGACTGCTTTCAAGAAAGCTTCTACCCGTTCGTTTGTCCATAAATGTCGGTCAATATAGAATAACCATGTCATTTGTAACCAAGTAGCATCCGGATCGACATGCGTCATCGATTGATAAATATGCTTCGAGCAATTGGCTAAAAATTCCGGTTCCCAACTTGGAGGGGCTACTTCATTAAAAGGATCTGCCCCATAAATATGGTCTGTTCCGAACAACTTAGTTTGCTCTTCCAAAAACTCTTTCTGTATGGTTGCAAACAATGGATCAAGCGGATCCAGAAAGTGGCTTCTGTATTTATCCTCGAAACCTCCCCAAGAGCTCATCCGGCTAATCTTAGCTTCCGGATAGATTCTTTTAAGTTCCGACGGTACATGTCCGGCAAATGCAGGAAGTATGGGGCGCATATTAAATTGACGTTCACGGGCTACGATTTGTTTCTGCAATGCTTCTTGTGTATCCAGCCATTCTTTAGGCAGAGGCCCCTGCCAATAATCCAGGTTAGACATACGATGCCAAGGCAAGTGAGCAGGCCCTGTGAAATAGTTCCGTATTTCCTCATCCGTCAATCCTAATTTCGTCCATACGCGATACCAGACAGATTCTTGTCCGGTGATTGCCAAAGGCATATTGATTCCATTTAAAGCCATCCAGTCTATCAACCGTTCCCAATCCTTCCATGTCCACCATGGCATTGTATAACCGAGGTACAGTAATTAAGAAAGAATCGGTTCTTGCAACGGGCAGTCGAAGTTATTTTTGCCGGTGGCATGGGTAATACTTCCGGCATCTCCACCGTATCGTTCACATACCAGGAAACAGAGGTAAGGCAGTAATGATTCAGATAATAGTTCAGCCCTACAGCCATCGAATTTGCGTTATTTCCCCGTATTCGTACTATTCCTCCTTGCGCTTCTATTTCATACCAATCTTTATCAATCTTTTCTGATTGTTCAAAACTAAATTGGGAAGCATACTCCGGAAATAAACGTTCCACCATCTGTTGCATCGCTTTTTCATCTTCTGTACTTTCTTTGCAGGAAGAACACAATACGATCAACATCAGTAGAAATAAACATTTAATCTTATTACACATACTATTTATATTTTCATTTATATATTTCTTTTAAAAAACGAATGTATCCGATGTTACCCACTAGACACATTCGCTTGTCAAAGGGAGTAGTGTGATTACCGACCTAGTTGGTAATCGTCAGATGTGTAAGTCCCGCATCATCAAAATTCTTTTTAGTAAGCGGCACATCCGGTCCTATAATAACTGTGTTAAGTTTCTTCAGTTTCTTCAGAACTGTCAGGTCAACTTTCGGATTAATCGTTTTATCCACCGAGAAACCTTTACCCTTTATGATAGAAAGTGTTTCCAGATTAACAAAAGGTAAAATATCAACCAATGTTTGTATTTCTCCCTGAATCGTCAGTGATTTAAAGTTCTCTATATCCTGGCAAGCAGGCATACGGTCGGCAAATCCTATCAACCATGTGTCCCACCAATCGAAATATTCAAAACGTAAATCGGTAGTGGACCAGTCTTCGCCGATTGTAGGACCATATATCAATGCCCATTCACCGGATAATGATTTTTTAAATTCCGAATCATTGTAGAAAGGAACATTTTCCGGACGGGTGTTTGAGGCAGGTACATATTTATCCATCAAAGATTTAGTCTGTACTTCAATCGTTTGTTCCGGACCGGAAACTCCTTTCGCCAGAAGTTGTACTTTGATTGTACTCTTTTTATTATGAGGCAAATTGGCAACGTATGAATAATCCGTAGGTTTAAATTTATCCATCACCTCTTCACCATCCCGATCCGTATAAGAAACCTTTATCTCGTCAACAACGGGAGGAAATGCCCACTGCAAAACAGCGGAAGTGGCACTACTTACTCCGACAGCGGCTTCAATCGGTAAGGAAGACAAATCAATATCTGTCGTATTAATCACAGTCTGTTCTGAATAATTCCAGTAATCTCCTGCTGATTCCGTACGTCCCAAAGCTCTTAGATAATATGTGCTGTTAGGGTTTAAGAACAGAGTCTCCGTAAATTCTCCCGACAATTCTGTCAAATTCTTCTTTATTCGTTTGTAAGTATGTGAACCGCTTTCGCTTTCATTCATAGCCGTACGTTGTCCGGGATATTGCTCTTTGCCATATACCAATCCTATTTCCTGATTCTTGGAGCGTTCGTCATTTACCTGATAAGTAAAAGTGACGTTCGCTGTAATGCCGTACAACACTTCCACCTTCTTGATTTTCAATGTTACATTAGGGGTAACAATCAAGTCCATTTTCTTCAAACTACGAATATCACCATAAATGGTATCCAACTCAAAGAACGGTCCGTTCGCCCATACTTTATAACGGGAAGGATATACTTTGGTATTGCGATATGTTCCTTCAGGAAGTGTGTTATACTCCAAGGGAACCGCAACATTTCCATACTCCAGATCAAGTAACTTTAATTTAGCTCCATAATATTCGGTAGCCACCTTTTCACCGGTCAGCCTGTCAATAAAAGCGCCTTCGTAGCCACCGGTCAAATCGTCCACACGTTCGTCAAGTTCACACCCTGACAGATTCAGTGTTAACACTGCTAAAAGTAACAGTTTGATATTTATATATAATCTAGCTCTATTCATATTCTTTTCTTTTAGGGTTATCAATTCCAACCGTCATTCTGCACGATACCCGGGCTTTTGCTTAAAGGAAGCGGACAATAATAGTCTCTTTCCTCGAACCATTTCACTCTCGTAGCCAAATCCGGTGCTTCTACTTTCTCCAACGTATAATAAACGGAGACAGGAGAAGTTGTTTCATCGATATGAAGAATGGGATAGAGAGCCTTCAACGTTTTATTGTGCATCTTTTCTTCCCCAATGCGCCAACGCTTCAAGTCCCAATAACGGAATCCTTCATACATCAAGTCTATCCGGCGTTCATGCCGTACAACCTCCAAGTCCATCGTTTTGGCAGGCAATCCTCCATGTATACTACGCAATTGGTCAAAAGCGACTTGGGCAACCGCTAAATAGTCATTCACTCCATAGGTCGAAAGCTCAACGGCAGCTTCAGCCAAATTTAAAATAACCTCGCCATACCGAATAACGACTGCATCCTGATCGTTTTCTTGTATAAGATAATCATCCAGCCTCTTCACTCCATAAAGTGTTTTTTTCAGAAAAATCCCCAGTTAGTAGTTCCTGCGGCAGAAAGGTTCAAGAAGATACCATCTGCTCCACTTTTCATGTATTTTTCGTGACCGGGCACTTTCCCCGCTCCCATCCAATCTTCAGATTTTTCATAAGAATATTCTTCAGTAGTTCCATCTGTCCTTTTCACAAGTGTTTTCCGGTAAATAGAGAAACGTTCTCCCAAAAACTCTCCCCCCGGATAAATAACAGTGGCATCCAGACGTTTATCACGGTTTGCAAAAAAATCTTCGGGATTATTCTTTGAAGCGGCATAATCCAATGGCTGAATCTTGCCGTCTAATGTTTCAAATTGTTCGACAACATCTAAAGGAGGAACCATAAAGGCACAATAACTAGACCGTTTGATACGATAAGATTGGTACCAGTAATCTTCATATACAGCTACTCCTGTCTTGGCAACGTTAGCAAAACGGAAAATTATCTCATTATTATTTTCATCTTTTCCATTAAACAAATCGCCAAATTCAGTAGAGAGCGCATACTTACCATCATCAACGATTTCCTTTGCTGCTTTTGCCGCTTCCAATAAATATGTTTTCGCCATTTCTTTGCGGATTCCCTGGAAACTATTATTTGAAACTTTTCCATACTTAGCAATAGTCCCCGCATACAACATAGCCCTCGACTTCAACGCCAAAGCTGTATACCGATTGGCACGGTCACGATCTTCTGATGCAATACGCTGTACTTTCGGAAGCAATACAAGAGCCGAGTCCAAGTTATCTTTTATATAACCCCAGGATTTTTCCTCTGTAGAACGATTGTTGATGGAACTTACATCATCCAACGGACTTGAATACAAAGGCACGCCCCCATATCGTTTCACCATCTCAAAATACAGATAAGCACGAATAAAATAAGCCTCACCGACTGTACTCAACACCCCTTCATTATCCGAATTCTTATAAGTGGCGATAAACTTATTAACAATATTGATTGTCTTATAATTCCATACCGCCTCAAATATTTCACCTTTGCTTTGAGAAAAGACTCCTCCAAAAACAGTACCCGGAGTGTTATTTCTCATGACCCCATTCTCGTAGGTAATATTGCTCGCTCCATCATCGGTAAAAGCATCCAGATGATGTTGCCTGTACGACATTGCTCCGTCACCGATACAATGGATTGATTTACGTAATTCCGCATAATTGGATAAGAACTGTGCTTCTGCCAGTTCGGG
Organism: Bacteroides sp. AM54-2NS; assembly: GCF_003602935.1. NCBI lineage: Bacteria > Pseudomonadati > Bacteroidota > Bacteroidia > Bacteroidales > Bacteroidaceae > Bacteroides > Bacteroides sp. AM54-2NS. Next base: position 34,758 of record NZ_QTMZ01000023.1, read on the forward strand.
ATATTTGGCAATGTCCTCTTCACTAAGAATGGTTTTCGAATCGACAGTAAGCCAATCGCTACATCCACAGCACAAGCTCAATGCCAATACCATATATATGATAGATTTTACTTTCATAACCTGTTAGAATTTAAGATTTATACCTACATTAAATGACATGATTTGCGGATAGCTGGCAAACGAATACTGACTTTCAAGCTGTTCCGGATCAAAGAATTTCTGTGAGGAGAAGGTCAGGCAGTTATAAAGATTCGCATAAATCCTCAACTGTTTGATATTAGCCTTCTGGGTAATTCGTTGTGGCAAAGTATATCCCAATTCCACATTTTTCAGACGAATGTAACTTCCATTCCACATCCAAAAATTAGAACTTAGACGATTGATCGTTACTGATGTAAAATCCCGGACCGCAGGAAAATACCCGGGTATCCATTCTGAATTCGGATCAGTATAATCGGCACGATGCCAACGATCGCCGAAATATTCCCAAGTGTTCAAGTTAGTAGCTCCTTCCTGGAAAGCATCCATATCGAAAGCACCGATCTGGAAGTCCGACAATGCTCCTCCCTGCCAGAACATGGAGAAATCAACTCCCTTCCAGGAAAGTCCCAGGTTAATACCATATACTAACTCCGGATAAGCATTTCTTCCGATAGGACGTTGGTCATAATCATCAATATAGCCATCGCCATTCCAGTCTTCATACTTTAAGTCACCCGGCAATATGGCACTGTTATTATTCGAATTATTATGCATGGGCGCATTAACTATTTCTCCATACGACTGATAACGTCCAATACAGTTATATCCCCAACGTACGTTATTCCAATGTCCTTCAGTGTTCCATTTCCATTCGTCATAACCGCTTGTAAATCTTCCGTGCTCAATGTTCCCTTTCCGAGTCCTGGACCACGACATATTTCCTCCGACAAAATAGTTGACTTCTCCTATTTTATGCTGATGATTTAATGAAAATTCAAAACCACGGGTGTTGTCATGGTCTAAGTTATACCAAGTGGCTAATGCTCCTGCATTATCATTGGCCTTTTGTGCCGGAAGTCCCTTACGCTGACGATAGAACACATCTGCCGATCCGCTAAGTAAGCCATTCCACAACTTAAAATCAACACCTGCATTTATCATTGATGATGTAGCCCATGTAAAATCCGGATTAGGATTCAAAGTGGGGTTCAATCCATAGATGATGCGGTCGCCAAAATTCATCGGAGTACCCGGGTATTGATAGCCGCTTTGAAAATAGTATTGCTCATTATTGGCATAATATTGACTGGCAGCCGACAAGTCACCCAATTCTCCCCAGGAGGCACGAATTTTAAACTCATTCAAGACTTTCTTCAACGGGTTCATAAACTCTTCATTTGTCAGCATCCATCCTACAGAGGCAGAGGGAAAGAAGCCCCACTTATCGGCAAAATACTGGGCACCATCATATCGGAAGTTGAAATCGACAAAATACTTGGAACGGTAATCATAAGAGAAACGACCGATGAAAGAAGCCGTCCTGTATTTACGGAAAACTTCACTATTTGTCACTTGTTTATTGGCAATTCCACCCGCCATCATATCCAACACAGTAGAAGGAAATTCTCCACGAGACGTAACAGTAGAACGGTTTTCCGCATCCGAAAATTCAAAGACCAGTCCGCTGTTTATATTATGATTCCCGAACGAACGGATATAATTGATAAAACCTTGTCCGGTTATATTATAGGAAAAACCATCTTCCAAACTCAAACTTGCTTTATTGGCATTAGAGGCAGAAGCACTCTCATAATATTCCTGCGCATCTTCCCGATAACCCATATAAACGATATTCATATTCCAGTTCTTATTCCACGAATCAGATTGCGTATATCCCATCGTAGCCTTCAAAGAGAGCCCCTCTACAAAGGGAACCTTATACTCCAAAGAAAAATCCACATTCAGATTCTTGGCTATTTTCTTGGAATATCCGGATGCCTCTTTATCCGCCAATGCCATCGGATTCACCGTGCCTTCCCCACCAAAAGCATAATAGTCGTCATGCCCCGGCCACTTTACCGGAATATTCGGAGCCATATCTTTCATTTTGCGGGCTATCTCATACGAAGCGGATCTCGGATAATTCAGACTGTTAATGACAGCTCCCACTCCGACAGATAACTTCAAGTTTTTCAGTATATCCGCATCCAAATTACTACGGAAATTGAAACGATTCTTATCAGTAGAATTTGTTGACCAAATACCTCCCTGATATAAATAGCCGGCTGAAATAAAATAACTGACTTTATCTGTGCCTCCCGAAATATTGATATTGGACTGGGTGATGGGAGCGTTCTTTATCATTTCCTCATACCAATTGGTATTATAAGCATAGTCACGTGTAGCCATATCAGCGGGAGTAATCACCGCGTTCTTATCATTAATCAATTTCATATTAGCATAATATTCACCGACTAATGTCTGCCACAGCGGGGTTGATGCGGGCTGTGGATAGTTATGCGGCATTTGCAATCCAAAGCGTGTATTGATATCCAATGTCGTCGGTTTGTTTTTTCCTCCTCTTTTGGTCGTTACAAGAATAACTCCATTTGCTCCCTGCATCCCATAAACAGCGGCAGCCGATGCATCTTTCAATACGGAAACGGATTCTATTTCGGAAGGATCGATGTCACTATAGTTTCTTCCCGGAATACCGTCCACTACCACCAAAGCAGAACCAAAACCGCGAATCTTCAAATCGGCACCATCCGAACCCGGTTCGGCACTGGTCTGACGGGAAAAGACTCCGGACACACGCCCTGTCAACGCATTCTCCAGATTGGGGACTGTGGACTTAACTAATTCCTGATTGTTTATAGTCGAGACGGAACTGATTAATTTCTCACGTGTACGGGTCGTATATCCCACCACAACCACTTCATCAATTGTTTTTGTATCTTCAACCAACATTACTTCCGCCAGCTTATTCATTTCTTTTGCCGAATAAGTCATAGGAGCAAAACCGATATAGGAGAAAATAATCTGCGAATCATCCGAAGGCACATGGATGGAATAAGCACCATTAAGATCACTGACGGTCCCGATATTAGTACCTTGCACTACAATACTAACTCCAGGCAACGGTTCACGAGACTGGTCGAATACCACTCCTTTTACAATAGAGCTTTGACCTTCTTTCTTCGTTTTTTCCTGCAATACTTTCTTTTTAATAGTTATCTGTTTTTTATTAATGCTATAGGTAAGCTCCATGTTAGCAAAAACTTTATCCAGAATTTGCTCTACTGTCATGTTTTTGAAACGTGCAGGAACCTTCACATCCTTATCTATCAATACGTCATAGTAGAAAAAGACATAATCACTCTTTTCTTCTATCTTCTTAAAAAGTTCCATTAGTCCCAACTCTTTATAGTCCAAAGTAATTGTTTTCTTCTGGGCATACAATTCAGTAGGAAAAGCGGATAGCAGAAACACACCCAATGCTAGAAAAAAGCATATAAAGGGCCTTCTCACACTTAAGCAAGTGTGATTCTTTTTTTGATGTTTTTCATTCATCTGTTTAAGAATTAAAATTATACTTCAATATTTTAAGGCTATTCTATTACGAATAAAACTGGCTGGTATCCTTTTTCTCTCAAAAGGATAAATTAGAGTATGGTTTTTCACATATTAATCATAGGCTATTTTTTCTTTATTGTTACTTTATAAACATTGTTTTCCTTACTTATTACCACAGGAGCCGTTTCTGTGATAGTATTCAATATCTGTTCGATCGTATCGTCCAAATTCAGTTTTCCGCTACAAGTGATTTGTTGTTGTTTATCATAATCAATCCTTACGTTATAGTATCTGGACAGTTGTTTGAGTATTCCGCCAAGCTCTGTGTTTTTAAACGATAATCGTCCCTCCTTCCACGACACATAATCCTCCACATTCACTTTATCTACCACATATTTATCAGTGGATTGCCTGAACCGGTCATTGGGTAAAATACGTACAGATTCTCCATTAGATGCTGTTACCTCCACTTTACCTGTAACCAGCACAACACTTTTCTCTACATCTTCCCGATAAGCCGAAACATTGAAAGAAGTTCCCAACACTTTTACTCCCATATCCGACGTCTTAATAATAAAAGGTTTCTCCGGATTAGGAGTCACGTCAATATATATTTCTCCATCTACATATATTTCACGCTTCTTATCTTCAAAATGTGTTGGATATAGAAGCACCGTTCCTGCATTCGCCCATATTTTCGTACCATCGCAAAGAGTGACACGGGCACGTTTGCCATACGAAACAACTAATTTATTAAATTCCCCTTCACCAGCATCTGTCGCCATTTGATCGTAAGCTAAATCCGGATTACCTTCAAAAGTTTCTTTCAACTGATCGTCAACAAAAAGCTGCGTTTTACCACTCATAAACACAGAGTCATTCACTTGCAACAAAGCTAGATAATCAATTGCCGGAGCACTTTTCCAAATAACCTCTACCGAAACAAACAGGATAAGAATAGCTGCCGCAACTGAAGCGCTCCACCATCTCATCTTATACAATCGATGTTTACGTTGAGACATTTTCCGATTTTGAATGGCTTGTTCCAGTTTCAAACAAGCATTATCCACTTCTTTTGGGGGTAAAACCGGCTTTTCCCACTTCAACGCCGCCAGTCTCTCCATCGCTTCTTTTAAATACGGCTCACGATCGGGACAATCGGCAATGATTTTTCGATAATAATCTCCTTCTCCGGAATAATACCAGAAAAGAAATAAATCATCGTTCAAAAAATCAGCTGTAGTATATGATGAATATTCTTTCATTATTTATTTCAATTAAAGACCTGTTTACTATATATACGAGATTCGTATGCCTTTCATCTCCTTTTTTCCTCAAAAAAATAAATAAAAAAGCAGAGAGGTATAGTTTTACGCTCCCCGCCTTCCGTATACAACATTCATTTTCAATCATTTGAAGGTAGAAACGCCATGCAGATATAAAATGAGAAAAAACAGAAAATAATCTTTTGAATCCAGTTTCCTTAGTTTCTCCATTGCTTTAAAGACTTGTCCACGCACTGTTTGAATTTTCATATTCAGCATTACCGCAATCTCTTCATAAGGCATTTCTTCTATAAAATGTAAATAGACTATTTCCCGCTGATGATCTGTCAGCAAATCAAGAATTCGATTCACTCTCTTTTTCAGTAATAAGTCATCTTCATCAGCAATAAGGCTTTCTTCAACTGATACAGATAATTTAAAGCTCCTTTCCTCTTCCTCTATAGAAGACGTATCTTTCTTTGTACGCTCCCAATCAATCAGCTGATTCCTAACCGAACGCAACAAATAAAACTTTATTTTCTTCTCATCAATGCACAGGTGCTCATTAAAATACAACTTTAGATATACTTCCTGAATTGCATCCTTCACATCTTCGGCATTGAACCCCAGGCTCACTCCATAAGCATACAAATCCTGATAGTAGAATTTGTAAAGTGCAATAAATTGCATATCCCCTTCCTGAACAGATTGATGATTTGATTCCCAAAACTTCATTTCGATATTTTCAATATTTTCAGCAGTTCATTAAACTTTCAATTAACAGATTGGCACAAAGATAATAAGCTTTCGGACTTTATTCGTTCATTATTTAAAAAACTTGCCAGGTTCCCTGCCACTTTAACTGGTATCTTCTTTTTCCATACAAAAATGAATCAGGTAATTGATGTAACGCATCGCCAAAAGTTCTCCATCAAGATGCTATCTTTATTTCTTTCACTGCCTAATATAATTAATCTCACTGCCTATTTTTACTTCGTTTGACTATAGTTACCCTTACGTATGACTATAGTTATACGCAAGGGAGACTATAGTTATTCTTGCGTATAACTATAGTGAAACGAAGTAATAGTAACGAACGAAGTAAATCCGAATAGGCAAGCAATTATAAAAAAATGGCTGAATGAACAATTCTCCATAGCAGTACATTCTCACCATGGCTACATTCGGTTTATAGCCGTACCCCAAAGCAGCTTCCCCTACCCAAACTTTTCATATACCTATATATTATTGGGAACTTTGACCTTTAACTAAAATTATTACGGAAAAATTTCTTTAATCAGGATTATCGTTGTAATTTTGTCGCGCTAAAAGATAAAACAAATTATCAACTTTTTAAATATATAGTATTATGTCAAAAGTAACCGTAGTAGGCGCAGGTAACGTAGGTGCTACATGTGCAAATGTACTTGCTTTTAATGAAGTAGCAGACGAAGTAGTAATGCTGGACGTTAAAGAAGGCGTTTCAGAAGGTAAAGCAATGGATATGATGCAGACAGCTCAATTACTGGGTTTCGACACTACATTGGTAGGCTGCACTAACGACTATGCTCAAACTGCTAACTCTGACGTTGTTGTGATTACTTCAGGTATTCCTCGTAAACCGGGTATGACTCGTGAAGAACTGATTGGTGTGAACGCTGGTATCGTTAAATCGGTAGCAGAAAACCTGTTGAAATATTCTCCTAACGCTATCATCGTTGTTATCTCTAACCCGATGGATACAATGACTTATTTGGCATTGAAAGCTTTGGGCTTGCCGAAAAACCGTGTAATCGGTATGGGTGGTGCTTTGGATAGCTCTCGTTTCAAATATTTCTTGTCTCAAGCTATCGGTTGCAACGCTAACGAAGTAGAAGGTATGGTTATCGGTGGTCACGGTGATACTACTATGATTCCTTTGACTCGTTTCGCTACTTACAAAGGTATGCCTGTAGCTAATTTCATCTCTGCAGAAAAGCTGGAAGAAGTTGCTGCTGCTACTATGGTAGGTGGTGCTACGCTGACTAAATTGCTGGGTACTTCTGCATGGTATGCACCGGGGGCAGCAGGAGCATTCGTAGTTGAATCGATCCTTCACGACCAAAAGAAGATGGTTCCTTGTTCTGTATTATTGGAAGGTGAATACGGCGAATCAGATCTTTGCATCGGCGTTCCTGTAATCCTTGGCAAGAACGGTATCGAAAAGATCGTTGAGCTGAACCTGAACGAAGACGAAAAAGCTAAGTTCGCAGCTAGCGCAAAAGCTGTTCACGGAACGAACGCTGCTTTGAAAGAAGTAGGTGCTCTGTAATTAATCCCCTTACTTTATATATCAAGAAAGGCTGTTCTTCACTACGAGGAACAGCCTTCTTTCTTTTCTACAAATCCTACCCCACTATATTTTAAAAAAAGCTAATTCATTTTGCACTTTCAAGTAAAGCTCATACATTTGCATCGTTGTTTATGCAATTATTGTTTAAGTAAACAAGTTCAAAAAAACAGACTACTTCAATAAACAAATTACATAAGAACCGGGTTATTAAATATAGAAGTATCACCTTATTAATATGCAAGATGCGATGAAAAAAGTATTTCTTCTGACAATTCTGCTAAGCCTCACTTTCATAGGAAAAGCGCAGAACTTTCTAAGTCTGGATAGTTGCCGCGCATTAGCTCTTGCCAACAACAAAGATTTGTTGATAAGCAATGAGAAAATAAATGCTGCGCATTATCAACGGAAAGCTGCATTTACAAATTATTTGCCTAATTTCTCGGCAACGGGAGCTTACATGAGAAACCAGAAAGAGTTTTCATTATTAAACAATGACCAGAAAGCTGCGCTTTCAGGACTAGGAACTAATCTGGCAGGTCCTATCCAACAAGCCGCAACCGAGATTGCAACAGCACATCCTGACTTGGCACCACTAATTTCTTCCTTAAGCGGAAAATTAGGAGCAGTGCTGCCTGCTCTCGATCAGGCGGGAAACTCTTTAGTGGATGCACTCCGCACAGACACTAGGAATGTCTATGCAGGTGCTCTTACATTGACACAGCCTTTATATATGGGTGGAAAAATCCGGGCGTACAACAAAATAACAAAGTATGCCGAAGAGTTGGCGCAAGAACAACATCACGGCGGTATGCAAGAAGTGATTATGAGTACAGACCAAGCTTATTGGCAAGTCGTTTCGCTGGTTAACAAAAAGAAGCTGGCGGAAGGTTATCTAAAGCTTCTGCAACAGCTGGACAGCGATGTAGAGAAAATGATTAATGAAGGAGTAGCCACCAAAGCGGATGGTCTGTCTGTACGCGTCAAGGTGAATGAAGCAGAAATGACACTCACTAAAGTGGAAGACGGATTAAGCCTTGCCCGAATGTTGCTGTGTCAACTATGTGGCATTGATCTTAGCTCTCCCATCACGCTGGCAGATGAAAATATGGAAGATATTCCATTACTGACAACAGACCCTCATTTCGATTTATCTACCGCCTATGAGAATCGTCCGGAAATACGTAGTCTCGAATTAGCTACACAGATTTATAAACAGAAAGTAAACGTAACCCGTGCCGAACATCTTCCTTCTATCGCATTGATGGGGAATTATATGGTAACCAATCCTTCTGTCTTCAATAGCTTTGAAAACAAATTCAAAGGCATGTGGAATGTAGGAGTGATGGTACAGATACCTATATGGCACTGGGGAGAAGGTATTTATAAAACGAGAGCGGCAAAAGCCGAAGCCCGCATTGCACAATACCAGCTTCAGGACGCACGCGAAAAAATAGAGTTGCAAGTCAATCAAGCCGCTTTCAAGGTAAAGGAAGCAGGTAAGAAACTGGTTATGTCTTCCAAAAACATGGAAAAAGCGGAAGAGAATCTGCGCTATGCAACGCTTGGTTTTAAAGAGGGAGTGATTGCCACCAGTAATGTTCTTGAAGCACAAACGGCATGGCTGTCCGCTCATTCAGAAAAGATTGACGCACAAATAGATATGAAGTTAACAGAAATCTATCTGAAGAAATCTCTGGGAACACTGAAATAAATAAAAAGCAGAAAAATAAAGTAAAGAACCCAATCAGAAACAACCCAATCCCTAACCAACTCACAATCCATAAAACATAAATCATAATTCATAAATCATATGGCACCTATAAAATCACAAAACAGCAATATGCTGCTTGCATTCCTTACTCTACTGGGAGTTATTGCAATCGTTGCAGTCGTTGGCTTCTTCATGCTTCGCAAAGGTCCTGAAATCATACAGGGACAGGCTGAAGTTACCGAGTATCGCGTTTCGAGCAAAGTTCCGGGACGTATATTGGAATTTCGCGTGAAAGAAGGACAAAGTGTCAATGCCGGAGATACGCTGGCCATTTTGGAAGCCCCTGACGTGGTGGCAAAAATGGAACAGGCACGTGCTGCCGAAGCTGCCGCACAAGCACAAAACGCAAAAGCAATCAAAGGCGCGCGTGAGGAACAAATCCAGGCGGCATACGAAATGTGGCAAAAAGCCCAAGCAGGCGTCACCATTGCCGAAAAATCATATCAACGTGTAAAGAACCTCTATGAGCAGGGAGTAATGCCTGCACAGAAATTGGATGAAGTCACTGCGCAACGGGATGCAAGTATTGCTACGGAGAAAGCAGCCAAAGCACAATATACCATGGCAAAGAACGGAGCGGAACGTGAAGACAAGATGGCCGCGGAAGCTTTGGTAAACCGGGCTAAAGGTGCTGTTGCCGAAGTAGAATCGTACATAAAGGAGACTTATCTCATAGCTCCGGCTGCCGGAGAAGTTTCAGAGATTTTCCCGAAGGTAGGCGAATTGGTAGGTACTGGTGCCCCCATCATGAATATCGCCGAACTCAACGATATGTGGGTAACATTCAACGTACGCGAGGATCTGCTCAAGAACCTGACGATGGGTTCGGAATTCGAAGCAGTCATTCCTGCTCTGGATAATAAAAAGATCAAACTCAAAGTATATTATCTGAAAGACTTAGGGACTTATGCCGCTTGGAAAGCAACCAAAACAACCGGACAGTTCGACCTGAAAACATTCGAAGTGAAAGCTTCTCCGATAGAGAAAGTGGAAAACCTCCGTCCGGGTATGTCTGTCATCATTGACAAGTAATCATGAGAGAGAGAAAAAAGAAATATATAGCCCTGTGGCAGGTCATGCAAAGAGAGTGCCGGCGGTTGATTTCACGCCCGCTCTACCTCTTCTGTATGGTCATTGCCCCACTGTTTTGCTATATATTCTTCACCACCTTAATGGATTCGGGACTTCCCAAGGATCTTCCTGCGGGAGTAGTAGATATGGATGATTCGTCTACTTCCCGTAATATTGTCCGCAACCTGGATGCTTTTTCACAGACAGGGGTTGTAGCTCATTACAGTAATGTGACAGATGCACGCATTGCCATGCAAGAAGGAAAAATCTATGGATTCTTTTACCTTCCCAAAGGTTTATCGGCAGAGGCACAGAGCCAACGACAACCGACAATCTCCTTCTACACCAATTACTCCTATCTGATCGCAGGTTCTCTATTGTTCAGAGACATGAAAATGATGGGAGAACTCACTTCAGGAGCCGCTGCAAGGACCATGTTATATGCCAAAGGTGCAACAGAGGATCAGGCTATGGCATATCTGCAACCGATTGTTATCGATACACACCCACTGAATAATCCGTGGCTAAACTATTCGGTATACTTATGCAATACACTGATACCGGGAGTACTCATGCTATTAATATTTATGGTAACTGTCTATTCAATCGGTGTAGAAATCAAAGATCGTACGGCTCGCGAATGGTTACGAATGAGTAACAACTCCATTTATATTGCATTGGCCGGGAAGTTGCTTCCCCACACTGTAGTCTTTTTCATTATGGGTATATTCTATAATGTATACCTGTATGGATTCCTGCATTTTCCTTGCAACAGCGGTATATTTCCGATGATATTTGCCACGCTTTGTCTTGTACTGGCATCCCAATGTTGTGGTATTGTCATGATAGGAACCCTGCCGACTCTACGACTCGGATTAAGTTTTGCTTCCCTGTGGGGAGTCATATCGTTCTCCATTTCCGGTTTTTCATTCCCGGTCATGGCTATGCATCCTGTTTTACAGGCTTTGAGCAATCTATTTCCTTTGCGGCACTATTTCCTTATTTACGTGGATCAGGCGCTCAACGGATATAGTATGGCTTACTCATGGACCAACTATATGGCACTATTAATATTTATGATGCTCCCCTTCTTCGTGGTTCACCGCCTGAAGGAAGCATTGGTTTACTATAAATATATACCCTAAATGAAAGATATAAAATTAAAAGATAAGATAGCTCAAGGCATCAATGACCTGTTTTATATCTGGAAACGGGAGTTTCAGACAACTTTCCGCGACCAGGGGGTACTGATATTCTTTATACTCGTCCCGTTAGGTTATCCGTTGCTATATAGTTTCATCTATGATAACGAAGTAGTGCGTGAAGTTCCTGCTGTTGTTGTAGATGATTCACATTCATCTCTTAGCCGCGAATATCTCCGCAAGGTAGATGCTACGCCCGATATTCAAATCGTCTCCTACTGTGCCGATATGGAAGAAGCTAAACAAATGCTGAAAAACCGGCGTGCATACGGCATCATTTATATCCCTTCGGATTTTAGTGACAATATTGCCAAAGGAAAACAGACACAAGTGAGCATCTATTGCGACATGAGCGGATTGTTGTATTATAAATCGATGCTTCTTGCCAACACAGCGGTTTCTCTGAATATGAATAAGGACATCAAGATTGCACGCAGTGGAAATACAACCGACCGGCAGGATGAAATCACCGCTTATCCGATCGAATATGAAGAGATCTCTATCTTCAACCCGACTGCCGGATTCGCCGCTTTCCTAATTCCTGCAGTATTGGTATTGATTATCCAACAAACATTATTACTCGGTATCGGTCTCGCTGCAGGAACAGCTCGTGAAAATAACAGGTTTAAGGATCTCGTGCCTATTAACCGCCATTACAACGGAACGCTGCGAATTGTATTAGGAAAAGGCTTGAGTTATTTCTTGGTTTATATATTAGTAGCTTTCTATGTACTTTATGTGGTTCCAAGATTGTTCAGCCTCAACCAGATCGGACAACCCAGTTCATTAGTATTATTTGTTGTCCCCTACCTTGCGGCTTGTATCTTCTTTGCCATGACAGCTTCCATTGCTATCCGCAACCGGGAGACGTGTATGCTGATTTTTGTATTCACGTCAGTCCCCTTGTTATTTATTTCCGGAATCTCTTGGCCGGGAGCAGCTATTCCCCCGTTTTGGAAGTATGTATCTTACATCTTCCCCTCTACCTTTGGAATTAACGGCTTTGTAAAAATCAATAATATGGGAGCTACTCTTAGTGAAGTAGCTTTTGAATATAAAGCTTTATGGTTGCAAGCCGGCATTTATTTCCTTACCACTTGTTGGGTATACCGCTGGCAAATACTAATGAGCCGCAAACATGCAATAGAGCGATACAAAGAATTAAAAGAGAAAGAAAACTTATCCAAGCAGATAAGTGATTAATGAGTAAGAATTACAAGAGAGAGAATTAACGGTGTATCCTTTCAATGGGATATGCCGTTTTTTTCAAATAAGAACATGAAAATCCCCCGTTCCAAGAGAGTATAGAACGAGGGATTTTAGAGATATTATAAAGAGAGTATAATAAGTTTAGAACTTGTAACCTACACCGATAGAGAAGTTCATGTTCTTCGGTGCACCGTCACCATCAGCCAATTTAGCCAAACCAAATTCTCCTGATAAGTCAATAAAGAATTTATTAATTTCATAAGCAACGCCTACACCGAGACCTGCATCAAATCTTTTTGCTCCAAATTGATCATCACCGTCACCAAAGAAATCAATTTTTTCATCACCAATTTTACACTTACCAGCAATACCAAATGCAAAATAAGGACCAGCTTTCACTACAATATTCTGGTTATCAGCAATTGCAAATCTTGCAGCAGCCAATACCGGAATCTCCAAATACATTGGATTCATTTTCACTTCATCCTGTTTAGCACCTTTTTGAGTGAACATCAACGAAGGTTGAATAGACCACATATCAGAGAACTGATATTCCATGCCAACGCCTACATTGAATCCAATCCTCATGTCAGTATCCATATCCCCAGTAAAGTTACTCATGTTCATACCAACTTTGGCATTCCAAGAAATCTGAGAATAAGAAACGATAGAAACAAGTGCAAATAGCACAAAAATCAAACCTTTTTTCATATCATTCATTTTTTAGTTTGCCTTCCTCTTCCCTTTGGTTGGCATTGTTAGTTAATAGTTCTGTTTGAAGTGTGGGGAATTATTCGCAACCGGTTAAAGTATTGAAACACACCCTTCCGTATTTAACGTATGTTTTGTAGCCGCAAATATATTTCATTTATTTTATATAAAAAAATCCTTGATAGTCTATTTTTTGCATAAAGGTTATTAAAGAGTGACTATATAGAAAAAAATAATGTTCATCCGGTCTTTTTTTATGCTTAAATAATTTCCGAATAACAATGCAATTAAAATATTCTTGCAAGATTTATACATTTACAATTATTAACCGACTAGCTATTGCTCATTTACGAAATATTCGTAGATTTGCGAAGTATTCGTAATTAAACAACATCTCCATGGAAAAGTTAACTATACAAGAAGAAGAAGTAATGATCTACATTTGGGAGTTACAATGCTGTTTCGTAAAAGACATTGTTGCAAAGTATACGCAACCGGCACCTCCTTATACCACAGTAGCATCTATCGTAAAGAACCTCGAGCGGAAAGGATATGTCACACCGAAACGTGTGGGTAATACCTACCAATATACTCCTGCCATTCGCGAAAATGAATATAAACGCCATTTTATGAGTGGCGTAGTTCGTAACTACTTTGAGAACTCTTACAAAGAAATGGTTTCTTTCTTTGCCAAAGACCAGAAAATTTCGACCGATGATCTCAAAGATATTATCGAACTCATTGAAAAAGGAAAAGAAAATTAATAGAAAACATTCATCACCATGACTCCGGAACTAGCTTATTTTCTAAAGATAAATGTAGCGATAGCTCTGTTCTATGCATTCTATCGGTTGTTTTTCCATAAAGACACCTTCTTCCATTGGCGTAGGATGGCTTTGCTATGTTTCTTTGCCATCTCCATGCTTTATCCTTTACTGAATATTCAGGGATGGATAAAAGCTCACGAACCAATGGTGGCAATGGCAGATCTTTATGCAACCATCCTGCTTCCGGAGCAAGTTGTGACTCCTACACAAGCGACTGTCATAAATTGGCAAGAGGTTATCACGCAGTTCGCTAAAATTATTTATTGGAGCGGAATGTTATTACTTACCGCACGTTTCTTCGTACAACTGGGTAGCATCATCCGATTGCATTTCCAATGCTCAAAAAGCAATATACAAGGAGTACGCGTACATCTATTAAAAAAAGAAACAGGTCCTTTTTCTTTCTTCCACTGGATATTCATACACCCGCAATCACATACGGAATCTGAAATCAGTGAAATCATTACGCATGAAGAGACCCATGCCCGACAATACCACTCGGTGGATGTGCTTTTCAGCGAAATAATGTGTATATTCTGCTGGTTCAACCCATTTATCTGGTTAATGAAACGGGAGGTCAGAGGAAACCTCGAATACATGGCAGACCATCGTGTATTAGAAACGGGACATGATAGTAAATCATACCAGTACCACTTATTGGGACTGGCACATCACAAGGCTGCAGCAAATTTATCAAATAGTTTCAATGTTTTACCACTCAAAAATCGTATTAAAATGATGAATAAACGAAGAACGAAAGAAATAGGAAGAACAAAATATCTGATGTTTCTTCCCTTGGCCGCCATCTTGATGATTGTCAGTAACATCGAAATGGTAGCACGTACTACTGAAAAATTTGCAAAAGAAATGATGGGACAAGTAACGGAAGAAGTTGCCATGCAAGCTGAAACCACAAATATTCCCGAACTTTCTACAAGAGAAATTCAAGAAATCAGCCTTCCGCAAGGTACAAAAGGAAAGGAAGTAACGGAAACACAAATCAAGAGTGTACCGGATTCAGTTGTCTTTCAGGTTGTAGAAGAAATGCCGGATTTTCCGGGAGGGATGAAGGCATTGATGGATTACTTGTCTAAAAATGTCAAATATCCGGCTGAAGCACATGCAATCGGTGCACAAGGACGTGTAATTGTAAGCTTTACTATTAAAAAGGACGGAAGTATAGCTGACACAAAAGTAGAACGAAGTGTCAATCCGTATCTCGACAAAGAAGCCATGCGTGTCATTGCTGCCATGCCTAAATGGCAACCTGGCAAACAAAGAGGAGAAGCAGTAAATGTAAGATTTACAGTTCCCGTTGCTTTCAGACTATCCGATCCAGAACTACCCAAGGCGGAAGAGATCAAACAGTCTGATCTGGACGAAGTAGTTGTAGTGGGATACGGTCCACAGGAAGATTCAACTCCCGGTGCAGTAGGTGTGAAAGGAGAAAACGCAGATCAGGCTTTCACTGTAGTAGAAACAATGCCCAAATTCCCGGAGGGACAAGCCGGGTTGATGCGTTATCTTGCTAGAAGTATCAAATATCCTGTCATTGCTCAAAAAAACAAAGAACAAGGCAGGGTAATCATACAAATGATTATCGGAACAGACGGTAGTTTGTCAAACGTAAAAGTATTACGCAGCGTATCTCCGTCACTGGATGCAGAAGCCATCCGTGTAGTGGGAAACATGCCTAAATGGGAACCGGGAATGCAAAAAGGACAGGCTGTCCCTGTTAAGTATACCCTCCCTATCACGTTCCGGTTACAATAAATAACTTCCCCGATACCGCTCCCTTTCCTCATCGGTGAGGAACGGGGCGTTCATCGGTGGGGAACTCTCTCCTCCCGGTGCCGGACGTATCTTTCCCCGGTGCTGAAAAAAGTCATTTCTTTTTCAGCTTTTCGCAAGGATAGTTATAAAAAGATCCTTATATTTGTTCGTGTAATAAAACATTATTCACATGAAAAGATTCGCATGGATTATCGGTTTAATATTCTGCACAATCTGCACCATACAAGCCAAAGACAGAGTTATCGAGCGGCCTCCTTTTCTAGCATGGAGCTCCAATAGTATTGAGATTGATAAAATTGTCATGAGTGATACCGTGACAACAGTGTATATAAAGGCTTTTTATCGTCCGAAATACTGGATTAAAATAGCAACGGGCAGTTTTCTGAAAGATAATAACGGAATGCTTTATCCTATCCGAAAGGGAGTTGGAATCACATTGGATAAGGAATTCTGGATGCCGGAATCAGGAGAAGCGGAGTTTCAACTCTTATTTCCCCCAATACCTGAAAATGTAACCAGTCTGGATTTCTCGGAAGGGGACTTCGACGGGGCCTATAAGATATGGGGAATACAATTAGACAAAGAGACATTCTATAAACAAAAACTTCCCAAAGAAGCAGTCGTACACAAAATAAACAAGAAAGCGATATTGCCTACTCCAAAGTTGGTTTATGGGACTGCTACACTCAAAGGGAAAATACTGGACTATCAAAAAGAGATGATGCAACAAATGAAGATGCATATAGAAAGTCCTGCATTGAATGTCCACAACGAACAGAATATCATAAAGATCAAAGAAGACGGCACTTTTCAGGCGGAGGTCAAAGTAGCGTCCGTTACAAGTGTAGCATTAGAACTTCCTTTTGGCTGGATCGAGTGTCTGATAGCTCCCAACGAAGAGACATCGCTCATCATCAATACAAAGGAACTATGCCGTAGACAGGCGCATCTGCAAAAAAAGGATAAAACGTATGGAGAACCTGTATACTTTAATGGTTATCTGGCTAGTCTGCAACAAGAATTAGCTTCCGTAGATATAGATATTGTATTGAAAAGCGTTTATTACATGGATATGTACAACGACATTGCCGGGAAAAGCGCAGATGAATACAAGGCTTATGTATTGGAGCGTCTTCCATCCATTCGAAAAGAAATTGCACAATCCCCATACAGCAATGCGTGTAAAGAGCTATTAAATATTCAGGTAGATCTGGCAGCGACTGGTAAAATCGCCATGACGGAGAGAGAACTAAAATCAGCATATATCACTGTTAATAAACTGAATAAAGAACAGACCGACGACTATTTCTACAATACCCGCATTGATATTCCTACAGGATACTATGACATATTGAAAGAGTTCACTTCTATCAACACTCTGAAAGCGCTATACGGTAAATATTACGCATCAACAATATACTTGATAAGTTTTCTGCCAAATTCTTTAGATGTACTTAAAGAGACACTGGGAACGGGACAGGGACCCTTATTCGATAACATTAAATTTAATAAGCTGTATCAATCCATAAAGGATTTTACCCCGTTAACAACAGAGCAGAATGCCGAACTAAAAACTTTTTCTTCCCCGGCATACGCAGAGATGCTTACCCAAACGAACAAAGAAATAATAAAGAAAATAGAATTAAACAAAAGAAAGACAGGCTTCACTGTAAACGAGACGGGACAAGTCTCCAATGAGGACTTATTCCCATCCATTATCTCTAAATTCCGTGGACACACGTTGTTAGTCGATTTTTGGGCAACTTGGTGTGGCCCTTGTCGCACAGCCAATAAAGCCATTACTCCAATGAAAGAGGAATTAAAAGACAAGGATATTATCTACCTCTACATCACAGGCGAAACTTCACCCAAAGGCACTTGGGAAAATATGATTACCGACATTCATGGTGAGCATTTCCGTGTGACAAATGAACAATGGAGTTTTCTGATGTCCAGCTTCAATATCCGGGGAGTTCCCACTTATTTTGTTGTTGATCCGGAGGGTAATATCACCTTCAAACAAACTGGATTTCCCGGAGTAGACACCATGAAAAAAGAGCTTATGAAAGCTTTGAATAAGTAATTCGAACGTTAAAAAGATAGTGACGGTATATGCTTAGGATAGTGACGGTATATGATAATGATACCGTCACTATTTCTATCGGATAGCGTCACTATCTTGTAGAGGAAAATCCGCCAACAACAATTGCTATATAAGTATGTCATCATAATTAGTTTATATAATATATTTAGGCACGGATTACGCGGATTATAATATAAGATTATTTTGCAAGAATACGTAATCCTAAAAATCAATAAATAAACGAGCCTCCATAGTCTTTGAAAAGACTACAGAGGCTCGTTTTATATCCTATGGATAACTTACTGCAAAGCTATCCAACTCCAGATTCCACTTATTTATGCATTTCCACGATTTGAGTCGGCGCCATCTCTACATTCCGTCGATCTACTTGGCGAACGACACTGGCAGCCAGGGATAAGAAAGCACGTCCGGTTACGGAATCTTCATCCAACGCAACAGGTGTACCATTATCTCCCCCTTCGCAAATGCTTTGTACGATAGGTATCTGTCCCAACAAAGGAACATTCATCTCTTCAGCCAGTTTCTTTGCGCCTTCTTTTCCGAAGATATAGTATTTATTTTCGGGAAGTTCGGCAGGAGTAAACCAAGCCATATTTTCAACCAAACCAAGGATAGGTACATTTACCTTATCATTGGTAAACATATTGATTCCCTTACGGGCATCTGCCAAAGCCACTGCCTGCGGAGTGCTGACAACAATCGCCCCTGTCATGGCCAGCGTTTGAACAACTGTCAAATGAATATCACTGGTTCCGGGAGGAAGGTCTATCAGAAAATAATCCAACTCTCCCCAAGCTGCATCAGCAATCAACTGTTTCAACGCATTACTAGCCATTCCACCACGCCACAAAGTTGCCTGATCCGGATCGACAAAGAAACCGATAGATAATAATTTCACTCCATATTTTTCTACCGGAATAATCATGTCACGACCGTCGATACGTTCAGC
This sequence comes from Bacteroides sp. AM54-2NS, assembly GCF_003602935.1. Taxonomy (NCBI): domain Bacteria; kingdom Pseudomonadati; phylum Bacteroidota; class Bacteroidia; order Bacteroidales; family Bacteroidaceae; genus Bacteroides; species Bacteroides sp. AM54-2NS. The sequence continues at coordinate 53,551 of NZ_QTMZ01000023.1, forward strand.
ATAAGGGCGTGCATCTTCCACCTGAAACATCTTCGGCATAGAAGGACCAAAAATATCAGCATCAAGCAAACCTACTTTATAACCTAATTTAGCCAAAGCAACAGCCAGATTCGCAGACACCGTAGACTTGCCTACTCCACCTTTACCGGAAGATATGCCGACTATATTCTTCACCTGCGGAAGGAGCTTGCCAACTTCCGGGCGGGCAGCTTGTTTACTTTCCGCTGTGATCGTTACCTGCACATCAGGAGAAACATACGTATGAATAGCTGTTTCCGCAGCCTTCAACATTGATTTCATAAACGGATCAGTCGGTTTCTCAAAGATCAATGAGAAGCTGACAGTCATGCCATCAATACGGAGATTATCGGCAACCATCTCCGCTTCCACCAGATTCTTTCCCGTACCGGGATAACGCACCGTTGCCAATGCATCTAATATCAATTTAGGATAGAGAGTCATTTTATTTACTATTTGACGATTTACTATTTACAATTTAAAATCACCATTCGATTAAGTGTCAGTTCACTTTAAGGGCGATTGTTACTGCACAAAACTATTTACTTGTACTTAATCCGCTACGTTTGCTACGATTGTAACTACGATAAGGATCAAGTTCTATTTCTACATCCGGTTCTTGCAATTGACCTTCCTGCGGAAGCCGGAATTTGATATACTTAATAGCTAAACCACGATCGAGCCATTGTTGTTCATAATAAGTCTTGATACCGAGAATATCATCTACCAAATCGGAATGATATAAATCTTCGGTCATAAACTCAACGGGAAGACGGTTCGCTTCAATCATGTATTTTGTATAGGTAAACATGAAGTTGCTGTCCGTTTTCAGGTGGATAATGCCATTCGGCTGCAAGAATTTACGGTACCGTTCCATAAAATAGGTGGAAGTCAATCGCTTGGTTGCTTTCTTCATTTGCGGATCAGAGAAGGTAAGCCATATTTCACTTACTTCGCCTTCGGCAAAAAAAACGTTCAATGATTTCAATATTGGTACGCAGGAAAGCGACATTCTTCATTCCGGCCTGTAATGATTCCGTTGCTCCCGTCCACATACGGGCACCTTTTATATCAACTGCTATAAAGTTCTTTTCGGGAAACATTTTACCCAAGCCGACGGTGTACTCACCACGTCCGCAGCCTAGTTCGAGCACAATCGGATGATCGTTTTTAAAAAACTCCTTATGCCATTTCCCCTTCATGTCAAAAGGCACGTTATCTACTGCCGAATAAGGATATTCGAACACGTGTGGATAACTCGCCATATCGGCAAACTTTTCTAATTTATTCTTTCCCATATCAATCCTGATTAGGTCGCAAAGGTACTGATTTTGACGCAACCGACAAAAAGAAATGGAGCACAGATTTCTCTATGCTCCATTCTTCTATAATATTGAATGATTCGTGTTATTAAATCTCAACATTCACCTCAACGTTTACTTCTACATTTCCACCTTGTTGTGCTTTCAAATCTTCATAGAAAGCAGCATGAGAAGCCTGCATATAAGGTTGCAAGAAGAAAAATCCGATACCGAAAGTAAAGAGGCAAAGGATAGCCCAACCGATGAAACTCAAATCAAGCATGAACAACTTCATCTTATTGCCATCCATCATAACCATGCTCTTTTCGATAGCTGCATTGTTTTTCATTTCGGGTTCTTCCTTCAGAATATACGGTGTCATCGCATACGAATAGTGTTTAATGATGCCCGGAATAATTAGTAGCAACGACCACAAGAAAGTATAAATAAACACTAAAACTACGGTTCCCATGATTCGGCTGTAGTCTTTGAATCCTTCAAACAAGATTCCCAAGTCAATGTCTTTTGCTCCTTTTATCACGCTAAACATGAGAATCGTGAATCCGTATGCCACCGGCAATCCTACAAGCAATGTTCCTACCAAAGGTAAATAACTTGTTGCACTGACAATAGCCGAATAAATCAAGGCAGCTACAGCCGCCATCACCCAATTTCCTTGAAGTGCCTCACGCGCCTGAGCACGCAGTTCTGAGTTTAGTTTTAACATAGTGAATAATATTAATTGATAAATGTGTTATTTCATAATATATCGTTATTCTACAATCGTCACCCAGCCATGTGTATCCGGCTCGTCGCCATACTGAATTCCACGCAGCTTATTGTACAATTTTGTACAGATAGGTCCCGGCTTACCGTCTTTAGAGATAACGTATGATTTTCCGTTTTCCAAATCATCGATACGCTGAATCGGGCTGATTACTGCGGCAGTACCACAAGCACCTGCTTCTTCAAATGTTTCCAGTTCTTCTTCCGGTATCGGACGGCGTTCCACCTTGATACCCATGTCTTCTGCCAACTGCATCAAACTTTTATTGGTAATAGAAGGCAGAATAGAAGTTGATTTCGGAGTGATATAAGTATTATCTTTAATACCGAAGAAATTGGCAGCACCACATTCATCAATATATTTCTTTTCTTTCGCATCAAGATAGAACTCGCAGGAATACCCCAGATCGTGTGCTTTCTTGTTAGCACGAAGACTGGCTGCATAGTTGCCACCTACTTTATAAATACCTGTTCCATGAGGAGCGGCACGATCGAACTCACGAATGATAACGTACGGATTGGTAGAGAAACCACCTTTGAAATATGGACCTACCGGAGTTACGAACACTACAAACATATACTCTTCAGCAGGATGTACACCTACTTGGGCACTTGTTCCGATCAACAGCGGACGAATGTAAAGAGAAGCACCGGTTTCATAAGGAGGTATAAAACGTTCATTCAGTTTTACGACTTTCAAAATTGCTTCTTTAAACCGTTCTGTCGGAAGTTCTGCCATCAGAATTCCCTGGCAAGTAGATTGCAGACGGGCAGCGTTTTCTTCCAAACGGAAAATACGTACTTTACCATCCTTTCCACGGAATGCTTTCAGCCCTTCAAAGGCTTCCTGACCATAGTGTAAACAGGTTGCCGCCATGTGCAAATTAAGGTGTTCGTCACTACTAACCTCTAATTCTCCCCATGCACCATTACGGAAGTTGATTCTCACATTGTAATCTGTCTTCATGTATCCGAATGACAGATTCGCCCAGTCTATTTCTTTCATATTGTTATGTATTAGTTTATTTTCTATTGCATTGAAACGCAAAAATAACTTTTATTCTTCAGATAGCCTCTTTTCTTGCAATAATTTTTCGACTTCCCGGTCGGCTTTTGTCAGTTTATCCTTGCAAAAGGCAATAATCTCATTGGCTTCTTTTATTTTCTCACTCAAAATGTCGATATCCAGTTCGTTATTATCTATCTGGCGAACGATCTTTTCGAGACGTTCCATTGCTTGGGAATATGTTTCTTTTTTTGCTGCCACGATGATTGATATTTAATGGTTAATGATGAATGTTCTTACAAATACACAGTCGACGGATAGTTACTTTTCCACCACAGATTGCACTTCTCCTTTCAGCAACCGGGTTGTCAAGCGATCTCCCGGTTTCAGCGAAGATGCGTCCGTCACCGCTTTCCCGTCTTTGATTGTAATACTGTATCCCCGGCTCAAGAGTTTATCCGGAGAGGCGTCTGCTATCCGCTGTTGCAAAAGTTCCAACCGGTGAGACTGACGGGCCAACAATGCTTTCGCCACTTGTGATAAATCCTTCTTTGCTGCCAGCAAAGAAAAACGAGCATCCTCAAGTTTGCGGTGAACAAGATTGGGAATACGGATTTGGAGCGCCTCCAACCTTCGTTGTTCCTGCTCAAGAAGCATATAAGCTCCCTGTTGAAGACGTACAGATAATTCTTCCAGATGCTCTGCTACTTCCGTTACCTGATGAATCAGAAGCTCGGCAGCAGCCGTAGGAGTCTTTACCCGGGTATGAGCCACAGAGTCAAGCACTGTATCATCGCGTTCATGACCAATACCGGTAATGATAGGTAATGGAAATTGCGCACATGCAGCTGCTAGTAAATAAGTATCAAAACCGGATAAATCGGAAGTAGCCCCACCGCCACGAATAATGACCACTACGTCAAATTCATTGATGCGGGCATTGATACGGTCTAAAGCCACCAATACAGACTCTTCAACTTGATTGCCTTGCATTAAAGCCGGAAAAAGTTCTGTATAAAAATAGAATCCGCCCGGATTGTGTTGCAACTGATGGCAGAAATCTCCATATCCGGCTGCGGTAGCCGAAGAAATGACGGCAACACGTTGGGGAAGAACCGGCATTTCAAGTTCTTTATTCAACGTCAAGACTCCCTCCTCTTCCAACTGCAATAATATTTCCCGACGACGGCGAGCCATATCTCCCAACGTGTAAGCTGGATCAATATCAAGCACCGTCAGACTGTAACCGTATAACTCATGAAACTGAACAGTTACTTTCACCAGCACTTTAATACCGGAGGTAAACAGTTGTCCAGTGCTTTCCTCAAAGTAGGGTTTCAGCAAGCGGTAGATATTATTCCAAATCATCCCCCGTGCTTTGGCTACGAGATTATTACTACGAGGATCTTTCTGCACAAATTCCAGATAACAATGCCCCGTCGTATTGGAACGGACATCGCTCAACTCTGCCTGTATCCAATATTCATCGGGCAGGCATTGCTCCAGACTACGGCGGACAAGTGAATTCAGTTCTAAAAGGGAAAGAGAATCCATAAAAAAGAACAGTTAACGTTGAGTTGATTGATATGCCTTCCACAAATCGGGAATACCATATCCATATATATTATCCGGGAAATCAGCTCTATCACCTGACTGACGTACCAAATCAATAATCTGCTTTGCCGTCAGCTTCGGGCAAGCCTGCCACAAGCAAGCTACCATACCGCACATAATCGGAGAAGCAAAAGAGGTTCCATTGGCGCGACGAAGATTCCATCCGTTCCCATCACATCCGAATTTAAACCGACAGCCACTACGTCCGGCTTCACACGTCCGTCAGCCGTATTTCCTACAGAAGAAAACGGCGCCAGTTCTCCTCTTTTTGTTACAGCTCCTACAGTTATGATATTCTCCGCATCTCCCGGAGGAGTAATCTTCTTCCACGAACCCGCGCCCGAATTTCCGGCACTGCAAACAACTACCATTCCTTTATCGGCAGCTTTCGCTGCTTCCCGGGACATCAATGCATAATGACCATTCAAGTCACGGTATCTATAATTCTTCGTAGGATCATCAAATGAGTAGTAACCAAGCGATGTATTCACTAAATCCACTCCTACACTATCGGCAAACTCGATAGCTGCCGCCCAATAATCCTGCTCTACCAAATTTTCCGAATATTCGTCTTCACTACGCAGCAACCAATAAGAAGCTTCAGGAGCAGTGCCAATCATCACATGCGGCTGGTTCATAGCCATACAGGACAATACAGACATTCCATGACTGCTTTCTGCATAAATATCTGCCTCCGGATTCACAAAGTCACGCACACCGAGAATACGGATATTTTTCATGGCATCAATCTTATCCACATTATGGAAGCCGGCATCAATCACGGCAATGGTCATTCCCTGTCCCTTAAAGCCTGCATCATGCAGGAGATCGACGCGGCTCATAGCCGCTTGCGTGATTGCAGGACCGTAAAGACTATCAGTGCGCAACGGTTTATTTATCAATGAGTCTCTTTGAAATGCTTTTTGCGTGATACCTTTCCACACTCTTTCTGTAGAACGTACAAAAGGCAGTTGAGCTATTTCGCTGATTAAGGTACTGTCATTACAAGAAACAGTAACGAAATTATCCCATTTCCCGGTCACAAGTACATGAACACCAGTTTTTCGTATGGCATCTACATACGTCCTGCAAACCGGTAAATCGGTAGAATCAATGGGCAATCCCTGTTTCTTTCTCCGTTCTATAGATTTCTTAGACAAATACTTTTCCGGTTTTTGCAAGGAATAGTCCGTAGCCGCTTTGTCTTTCAGACTAATCCGGTATTTTAAGGTATCTCCCGGAGTAAATTGGGCAGATACCCCCAGATACATATTTAGAGCGAGAATCAATACTATAAACTTCTTCATAAGTTATCTTTCTATTTTAATCAATCATAATTCTTCATTTTCTATAATCACCAGCCCGATTCCTCTTTGGGAAGCGATGAAAGCTCCTCCCAGCACCCGTCTTCCATTATAAAACACAGCAGATTGTCCGGGAGCAATGGCCGAAGCCATTTCGAGGAAACGTACCAGCAAACGTCCGTCTTCCAATCTTTTCACCCGACAGGGAATCGGACGACTGCGATAACGAATCCGCACTGTCAGATTCTCACACCCGAACAGTTCCCGTTCATCCACAATCTTATCCTGCTCCGCCAACATGTATTCAGTTTCCAATTGGTCGGCATCTCCAAGCATCACCGTATTTTTCTGCGGATTGATTTTCAACACATAAGCAGGCTTTCCTAAAGCAATCTCCAGTCCTTTTCGTTGACCAATCGTATAATAAGGTGCCCCTTTGTGTTTCCCCAGTTTTACTCCTTCAGAGTTGACAAACCATCCCGGTCCGATTTCACTATCCAGTTCGGGACACTGCTCACGAAGAAAATCACGATAATCTCCCTTAATAAAACAAACCTCCATACTTTCTCCTTCTTTCGACTTTGCTTCATACCCTTTCTCCGCAAGATACTCACGAACCTTTACTTTCGTATAATCTCCCAACGGGAAAATGCAACGTTTCAGCACATCCTGCCCCAATCTCCAGAGAAAATACGACTGGTCTTTCTTATCATCGTCTCCGGCTACTATATAAACGTTTCCGTTTTTCTCTTCCAATCGCGAATAATGTCCGGTAGCTACCCATGCACAATTCAACTTATCCGCCCACTCCGTCAAAACACGGAACTTAAACAACGGATTGCACATCACACACGGATTCGGTGTACGCCCCTGCTTATATTCATCTATGAAGTTTTTTACGATGGTCTCTTTAAAAGGAATACGCTCATCTGCCACATAATGTTCAATCCCCATCCGTTCTGCTAACTCCCTGGCGTCCTGCGGTTCATCTCCCCACACACGCATGGTAACTCCTACAATCTCATATCCTTGTTCTTGCAGCATCAAGCAAGTAGCGGTGCTGTCTATGCCACCGCTCATACCTACCAATACTCTCTTGTTTCGTTCTTCCATTCGAATTTTGAAAATTTACATGGTTACAAATGTACGAGATTTCAAAGAGAAAAGTTGCTTTTCTGAAAGAAAATCCTTATATTTGAAATATACCAAAAGCGAGAACAATTATGGCTAACCCTAGATTACCGGGCATTTCCGAAAACGAAGAAGCCTTATTGTATGCCAAATTGAATGAGTACAACCGAGGCAGAGCCTCTTTTAAAGAGGCAGGAGTCTACTTGGTGGTGTTGCCCCGACCGGGGAAACCAAACTATTCCCTTTGGCTGTACTCTCCCCTGCCCGAAAAGCAATCTATTCTTTATATACATGACCTGTCACCGGACATTAACGAATCCCTCCGAATAGCCAGTACGATGTTTTACTATTCAAGGCGTTGCCTTATTCTCATGGATTACAATGAGAAAAGAATGCAGAGTAACGGTGACGACCTCATCTTCTTCGGAAAATACCGGGGACATTTTCTTCATGAAATTTTGAAGATAGATCCTGCCTATTTAAGTTGGGTAGCTTACAAGTTCACCCCAAAAATACCTAAACAGGAACGCTTCGTCCAAATAGCACAGGCTTATCATTCCATACATTTGGATATCATGATCAGAAAGTCGAGAGAGAAACGTTCATCAAGCCGCTATTTGGGAGAATTAGGGGAAAAACTGACTGACTTAAAATTAAAAGTCACACGCGTACGACTGGAAGACGATCCATACAAAACAAGAGTGAACGGCACTACCCCACAGTTTTTTGTCAAGCAGATACTGACTTTAACCGATGCCAGTGGAAACCTGGTTATTATAAGTATTCCATCAAAAAATCCCAGTGCGGTTTCATGCACTCTATCAGGGATAGAACATGAATACCGACTGGGAGATATTATCTACATTGCATCGGCGAAAGTATCACGCCAATACGAAAGCTATGGTTCAAAGTACACGCGCCTTAGCCATGTGAAGTTCGCAAGCCTCAACGTTTAGTCCAATCGTCCTTGACAAAACTTGCCGGATAAGAAATTTTATCCACCACTCCGTCTTTCTGACGAATCCAGGACGTAAATGTACGAGCCCCCTCATCTAATACGATGATACGGGCCCCGTTAGGCAAATGATTATATTCCGTATTTCCACCGGTGAAGCGTCCATAAGCCAGAAGAATACCTTTCCACATCACTGCATAATCATTATCATGATCGTGTCCTACAAACATACCCATCACATCACCCGCTTCTTTCATTGCCGCAAACATTCCCGTATTCAATTTAGGTGCACAAGCTTCCTCCATACGAGTTCCGCGAAGAATCGCATTTTCGGTACGGGCAGCTTCATTGTATTCAGGAAGAGGAATATGGAAAAAGGCAAGAGCCGGCAAAGGCTGTCCACCATTTTGCGCTTTATAAGCTGCACTCTGCTGGCGATACCAGTTTATCTGATCGAATGTAAGCCATGCATATCCCTTCACATCTTTCAAAGGAGAATAGGAATGAGAATCCATGCAATAAAGCAAAGCTGCATCCTTCTTTACATTAGAAGACGATTTCACGGTTAATACATAGTCCGGCGATAAGACTGTTCCCCGGTCTGGCAATAAATTGCCGGGAACTTTACGGATAATATCATATAACTGTTCCCGTGCCATTCCCTGTTCATTGTCATGATTACCAAAAGTGACCACGAAAGGCAGTTTGCGTTTAACTACCGGTTCCAATACCTGCAACATTCCGGAATCTGCCGGAGCAGAATAAACAACATCGCCGGTAAAAATTACCAAATCCGGGCGTTCATCATCAAGCACCTGATTTATGCGTTCCAAAGCGATATCAGAAGCCCGGTTGCCGTATTTAAAATGCACATCGGTAAATTGCACAATTTTGAATTTACCATCTTTACTAAATTTCAGTTCACTCTTTTGAGCCATACAAAAAGTCGTTACCAACAAAAAGGTAAGTGTTAAGTAAATTTTTAAGAGCCGAATCATATTTATTTGTTTTAGGGGTTAAGAAATCTTCTCTATCAATACGGTAGCATAGGCTGATATACCTTCTTCACGACCCGTAAAACCGAGTTTCTCGGTAGTAGTCGCCTTAATGGAAATATCATCCGCATCAATTCCCATGACAGTTGCCATCGTCTCTTGCATCAAAGGAATGTGTGCCTTTAATTTCGGGCGTTCGGCACAAATGGTTGCATCGATATTACCCACTTTATATCCTTTGGTAGCAATCAATTCCACTGTTTTCTTCAGCAGAATTTTGCTATCTATGTTTTTAAATTCTCCAGCCGTATCGGGAAAGTGATAGCCGATATCACGCATATTCGCCGCCCCTAACAAAGCATCGCAAACCGCATGCAACAATACATCAGCATCCGAATGTCCCAACAATCCTTTTGTATGTTCCAAAAGAATACCACCCAGCCACAATTCACGCCCTTCGACCAGCTGATGTACGTCGAAGCCAAAGCCTACTCTTATCTTCATATTTTGTATAACAAATGAGTACTAATGAATAAAAAAGATCAACGGATATGGAAATCCAGCAGTTTTTCCTCTTCCAGATAACCTTGCAAACGCTGTCCGATACTAACAGGACCTACACCGACAGGAGTCCCCGTAAAGAGTAGATCACCGATTTTCAACGTTACAAACTGACTGACATAAGCGATAATATCATCTATCTTGAAAAGCATATCTGCTGTACAGCCACGCTGTACTTCTTTACCGTCGATCAACAGATTGAAGTTCAGATTTTGAATATCTTTATAATGCTCTACCGGAACAAAAGTCCCAATAGCAGCCGATGAATCAAAACCTTTACAAAGCTCCCAGGGGTTCCCCTGCTCACGGAACTTTCGTTGAAGGTCACGGGCTGTAAAGTCGATACCGACTGTCACAGCATCATAATAGCGGTTAGCGAAACGGGAAGCGATATTTTTCCCCAATCGGTTGATACGGACTACCAATTCCGTTTCATAATGTATCTCGTTGGAAAAGTCGGGGATGAAAAACGGTTTGCCATCTTTCAGAATAGCAGAATCAGGCTTCATAAAAATCACCGGCTCCGTATTTACTTGTGTATGTCCCAGTTCTTTGTTATGCTGGGCGTAGTTCATGCCTACTGCAATAATCTTCATTATTTCTCGTTAAAATTCAATCGGTTAAACATAACAGCCAAATGAGCATATAAAGACGTATTCTGCACCACAATATTCTCGGGTACACGAATTCGGAAAGGAGTAAAGTTCCATACGGCTTTTATACCTCCGTCTACCATCTTATCTGTAATTTCCTGAGCAATATTAATAGGCACGGTCAACACACCGATATTTACATCGTATTCTTTCATCTTTGCCTCAAAATCATCAGAGTGAAAAATAGGAATACCATTCAGGTCTTTTCCCACCAATTCCGGATTCACATCAAAAGCTGCCACAATCTCCAGCCCGAAATGATGCAAACCTGAATCCCGAAGCAAAGCAGCTCCCAAGCTACCTACACCAAACAAGAAGGCTTTGTGCATATTGGTAAATCCAAGAAAACTCTCCAACACTTCAATCAGCGCATCAATGTTATACCCTACTCTCGTGCGCCCGGAGATATTGACGTAGGATAAATCCTTGGCGATTTGAGAAGCATCAATATTTATTTCCTTAGAGATTTGTGTAGAAGAGACGTACTGCTCTCCTTTTTCTTTCATTAGTTTTATATTGGACAGATACCAGGGAAGTCTGCGCAAGGTAGGCTCCGGCACTTTATCCGCCTCTTTTCGTATAGATGTGCTCATACTTCTTACTAAATTTGGTATTTTGCAAAAGTACAATCTTTTTTGAGACTGACAACCCTATAACAGAAAACCTTAATAGAGATTAAACAAAACAATGAAAAGAGGTTCAAATTTTGCTCTTTTCCATAAGTTTAATACTTTTGAAAAGGATTAAAAATGACGAGTATGAAAAATAATGATTGGAAAGATAGATTAAACGTAGTGTATTCCACGAATCCGGACTTCGGCTATGAAATGGATAACGATGAAGAGCAAGTTACTCTCGACAAAAACAAACAAAGCCTGCGAGTTTCCATTGACAAAAAGAACCGGGGCGGTAAAGTGGTCACATTAATTACCGGATTTATAGGTACAGAAAACGACTTGAAAGAGCTGGGTAAGCTACTGAAAAGCAAATGCGGAGTAGGCGGATCGGCTAAAGACGGAGAGATTATGGTACAAGGAGATTTCAAAACCAAAATCATAGAGCTGCTCATTAAAGAAGGATACTCTAAAACAAAAGGTATAGGAGGTTAAACTAAATAGCATTTTGTAACTAGAAATTTTAAAGATATGAGAAAAGTAACATTATTCTGTGCAGCAGCGTTATTCTCACTGTTGTCATTTGCACAAGACAACAATGCTGATATCGTCAAGGTAGGCGATAGTATGCCTGCTTTCACCCTTCATTCAACAGTGAACGGTACTGTAAACTCCGAGGACTTGAAAGGGAAAGTTGTATTAATCAATATTTTCGCTACTTGGTGTGGTCCTTGCCAAAGCGAACTGGCTGAAGTTCAAAAAACACTCTGGCCTAAATATAAGGACAACAAAGATTTCTGCATGTTAGTAATCGGGCGCGAACATACCGACGATCAATTAACGGAATACAACAAGCGTAAAGGGTTTACATTTCCTCTCTACCCGGACCCGAAACGGGAAGTCACAGGTAAGTTTGCCAGTCAATACATTCCCAGAAGTTACTTAATCAACAAAGACGGGAAAGTGATATCCGCCACTGTCGGTTATAAAAAAGAGGAAATGGACAAGCTGATGAAGGAAATAGACAAAGCATTGAAATAATCCTCCCCAAGAATGTGCCTCATGTTATACATGGCAGTTTCTTGAGGAAAGGAATGATAAGATCAAATCAAAAGAAAAGGCAACTAACTCGTTATGAATTAGTTGCCTTTCTTGTATCTTCAAATAGAGAGTCTTAATGAATACCTCTATTAAGTTAACGTGTTCCGTTTTTAAGGACACATCATAGAATTTGAATCTGATTGATTATTCAGCTTTCAAAGTGAAACGCTTGAAATCAACAATCTTCAGTTCAGGGTCAGCAGCAGCCAACACTTCTCTTACAGTTTTCTTACCGTCCATGATATCTTCCTGGTTCAATAAGCAAACTTCTTTCAAGAACTTGCCCAGACGACCTTTCGCGATGTTCTGAATCATTTGTTCAGGCAGGTGTGCAGCCTTCTCTGCAGAAACAGTAGCATGATTTCTTTTGCTTTAGCTACATCTTCAGCTGTAATCCATCCTTTAGCCATGTTGCTATCCATGTGTTCTTCGCTGTCCACATGAGCCGGGTTGATGTTAGCTTTCTTCAGAGCAGCCTCTACAGCTTTCTGTACCTGTTCTGCTTTTGTCTTCTCAATAGCAACTTCAATTTCTTTCTGTTTTACTTCTTCAGAAACGCCATCTTCATCAATAGCAATCGGGTTCATGGCAGCAATCTGCATAGCTATTTGCTTAGCCAACTGCTCGTTCACTTCCTTGTTGAAAGCAACAATCGTGCAAAGACCATTTCTGTTCATGTGATTGTAAACAGCAGTGCATACACCTTCTACAGTCATGTAACCATCCAGTTCCATTTTCTCACCTGTGATACCGCTACGGTCAGTCACTGCATCCTGTACAGTACCGTTACCCATCGGCAATGCTTTTACTTCGTCCAAAGTAGCGCATTTATTAGCCACAGCAAGATCAAGAATATCCTGAGTCAGTTTCACGAAATCAGCATTCTGAGCCACAAAGTCAGTTTCACACTTCAAAGCAACGATAACAGCACGGTCACCGGTAGTTTTAGCCAAAACGCAACCTTCAGAAGCTTCACGTTCCGAACGCTTAGCAGCAACAGCTTGTCCTTTCTTACGGATAATTTCCATTGCCTTGTCGAAATCGCCTTCAGCTTCAGTCAACGCGTTTTTGCAATCCATCATACCAGCTCCGGTCATTTTGCGCAGTGGTAATATCAGCCATACTTACAGCCATAATAATTTCCTTTATTTAAATGAATAATAATTTTCGAAACAAAAAAATGTGCCAATCTGCCAATCAAGATACAAGCGTATAAATATACTCTTGCACATTAGCAAATTGGCACATTTTATATATTAAGCCTCTTCGTCTTCCTTGATGAAAGCAGCAGCTTTAGCTGCGTTGATAGCTTCTTCGTCAGACTTGTCGAGTCTAGCTTTCACTGATTTCTTCTTGCCTTTGTTAGCAGGAGCTTCACCAGCAGCTTCCATATCGATCTTTTCAGCTTTTCTTTCTTCCAAACCTTCGATCATTGCAGCGCAGCAAGCATCCAAGATAACTTCTACTGATTTAGTAGCGTCATCGTTAGCAGGAATTACGAAATCTACGTTTGAAGGATCAGAGTTAGTATCAACGATACCAAATACAGGGATACCCAGACGGTTAGCTTCGCGAACTGCGATGTTTTCTTTCATTACGTCGATAACGAACAATGCAGACGGCAGACGAGTCAGGTCAGCGATAGATCCCAAAGTCTTGTCCAATTTTGCACGTTGACGAGAAATCTGAAGAACTTCTCTCTTAGAAAGGTTAGAGTAAGTACCATCGTTAGTCAATTTATCGATAGTAGCCATTTTCTTCACAGCCTTACGGATAGTCGGGAAGTTAGTCAACATACCACCCGGCCAGCGTTCGATTACATAAGGCATATTAACAGATTGAGCTTTCTCAGCTACAACTTGTTTAGCTTGTTTTTTAGTAGCAACAAAAAGAACTTTCTTGCCAGATTTGGCAATCTGTTTCAAAGCTTCAGCAGCTTCGTCTACTTTTGCAACTGTTTTGTGGAGGTCAATGATATGAATACCATTGCGTTCCATGAAAATATAAGGAGCCATTGCAGGGTTCCACTTTCTCTTAAGGTGTCCGAAGTGGCAACCAGCCTCCAATAATGTATCAAAATTTGTTCTTGACATCTTGTTTTTTTCTTTAAATCGTTTACTTTCTTTTTTGTTTTTTCTAAACCAACCGCTGGGTAGTCTATGAGCAGAGTCCCAGTAGTTAGATACTAAACATATTCCTCTATCAGGCAGCACATTAACGCTTGCTGAACTGGAATCTTCTACGAGCTTTCGGCTGTCCCGGTTTCTTACGTTCAACAGAACGAGGGTCACGAGTCATGAAGCCTTCTGCACGAAGAGCAGCTTTATCTTCAGCGTTCATCTTAACCAGTGCACGAGCAATTGCCAAACGCAATGCCTGAGACTGACCAGTGAAACCACCACCACACAAGTTCACCTTGATGTCATACTTCTCAGCAGCACCCAGCTTGTTCAATGGTTGTTTTACAACATACTGAAGAATAGTTGATGGAAAGTACTCTGCAAGGTCTCTCTTGTTAATAGTAATCTTTCCTGTACCTTCGCTTACGAATATGCGTGCAATAGCACGTTTACGTCTGCCTAATGCATTTACTACTTCCATTATATCTTATTTATATGAATTAATATCAATCATTTTCGGGTTCTGAGCAGCTTGTTTGTGTTCGCTACCAGCGTAAACATACAAGTTATTCAGCAATTTAGCTCCCAGGATATTCTTAGGAAGCATGCCCTTCACTACTTTTTTCAGTAATCTCTCTTCACCGTTCGGTTTTGTAATCAAACGGGCAGGAGTCATTTCTCTCTGACCACCAGGATAACCTGTATATGACAAATAAACTCTGTCATTCCATTTGTTACCAGTCAGTTTTACTTTGTCTGCATTGATGATGATAACGTTATCACCGCAGTCTACGTGAGGAGTAAAGTTTGGTTTGTACTTTCCTCTCAGCAATTTTGCAACTTTTGCTCCCAGACGGCCTAATGTTTGGTCTGTAGCGTCAACGATAACCCATTCTTTGGTTACAGTCGCTTTGTTTGCAGAAATGGTCTTGTAACTTAAAGTATCCACTCTAATTTTGTTTTTTAAATGTTACTACTAAAAATTTCTTCACCACTCATTAGTCTTCCCCGGACAAAGGAATACTAACTTGCTATGAATTAATCTCTTATCATTTTGTGATAATAATCGGCTTGCAAAAGTACGGCTTTTCTTTGAATTGGCAAACTATTTTTGTATATTTTTCCAGTCGCCTATTCTATTGAGAGTCTTCTCAATACCCGTTATTATTCATTCCATTGAGTTTCGGATTACTTTGTATCTCTTTCAGAGGGATAGGGAAAAGTTCATGTTTACCCTCCGTAAAATTCCGGTAAGCCGGATATGGTTTGTTCTCTTTCTGATTGACGGAACTGATCTCACCAAACAGTTTCAGAGCCTTTCCCAACACTCCCCAACGTATCAGATCATATTTGCGTTGTCCTTCAAAAGCCAGTTCAAAGCCACGTTCCCAGTAGAGAGCCGTACGGAACTTTCCTTCTGGTGCAGAGTCGTCAATGAAAGTCAGGTTATGTGTCTTTTTCCGTGCGCTCATCATTTCATCATAATTCGCTTCTGTAATAGAAGTTGCTTCAGCACGTGTACGTACGCTATTCAACAAATCCCATGCTTTTTGTCTATCTGTTCCTGTTTCATTATACGCTTCGGCAGCCATCAATACCACATCAGCATAACGCAAAGGGCAATAGTTCACATCCGCATAATTGATATTCTTGTTCCATGACTCTTTCGGCATCCATTCCCGACGCCATTTTCCCACATACCAGCTTCCTGCGCTTCTTTCTTCTTTTACATGCTCTTTTTTAGTACCATTCCAAGTATAACGATAGGTGCAAATAGCAACATCACGGCGTTTATCGCTCGCTTCGAAGAAGTTACGCCATTCGGGAACGACTATAAAGAAACCATTGGCACGTCCCATATACTGACTTGATTCAGATGCAGAAACTCCGGTAGGTTCCGCCACCTGCGAACCGTTATAAATCCCCCATGCTCCACCGTTACGACGTCCTTGCGAATGATAGAAAGCAATCTCCCAAAGGCTCTCCTTATTATTCAGTACCCCCTGCGAGTAGCTTTTAAAGAGTGCCTCATAACCACCGTCATAAAAATCATGGTACCCTTTCTTTTCAAAAGCCTCCCACTCTTTTATCACTGCATCGAAATATTCCATCCGCTTACTGTCCTCCGGACGCTGCAACTGTCCATTCGATTGAAGGCTATATCCTGCACGTTGCAAATATACACGCATCAGCAATGCACGGGCAGCCCCTTGCGTCACCCGTTCGGGACTGGAAGAAGCAGTTGCCCAATCCAGATTGTTTTTAGCGAAAGTAAGGTCGGATATAATCTCGTCATAAATCACTTCCCTGTTCACACGTTCACCAAAAGCAGATTCGTAGGATGATGAATAAGATGTTTTGAAAGGCACATCTCCCCAATATCTCACCAAATCAAATGCGAGGAAAGCACGCAGAAAGCGAGCTTCCGCTTCCAATGCTTTCAGACGGGTATTTTCTGCGTATCCTGTCATGCCACAGATTCCGTCAATGGTGAGGTTAGCCCGGTCGATTCCCTCATATTTCAGTTTCCAGATACTTTCAATCCACGTATTCGTGGAGTTTAGCTGATAATGTGCAATATCGTGAACCTGATTGTCAGACTGTGTGCGAGCCGTATAATAGGTATCATCCGATGCGGGAGAAGCCATTTCGTACCAACCGTAATGATTAAAGTCCGACAATGAACTATATATTCCCATCACTGCCATTTCCGCTTTATCTTCCGAATCGAAATAGCGGTCCCGGTCATATTTTGAGTTAGGTTCTTCCGTCAGCAAATCCTCACAAGAGGAAAATCCTGTTGCCAATAGGGCGAATACGGCATATAATAGATGTATATTTTTCATGATTACTATGTATTTAAAGAATTAAAATGCTACGTTGAGACCAAAAATAAAAGAACGGCTAAGCGGATATGCCCCAAAGTCAACACCCGGTGTCAAACCGCTTTTCATCGTAGAGACTTCCGGATCGAAACCTGAATACTTAGTCCAAGTCAAGAGATTATTACCGGTGGCATACAAACGCAAGTTCTTCAATCCTACCCTTGCAATCAGGTTTTTAGGGAATGTATATCCCAAAGTCACATTACTTAGTTTCAAATAGGAAGCATCCTCCACTGCCCATGAATGAATATAATTGTCTCCTTGTTGAGCATCATGATAAGCAGCTACGGTTTTACCAGCATTCAGAGCAGACAGTTCTCCGGGATCTGTCACTTTCTGTCCATCCGAATTGATGGTCATCCAACGATTAGAGCTATTCATCACATCCAATGCGTTGTAGTTCAAGCTACCTACCTTACTGGTAACCAGTTTGGTCGCATTCAGCACTTCGTTGCCATAGCTGAAAGTCAGGAATATACTCAAATCAAATCCTTTGTAAGTAAAAGAGTTGTTCAATCCTCCGTAGAATTTCGGTTGAGCGTTACCAATGACCGTTTTATCATTTTCATCAATCACATTATCGTCTCCGGTCAAGTTCTTAAACTTCCACATACCCGGACGAATCCGGCCTTTATCACCATGATAAGGTATCCCATCTTTCAGGGTATAGGTCTGCGTAGAAGCATCATAATTGAAATCATCTACCTGATACAGCCCTTCGGTGATGTAACCATAGAACTGTCCTAATGGTTCTCCGACAGCAATACGATGAGTGTTTTGGTTAAAGCCGAACCTGGCTTCATAGAGTTGCACCGCCTCACCGGTCAATGCTTTCACTGAATTTTTATTGTGAGACAGCGTCAGTGTAGTGTTCCAACTAAACTTCTTTGTAGAGAAATTCACAGTATTCACAGTCAGTTCCACACCTACATTCTTCGTTTCTCCGGCATTAATCAACATACTCTGATAACCGGAAGAATAAGGCAACTGGGCGTTGAGCAGCAAGTTACTACTCCTATTTATATAGAATTCGGGTGAAATGGTAATACGTTGATTCAGAAATCCTAAATCGACCCCCATATTAAAAGTCTTGTTCGCTTCCCACTTCAGATCGGGATTCGGTATCTGCTTGGAAGCATAACCGGGAGTAAGCTGATCTCCCATAGCTGTGATGATGGAAGACATCAAAGCAAGGCTGTTATAACTACCGATTCTGTTGTTACCCGCCAAACCGTATCCGATACGGAATTTCAAGTCGGAGAAAACATTCAGTTTCTTTATAAAATCCTCTTCACCCACACGCCATGCTGCTGATACGGCAGGAAAATATCCCCATTTATTATTCTTACCGAATTTAGAAGAGCCATCCGCACGGAAAGTTGCGGAAAACAAATACTTATCGGTAAAGTCATAGTTGAGACGAGCGAAGAAAGAGAGCAGATTATCATCATAGTTTTCATCGGACGAAGCAACGGATGGAGTACCCAGACTCATATCTCCCAAAATGAACTCATCGGTAGGCAACCCACTGACACCGGATTCGAGTACACGAGTCCAGCGTTTTACAAATTCCTGTCCCAATTGTACCACCACTTTATGCTTCTTCTGAAAACGTTTGTCATAAGTCAGGACGTTAGAAGTCTGAAAACTTCCGGTCTCCGTATTTCTGATAGAGCCGTAAATACCGTTACGTCTTCCCATTATAGATTGGTCGCCATAGAAAAGTTCCCGGCGGTAAAGCTGATAACGCATACCCGTATTGTTGCGGAAGGTCAATCCTTTGATGATTTTGAAAGTCAGTCCGCCATTGGCTTGCAAAGTACGTGTTTCCTTATTATCCTTTTCTTCAGCGGCGGCAATCAACGGGTTCTGCATCACGTTCCCGTCCGCATCGCTTAATACAGGGTCTTCTCCTGCCAACAAATCCGAGTCATTGCCACGTATACCAATGGTAGGACGGTATTGCAAAATCTGAACCATTTTATTAAACTTTGCATCTACATTACTTCCGCCTTCATTCGTACCGTTTCCGGCAACACCTGCTCCATACACTTTCAGATAATCGAAGTTGATACGTCCTGTAACGGAGAGCCGCTTATTCACTTCGCTTTTCACGCTAAGCGCAATATTATGTTTGTCGCTGCCGCTATATACCATCGCACCTTCATCCTTGAAGTAACCATAAGACATATTGTAGTTCAACTTATCATTGCCACCGTTGACGCCTACCCGGTAATTTTGCGTAACGGTAGTGCGTCCCATCGTACGGTCCAGCCAGTCGATACCTTTACGATTGCCATAGTTCTCATGAAGATCGACAAAACCACCGTAACGATTCTGCCATGACCGCATACTTTCCTCGGGATCAGTAGCATCTCCTAATGTTCTTTCATAATCCGCCAACACAAATTCCTCTACACTTAATACATCCAACCGCTTGGCAAGCGTACGCACACCGACATAAGAATCGAAAGTAAGAGTCGCTTTCCCTTCACTTTTCGCACCGCTTTTGGTGGTGATTACCACTACGCCATTCGCTCCCCGGGCGCCGTAGATGGCTGTTGCCGAAGCATCTTTCAACACGTCGATACTTTCAATATCGGCAGGATCAAGGCTGGACATGCCATCTTCCGTCGGAAATCCGTCGATAATATAAAGCGGTTCGTTGCTTTGCGTAATTGATATACCGCCACGAACACGCACTGACATCGTAGCACCGGGCTGACCGTCTGTTTGTATAATCTGCACACCCGCCATACGTCCCGCTAAAGCCTGGGTTACATCAGACGAAGGAACTTTGAGCAAATCGTCGCTTCTCACAGAAGCCACAGAACCGGTCAGGTCTTTACGCTTTACTGTTGCATAACCGATAGCTACCACCTCATCCAACAATACCGACGCAGCTTTCATGGTCACATCAATCTGTTTTCTTCCTTTCACGGGTACTTCCATATTTTCCAATCCGATAAAAGAGAAAACCAAGACATCTTTCTGCGGATCACTAACGGTAATGGTGTATTTACCATTGATATCAGTAATGGTACCCGTGTTTTGTTTTCCTTTCACGGTTACATTTCCTCCAATCACTTCCAAGCCTTCGTTGTCCACCACCTTACCGGTAACGGTCAAACTCTGGGCATAAATGCCGGATACACCGACAAGAAGCAACAAAATGCAAATAATTCTACTTTTCATCATATTCTGTTTGTTATTTATATTCACTATATTTCATTGTTTATCATTGATTTACTACCCGGGTAGATATAGGACTCCGGTCGGTCATTTCTACCACCTGATAAGCCCCGTCTATCTCGTCGTAAAGCAACGAAGAACCCGTATATTGTCGAGAGTAAAAATTGCCATTCAACGCAGGATTGTCTGTTCCATAACTAAATACCGCCTGTTCGGTGCGATGACTCACTGCAAGTTCGGGTGCTTTGAAAGCATCCAAAACCGCTTTAATCGTCCAGTCGCCTACGTTAAAGGTATCACCGTCACGGTTGATAATAGGGACAGCCTCATCTCCTACCTGGATAATAGCCAGGAAACGGGTGGCAGAACAACCGTCAACCCGTGCAGTCAAGTGCCACTGGTTAGGATACTCCGCTCCGGTGATGGCGGGCGGCACTACGAAACGGTCCGTTTGAGACAGCGTAAAAACATGTCCTCCAAACAGTTGCGTCACTGCCACCCATCCTTTGGTTTTATTATTTGTAGACAACGTTTTCTTTGTTACATCCATCTTAAATTCCGTAGGACTATGCAACAACCACTCCCAGCGGACAGCTTCCGAAGCCTCCAGTTCATCATACACAATCACCGTATGAGGATGAAGCATCAACACATGCCGGCGGTATTTAGTCAACGGGGTGGCACCGAATCCATTTTCCGGTGTCTGCTCAATACCTGCCTGCTTGAAGTAGCCAACCCACATCGGGTCATTGCTGATACCTCTGTAAGCATGTGAAGCATCCCCCAAACAGTAACTGATATGCTGTCCGCCCATAGCACGCATCACACTGCCATAACCTTCGGTAGAATAAGGTTGTCCGATACCGTTTACCAACAGTGAATTATGCGCCCTCGTATGGCGATAGGACATCAGATTATGAGCATCGCTGAAATTCTGATAATAGCCCGTACTGCGATACACATCGACACCTTTATACAACAGGTTAAAAGCATTCTGACTGGCAGTAGTGTGACTGCCGGACCCGAATGTACTGGAACGGAACGAGAGCGCAAGATCCTTTCCCGTATCTTCCGGAGCACTGTGCATGGCTACTTCACCAGCGTCTTTATACCATACCATTTTATCAGCCCCGGCAGGAAAAGCAGTGTTGTAATCCTGATCGGTGCACATCCGGTAAAGACGCAATTCATAATCCCGACGCAACAGGTCCCGACATTCTCCGGCATACCATCCGGCATAGGAATTACCCGTTTCACACGCCAGATAGTCAGCAAAGGCAGCAACCAAACGGTTGGGTTCACTCCCCTTTTCACTACTGTCACCAAAGCCGTTGCTTTTCGATCCCGGCGGGCAAGTATAAACCAACGAACGTCCGGCATTCTGATACCACGGATGTGATAGAAAATCGTACCGACTGACAAATGAAAGAAGAGACGGCATATACGCCAAAGTCAATATATTGGCACTGAAATAACCGGTACCATTGTGCCATATACCGTCGCGATTGAACCCGGAGGCAGGAGCGCGGGCTGTCCATAATTCGTAATAATACTCCATCATGGGCAGCACTTCGGAAGAATAAGCCGGTTTGTCGTAAAGCGACAAAGCCACTTGAAAGAGGACACGCATATTCTGCTGCCAAAAATGATTATCAAAGAGATGGTTTTCCTGAAAACCGCAATTTACCTTGTAATAGTAACGTGCCACACGCATCATCAGTTCTTCGGCAGCAGTACGATCGGAAGCAGACAAGTTATTATAAAGCAGATCGTAGGCTGCAACAAGACACCATGCGATGTTGCTAGCAGTAAAGTTGGATGCAAAAAGCTGTCCATCAGCAGGGGGAGCGACAATCAACGCTTCGAGAAGCTGGCGTAACTTTTCGGCATAAATTTCTTTTTGGGTTAAATGATAGGCCTGATAAAGATAAGTGGCATGTTGCCGGAGCTCTTCTGCACGGCTATATAAATCAGTCATTCCGGTGTATTCGGCTTTCAATGCCTGTGAAGCACGACTTTGTAGTTCTGCATATTCAGGGTGTGAAGTGACACGGTTACGAGCCTCTTCGATACGGTCGTCTAAAAAACAGTAAATACGAGGATGCAGACGGGGAGCATTTGCTAAGAATGTCTGAAAAGGAGGTGTTACAAATTCCGGTGTATCATTCTTTACTTCGAAACGATAGATAGCACTCCATTCACCGGGCGTAGTTCCATTAAGATTGGTGGAACGAAAGCGCCAATACCATGTGCCGACCTCCAAACGACGATGAAGATTATACATACACCATTCCTGCGGTTCGGAAAGTAGCGTTTCGGAACTGTTGAAATCTTCAGTACGCGAAAGGGAAAATTGCAGTCTTTCGCCCGTCTTCATGGCTTGAGGAACAATAAGAGGAGCAGGATTCAGATACAATTCATTATCTGCTTTGGGATAAGGTTGCGTCCGTATCTTATCCTGATAGGCATCGGGAATTCCGGCAGGCGTCTCTGGCTGCGTACTGTCCGGTTCGGGCAGCGAGTCAGATGTACAGCTACAGAACAACTGTACAATGAACAAAAGAAAAACCGATAGACGAAATGTGGTGTGCATATTATTTTCTTTTCTTGGTATAAGATTAGAGGGCTATTTTCAAAAGTTTCAATGTAAGAAGAAGGTAAAGCGGGATGGGGGGATCCCACTTTCCTTGAATTTCTATTGAGTAAGGTCGAATATTCAGTGACTATTTAAAGATTGTAATCATTGGGCGGCAAAGAGCTTGTTGATTAAGAGCTGTCTTAACACTGATACCCGCCTCTTGTGCATTAGTAACAACACCATCAGCTACATTAATACGTACACCAGAAACATTACCTTGGTTATTGATAGTACTAGAAGCATAATTCACTGTAGCAATCGTTTCTCTATCAAACATTTTGCCATTGACAAATTCAAACTCCGACATGTTTCTGAAGTCCTCACTACCAGTAGCTGGTATCTCTTTCATAGTAAACAATGTACCCATGAACGCACTCAATTGCGACAATGTAGGAATATACCATGCACTCAAATTCTCACTATCAGGAGCATGTTCTCCCACCCATTTCTCATAAGTTGTTTTAAGGCAACATCTCCAAGACCTGTTAATAAAACGTCCGTAGTCTGTGTACCATTTGTCATACCTGCAGCTGTTTCAGCCAAAGTAGTCAATAATTCAGTATTAAGAGTCTGACGAGCAGTCGCCACATTCTCAATCGCTACCGCATATCCGGCAATTGTCTTACCTTGAAGTGCTACAGGATAATTAGCCGGCACATCACTACCAATAGCCTCCATCTTGAAAACAATACCGACAGCATCCGCTGCATCACGTACCACTTTACCTTCTGCATTGATATAACTACCAACTTTCATTTCCAATGCTTCATAATCCGGATCCACTCCTACTTCAATGTCAAAGTTTCCATCTCCGATTTCAAATTTAGCCATAATCTGCATATTAGCATCCAAAGGTAATGTATTTGCCGGTATTTTAATCTCTTTACTATATCCGCCACTCAATGCCATGGTTATTTCTTCTGTAAATTTACCTACATTTGAAGGAGCAAAAAAGAAATTAGCGAACCAATTGCCATCCGCAGAAGCAAAACTTGCATTTGTATAAGTCACAGGAGTCGTAGCAGAACATTTACCCTCTAAAATATCATATCCGCTCAAAGCGTTGTATGTTATTTCCAGTTTATTAGCTGCCGCAGCTACTTCCGGATTCTTCGGTTTTACGCTCACATTAGCAAACGGGCGCTTCAATGTCACACTGGCATTACCAATCGTTTCCAATTTTCCGCAGAAAGCGTCGCTGGCTGCCATCAACGCATCATTTGTCAGATCGAATGATGCAGTATTATATCCTACTGCTCTCAAATCAGCAGTGTTATATACTTTATTAGCAGCACCACTTTCCGGTACGTATTCAGCCCAAAACAATGCTTTCGACACTTCTTTTTGTTCATCTACGGAAATAGTGAAAGATACCTTACCGTCTGTAACCGGTTTAGTCACTTGATCGCCTATCTTATTGCCATCAGTATTCAGTAATTGCATGATACATTGCATCGTATAACCGTCAGGGATGGTAACCGCACGGCTAAAGACGTTATTTACAGGAGCCTGTACAGAGATGGTAACAGGAGCATTGATTTCTGTTCCGTTGTCCGAAACGATTTCTTCTTGTCCACAGGATGCAAAAAGCACTACGAACAAAGCCATTAGCGAATAAAATAAGTTCTTTTTCATGATCTTAATTGTTTTATGGTTAAGCAATTCTTAATTGATTTGTCTATTTTATAATTCTCCAAGGTCTACCTCCAGATCACCGTCATAATCGGGGTCGATCCCTATTCCTCCATTGGCATCGGAAGTCAGGAAGTTACCGCGTACCGTTGTGTTTTTACCCCGTTCACAAGGAATACGGAAAGCTGTACGTGCCAGCACTTCATTCTTCTCATTCAAGATTTCGAGCTCTACAGGGATGGAAACGGTTTCTCCGGCATCGGTCAACACATAGTCGAATCCCAGTATCAGTTCTTTCGTACCATCGGCAGGGCGTTCAAAGGCCACTTTATATTCCATGTACATGAGCGAGTTCTTGGGTACATCGTCCCACAAATTGTAGCCGGTAGGCAAATAATCACTGTACTTCACACAAGCGGTAAAACTTTCACCTTTCAGTCCGCCTGTGGACAGTTTATTGAGAAACGTTGCCACATCTTTAGCCACCAGTTCATAGCGTGCTACGGGGCGATACAGTTCAACGTCAAGACTTGTTTCAGCTCCCCAATGATTGCGGAAAGAAGTCAGGTCTGCCATAGCAGAAGCTGCAAAAACATCTTTATAACGGCTATTCCCTATATACTTTCCGGCAGGAAGGATAAAAGCCAGATTCTCCGCATCGTAAACAAGTCCCTGTTCCGGTGTCTCCGCATTCACATAATCGGCCCACACCAGGATGCGGTAATTACGGGCGTGCAGCTTCATACTAACAGACAGACTGGCACGGTTAAAATCCTCTTCATATACCGTTTGCCGTGCCGCCACCTGTCTATCCAGATAGGCTTCTACGATGAAACGACGCAGATAGTTGGTTTCCGACGCACGGGTGATGGTCACCGGTGCTCTTTCTGCCAAACTTAGATTCATTGCCAGATTAAGGTTGAGTGTTACAGCTGTCGGGTCCACTCCCAGTTCTCCTTCGGGAGTCATTTCCGGTTCTTCGTGCAGGCTGCATCCATTCACCAGCAGGGTGATGAACAACAGGAAAGTGCACTGTGCCAGTATATATAAATTTCTTCTCATATTGTTATCTTATTTATATGTATGTTCCTATCTAAGGTTAGAAGCGGTAGACCAACGATGCTCCCACACGGGTTATCCCCCAGTAATGACGGACACGCGTATCCAGCAGTGCGCCGTTGTCTACATTATAATAGGTGTTATACTTCATGTTGGCATATCCCACTCCCAGATTAAATTCCGCTCCCCAGTGTTTGGAAAGAGGGAGTTTGTAACCGTAGCTTATTCCGGCTCCCAACAGCGGACGATCAGTATCTTGATAACGGTCATCGTTCCACTTTACGTTAAACCATGCCACGTGGGCGTGTAGTCCGACAAAGTGTCCCCGTCCTGTCTCATTTCCTATCCACCAGCGGGCTTCAGGTTGCAATGCTACCATACGCACGCCACGCTTATCTCCCAAGTCCCACAAACTGCAAGTCAATGGCAACTCTACCGTGATCTTTTTATGCACCTGCATTTCCACGGCAAGGTTCAGCAAAGCACAAGCATCATATATTACATTCGTTTTCAGTGCCAGATAGCGTTGACCATCAAAGGCAGCCGCTTTCTTTCCTGTATTCTCTTTGCCGGATTGGCGTTTATCCTCCTCCTTTTTTGAAGAAGTCGCAACTGCTGTTTCCTGCTTTTTTCCGCCGGACTTGTAAACCGTAGTTTCCTCCGGAGCTGCCGAAGTCTGTACACGGGGTTTACCGGGAGTCTGTGCCGGCAGGACGGTTATGCCCGATAATGCAGCCAACAGACATATAGTTCTCATATTAAAAGTAGAGCGTCTCATATATTCGTATCTTTCATGTTCATTGATTAGATTTCCAGTTCGGGCACTGTATCCCTCATTACCGTTTCGTACCCATCCTCATTGATGACAGTAGCTTCACCTTTATAAGTGATATTCACCTTCTCTTGAGTGCTGCGGATAAAGAATGAAGGAGCACCGTCGGATTTCAGGTTTACACTAATCAGCCATCCGCCTACTTTGATACGTCCGTCGGACAAGATTTCGGGATCTTTGGCAGGATATTTCAGTGCATGTGTATTGATGACAGTGGCAAAACGATATACTTGTGCCTTTTCCGATGTAGCGGTGAAATGCCAGTGATTAGGATACTTCTTGAACACCCCTTTGTCATCAGCACGTAGCCAGTTGACTGCCGGATAGAAAAAACGGCTCGTTGTATCAGTCTGCAATGTTCCGGTGGAGAAAAGATAAGCGTCTGATGCTCCTCCGCGGTTCGTGGCTTGAATATGCACGAAGCGATGATTCGATTTATCCACTGTCATGGGATTTTCTGTGGTATGCAGCAAATAACTCCAGTTTACAGGTTCGTCTGCCACTAGTTCGTCATAGATAAAGATGAGTCCTGTCTTTCCCAAATTGACAATGTGACGGCGGAAAGTTTTCACATGATTCTCATCCCAGCCATTTTCGGGTGTATAATGCACCTCCGACTGTTCGCCGCGTGTCAGCCAAAGCGGTGAAATCACTTTTCCGTAAGCATTGGAAGCATCACCCAGCACATACCCGATCTTCTCGCTGGCATAATAACGGGGAATCCATCCATATCCTTCCGTACCGATACGTTGTCCCATACCGTTCACCAGAATCGTATTGTGAGCACGTGTGGCACGATGGCACAACATACTATGTACGTCGGTAAACTCAATGTGGTGTCCGCTACTGTAAAATAATGGTTTTCCACCATAGAACGTATTGAAAGCATTCTGATTGGCAAGTGCATGAGAGGTAGAACCATAAGGGCTTGACCGGAAACTCCACATCGCATTTCCGCCTACTCTATCCCAGTTCGTCTGGAAAGAGGCAAGTCCTGTTGCGGGGAAGACGTATCCTGCAGGGAGTGCAGTCAATCCTTCACCTTCCGGCAGAGGTTTATCACATTGCAGGCGGAACCAGGCAAGATCACCGGGCTTACTCAATAAGGCTTTCTTCATATAATCCGGTTCCACTTTCAATGTGCGGTGTACGAAATCAGCGGCATAAGTGTTTCCGGTAAGGCGTGCCAGCGCATCCAAATATCCTATACGGATACTGTTTGGACGTCCCACATTCTGATGCGAACTTCCGTTTCCTCCGGATTTGGAAAAAGGAGGTTGCTGGAAGATGGTATACATGATATTTCCCTGATACCAAGGATCGGAAAAGAAGTCGTAACCGGTCAGTTTGCTATAATAGTAAGGCACTTCTACTAATGTACGGGTGTTGACCGTAAAGTAAGAATCGCCATTGTGCCAGCCACCGTCTTTGTTCAATCCCGGGAAACGTGCCAACCATACGTTATAGCAGTAATCCACCCATGTGTTGGCTTCGGGCAGATCGCCATACACACTGAATGCCGCCATTGTAAGGATGCGAAGTGTCATCTGCCACACATGATTGTCGGCGATGTGGTTCTCCATCCGGTTATTAAAGTTCTCATACATTTCACCACCTTTATTTTTGATGGCTTCCAGCAATGCTTTCTTTTGTGATGTATTCAACCGGTCGTAGAAAGAATCATAAGCCATAGAGCAGAGAGACAATAAGCTAGAAGCATTAAAATCTCCTTTCACATTCTTATCTTTATCCCAGTCGGCCATGATAAATACCCGTTTGATGGCTTCGTCAGCATATTTAGTATCCTGCGTCAGCAACCAAGCCCGTATCAATGCTTCGGTATTGCCTTCTTCCGCATCGATGATGCGACGGCTTTCACGAGTGAGGTATGAATTTATCTGCATCTCGTTCTTCAGGTTCTTCACCTGCGAGACATTAATATCTTTCACTGATTTCATTGGAGTCTGAAGTACCTGATCTGCACGCTCAAGATACCATTGTCTTTCTGCCTTTTGTTTGCTGTGATTTATAAAGTCCTTCCATTCGTTCTTCATGATCCACACACGCGGATGGTCGGCAGGTAGTTTTGCCAACACAGTTTTCAATGAAGGCGGACAAAATTTGCCCGGACGATCTTCTACGGTGACTTGCTGTGTGCTTCCCCAAGTCACTTGTCCGTTTTCTACATAACCGAACTGCCAGTACCATACCCCCGGCACAAGCGGTTGTTCCGGATTATAGAACGGCCAACGAGTTTCCACCTGAACAACTCCGGACTTCAATCCGGCATCCTGCGAATAACGTAACCGATAGGTAATCTTCGTTTTATCTACCTTCTTTACTTTGTGTTCGAATCCATCCAACGGACTGTCCTGCGAGTTCATGTCCGAACGGAGCGGCCATTGGAAAGAAACCGCACGATCATTTACCACCGCTTTATCAAGAGGATAAGGAGTGGCACGCATTTCATGCATCAACGTTGTTTCCGTCAACTTGATGACTGCTTGTTTTTGCGCATGTGTCATCTGTGCAGCCACAGACAAGATTACGAATGAAATCAATAATACTTTTTTCATGATATCAAATGATTGGTTTTTCTGTAGGCAAATGTAGATAAACTGTCCGAAACGGAACTTTCAATTCATTTCTTCCTTCTCTGATACTGTCTAACAGGACTTTGTTTTCGTTCATTTCAACTTAAAATTCGTCCAAAACAAGCGTTACAGGAGGCTACAAAGAGGGTAAAAGGGTAAAATAGCCCCCAAAACGGAATGACTGGAATTGATAGAAAAATGAAGGTTGTTAGTTCTTGTTTAGGTTTTCACCACAGAGAACGCGGAGGACACAGAGGTGAATTTGGTTTATGACTTACGGTGGTGACCCTAATTTTGATGCGTAATCCTTCCTCTATAAAGTTGAAAAAACATAAAAACATCTGCCACCTGCAACCAAACGCGTGTAATACACTAGTTGACAAACAGTTGTATCGTTGCAGATACTGTTGCAGATAGGTTGCAGATAAAGTATCTGCAACACAGTATAAGCCTTGCATAAGCCAATTCTCCAGGAGGGCAAAAGTTTATTGTATACATTAACTTCCCGTTTCCAGGCGGGGAACTGTCGTTTCCGGCATTAGAAATTACAGTTTCCACGGCAGGAAACGAGAGTTTCTAAGGCGGGACACTACAGTTTCTACGTAAGGATACTGTGGTTTCTCCGTAGAGACACCACAAATTATCCATAGAGTCACCCCAATTATCCCATAGCTTTGCATAAAGGAATCAAGGCTTTTTCTTTGATTATATAACGCGTTGCAGATACTTTATCTGCAACCTATC
Source organism: Bacteroides sp. AM54-2NS (assembly GCF_003602935.1). Taxonomy (NCBI): domain Bacteria; kingdom Pseudomonadati; phylum Bacteroidota; class Bacteroidia; order Bacteroidales; family Bacteroidaceae; genus Bacteroides; species Bacteroides sp. AM54-2NS. Next base: position 83,286 of record NZ_QTMZ01000023.1, read on the forward strand.
TGCCGCAGGTATCTGCAACGTTCCAACTATTTATTAACTAGTGTATTACACGCGTTTGGTTGCAGGTGGCAGATGTTTTTATGTTTTTCAACTTTATAGTAGACAAAAAACTCTCATTCATTTCTGTACCGGCATGAACAAGATGCACCTCTGTGTCCTCCGCGTCCTCTGTGGTGAACAAATGCATAACCGCAAAACAATTACTTAGTGTGCTGCTTCACATACTCCGATGGCAAACAACCGACATACTTCTTGAAACTGGTAGAGAAGTAAGAAGAAGATCCGAAGCCTACCATTCCGCTAATCTCCGAAATGGAGTAACGCCCTTCAAGCAACAATTTACACGCTTTATTAAAACGGATACGCCGGATAAAGTTGGCAGGCGGTTCACCGGATATGGAATTCATCTTGAGATACAGTGACGAACGGCTCATACAAAGCTGGCTTGCCAACTCATCAGAGGTGAAATCTTCATTACTGATATTTTCTTCTACCACCTGAATAGCTTTGCTCATAAATTCCTCATCCAGATTATTCGAAGTCATTTTTGCAGTATCTATATCAATCGTATTCGAATAATAGTGTTTCAGCCGTTGGCGTGCTTTCAGTTGATTAGCTATTTTTCCTTTCAATAAATGAATCGAGAACGGTTTGGCAATGTAATCATCCGCCCCAGCCTGAATGCCTTCCGTCTGTGCATCGACACTTCCTTTGGCAGACAACAGCAGGACGGGAATGTGACAGGTTTGCAGATTTCGTTTAATAAGCTGGCAAAGTTTGATACCGTCAATACCCGGCATCATCACGTCGGAAAGGACAATATCCACACGATGCTCTTTCATAATAGCCAATGCTTCTTCGCCGTTTCCGGCGGTAAGTGTCACATAGTTCTGCCGGAAATTATCTTTCAGGTAATCCACCATCTCTTTATTGTCATCTACTAACAAGATAGTAGGACGCTCTTCCTCACTGCCGACTTCTATCTGATCGTCGTCCGATTTCTCTTCTGAAACCACAGCCGACGCATCGCCAGAGAAATATTCATCAGCCACCGGAAGCTCCCGGAGAGAAGCAGATGTTTCGACTTCATGTGCCGGCAATTCACGTTCTTTCTCCGTGAAGGCAGCCATATCAGCAAGTAGCGTGACTTTAAATTCGGTATATTGAGCAGGTTCGCTTGCTACCATAATAGTGCCGTGATGCTTTTCTACAAGCATCTTCACCAATGACAGCCCGATACCCGTCCCCTTTCGCTGACCGTCTACCTGATAGAAACGTTCGAAAATGCGGGTTAGCTGTTCCGGAGACATACCGATTCCGCTATCTCTTACCGTGAAACCATAGGTATCTCCCTCTGTCCATAAGGAAAGCGAAATACTTCCGCCGTCCGGTGTAAACTTAAAGGCGTTAGACAACAGGTTCATCAAGATAGTCTCTACATACGTCCGGTCCGCCGGAAACAATCGTCCTTCCAGATCGGATTTTATATGAAAGCTGATAGCACGCTTCTGCGCATTTTCTTTAAACAGAGCAAAAGCATCTTGCAACAGTCCTTCTACATTCACCTGCGCAACATGAATGGGCATTGCACCTGCTTCGGCTTTACGGAAATCCAGCAACTGGTTGACAATGTGCAACAACTTACGACCGTTCTTATAAACGTAATCCAGTTTCTGCTGTACCGGAGTTCCTTTCAGATTGCTCTGCCCCAAGAGTTCCTCCAACGGAGCCAGTATCAGACTCAACGGAGTATGCAACTCATGAGACATATTCATGTAAAAACGTACTTTCTCCTGACTGATTTCTTCTATCTTGTTTCGTTCTATCTGTTCGATCCGGACTTGCATCTTCATTTTGGCACGGGCAATAAAAAAATAGATCACAAAGACGAGAAGCCCTACAGAAAAGAAGATGAAAAGTGTCTTTGCCCACCAGGTCTGATACCACATCGGAATGATATGCACAAAAAATTCAGTGGTCGCCTCGCTCCACTTTCCATTGTTGTTACATGCCTTCACCTTAAACACATACTCACCGGGCGGGAGATTGGAATAACTTGCCCGTGCAAAGGAAACATGACGGGAGTAGTTCCACTCGGTTTCAAAGCCTTCCAATTTGTAAACGAACTGGTTCCGTTTGCCAGCCAAATAGTTGATAACGGCAAACCGGATATTAAAAAGTTTCTGATCGGAAGGGAACGACATACCCAGCATCCGCCCTTGCTCGTCCTGATAATAACGTACCCGTTCACTTTTCATATCCGTAATCACCTGATTTAAGACAACGGCTCCTGTCACTACCGCATCCGGGGAATATGGATTATCACCCAATTCGTATGGCTTGAAATAGGCAACGCCCCCAAGAGACCCCAGGAAGAATGTACCATCGTGCGCTTTGCAAGCTCCGAAATAGTTAAACTGATCGTGAGGCAATCCGTCCTGCTTCGTATAGTTGAGGAAAGTACCCTCCTCCGTATTAAAGCAAGCCAGTCCCTTGTTAGTTGTCAACCATAAACGCCCCCGTTCATCTTCCAGTATATTATAAATAAAGTCATTTGGCAAACCGTCTTTCATCGTATAGTGTTTCCAGGCAGTCGGTGCTCCTTCCTTATAGCAATATAATCCTGTGGAAGAACCGATCCAGATTTCATGACGGCTATCCTCCTGTACACAGAAAGCCTGTATCAACCCATGCAGATAAGCCGAAGAAGAAAGATGCAGTTCTTCCAGTTTCCCGCCGGCATACAAAAACAGGCTCTCTTCCGTACCAATCCAGATTCTTCCTTTTGAATCGCGAAACAAGGTATATATCAATACATTCTCCAACTTTTTATGCTTTTTAGCTAATGGATGCTGTGACAGTTCGCCGGTCTGTTTGTCGAAAAGGTAAAGCCCGCTCATGCCGCCTACCCAAAGCGTTCCATCCGTTCCGTCCAATAAGGAGTAACAACTGTTAGTCAGGGAAGTAGAATGGGGAAAGGAATATGTTTCTATCCTGCCACTCCGGTGATGCAGACGACTCATTCCCCCTCCATGAGTGCCGATATAGACACTTCCATCCTTGTCCGTCCATATACATTTTATATTGTCCGACTTTAAAGCATTGGCGGAAGTACCCGTCCGGTAATATGAAAAGACTCCGGTTTTCCGGTTATAATAATTTAATCCGCCGTCGTTCGTGCCAATCCAGAGATTGCCATTATCCGGGTCTTCGGCAATACAACTCACTGTGTTATCACTTAACGAATTCCTCCAGGCGGAATGTTGCAAGCGTCCGAATGCCGGAGCGAGAGGATGATAATAATTAAGCCCGCCGTAAAATGTACCGATCCACATTCCCCCTTGATTATCTTTCAAGATAGAACGGATGGAATTATGGCCCAAGGTAGTCGGATCTTCAGGAGAAAAACGACAGATACGGAAAGTTCCCGTCTCCGGTTCAAGGATAAGCAAACCTTCCATGGTTCCTATCCAAACCCTTCCTTTATCATCTCCGGACAATGTCCTGACCGAGTTCGTAAGGAAATAAGCAGGAGTATTTTGCTTGTTATAATGATGTTTTATTTGAAAGTTGTTATCCACACAATACACCCCGTTTGTCAATGAAGCCAGCCAACAGTTGCCGGTTTTGTCGTCATAGAGCATATCGGAGATGGTTTCTCCTTTCAACTGGAGAAGAAGCCGGGTCACGTTTTCGTTGCGTACATAATAGAAATAGACACCTTCCGAAGTTCCCAACAGGAAACCGTCATTCATCCGGCAAACAGAATAGATCGTTTTTCCGGCAAGTTCCGGCTGCACTTTCATCCGCCCGGTCTTTTTATCAAAAATCACCAGACCGATATTGGTAGCAAGCAAAAGCCGGTCGCCTTCCTCCGGTTCTCCGATAGCCAATACTTGCATCGGCTGATTGTCCGGTGAAGAATAATTGGTGAAATTATTCCCTACTATATTATAACGGGATAAACCGACCTGTGTGCCTACCCATACCGTACCTTTCAAATCGGTATGAAGTGAATAGACATGATTGTTTGCCAGACTGGTCGTATCATCCGGCGCTTTATAATACGAAACGAAGCGGGAACCTTCATACCAGTTCAGTCCGTCTATGGTGCCTACCCAAATCTTATTATTATGATCTTGTGTCAGAGCGAGCACAGTATTTTGCGACAGCCCGTCATCTACGGATAATCGCTTAAAATGGATGAAGCTGTCGGCGGCCGATACAGCCAAAGGAAAAAATAAAATGCAAACGGTTAATCCGAATAGGTATCTAAATAGCAAATGTCGGTCTTTCATGAGCTAATATTGAAGAATTTATCGTAAAGATAAGTATTTTCAATTCAATCTGATAAATGAATCCCGTTTTTTAACTCATATAAAGGACCGGCATCGGCTCAAAACAGGACAACTGCGCCAAAGTCCGACAGTTATAAATTCATATTTTAGATGCGGTTGCCCTGAACTTTAAATTTTTTACGGTTTCTCTTCAAGTTAGTAAGACGGATTTTCTGATTTTTCTTTCAGATCTTTATAACGTTTCAAGGCTTCCAGATAATAATAATCAGCATAATTGAGCGGAGTATCAATTTCACTGTCATGCGGGAAACTGCCAACCGAATGTAACAGGATGAAGCCATGATTTTCTCCTTCCTGGGCCAAATAATCATCAGAGGATAACTGTTTCAGGATATGCTCCGCATAACGGAAATATTCTTCCCCTTGTTTCTTGTCGCCATAACCACTCAACTCCAGTAATGCAGAAGCTGTTACGGCAGCCGCAGAAGCATCCCGCGGTTCATTCGGAATATTAGGAGCATCATAATCCCAATAAGGTACATAGTCATTTTCGGACGGACGGTGATCGATAATGAACCGCGCTATTTTATGAGCGGCATCCAGATAGCTCTGTTGCTTAGTGAAGCGATAACACATGGTATAACCATACACTCCCCAAGCCTGTCCACGCGCCCAAGCAGAAGAATCGGCATATCCCTGAAAGGTTCCTTTCGACTCTACCTCACCGCTATCTGCCAGATAGCTCACCACATGGTAGGAGGTCATGTCCTCCCGAAAGTGATTCTTCAACGTTTTGTCGGCATGAGAGATGGCTATTTCACGATATTTCGGATTATTGGTTTGCTCCGAAGCCCAGAACAGCATTTCAAGGTTCATCATATTATCAATAATCACCGGATAACTCCAATCGCCGAAATCCCACGAACGAATCAGTCCGACTTCCGGACGAAAACGGGAGCACAAGCTTTCTGAAGAATGAATCAGAATCAAACTGTCCGTTGGCTCCGGTTTCAAACGGATGCCCTGCCCATAACTGCAAAACATCATAAAACCCAAATCGTGATTACCCGTATAATATTGCATATCCTGCAGACGGTCCGTATATTTACGCGCCTCTTTTGCGAGAGCCTCATCACCGGTCAACTCGTATGCCAGCCACATGGAACCGGGATAGAAACCACTCGTCCAATCTGTGGGGTGCTCCAGTCTGTACTTTCCTTCTTTAATAGAACGGGGAAAACAGGCGGTATCCGGTTCATTCTTCAATTGTTCTGCCATATAGAGCAACTGATGTCCCGATGTTTTCACTGCATGATCAAACCATGCCATCTCATTTCCTTTTGAAGCATCGCAAGCAGTCAGGAGCGCCATACTCCCTACCGCCAGTAAAAGTTTGTTTTTCATTGTTCCACTTTATTTTGTTACTGTATTCTATTACTGGCAACAAAGTTAGAGCAAGTCGCAGACAAACCCTTTGCAAATCTATTTTTTCATTTTTGTTTCTATTTCTACGGACTTTGATTTTGTCCAAAAGTGCTTTGTTTTTATCTTTTATAGAAAACAGGCACGGATTTTACCAAATAAGCTGTTGTCAGGCATAACCAAACAACTATGCAGCCTTTTGCAAAATCCGTGCCTCCACCCAAAAGTACGCGCTCTTCTATCTCACAATATCTTCCGGAAATTTAGCCGGCATTTCCACCCTCTTCCAGGTTTCATAATACCAGGTGTTCAACTCATTTCCATTCAAATCATTCTTGATAAAATATTTCAGATGGAGATAATCATTGTCTTTAATCTCAAATTCCAAAATATTGTCCTGATTGTCCAGCATCGGGAGATGAATGTTCTTCTCGATGCTTTCCTTATAAGAATCGTCCGTGAGTTGTTTATAAGTACCATATCCAGTAATAATTGCATCCGCACCGGGAATAATGGTAAAGTTAACGATTTGTCCGTCATCACTCAATACTTTAAATGTATTACTGGGTTTCAACGCTCCCGGAACATCGGGAGACTCGGATACATAATGGCAGAGCTGCCAAATACCTTTCAAATCGGCCGCTTTGAATTTGGTTTTCTTCTGGGCCGTCGCACCTGTTACCGCTAACAACATTATTGAAAGCATGGTAAAGAAATAGAGCTTTTTCATTGTTGTATTATTTTAGTTAACACTCTCGAATGCGTATTTCCAAATATAAAGATTTATTTTGAGAATACAGCAATTCAGAGCATAAAAAAACTCGCATAACCTGAAGATTATGCGAGTTTTACATAAATATACCGAAATATTAGAAATCAGCATTTCTTGGTGTACGCGGGAACGGTATCACGTCACGGATATTCGCCATACCTGTTACAAACAATAACAGACGTTCGAACCCTAATCCGAAACCGGAGTGAGGACAAGTACCGAACTTACGGGTATCCAGATACCACCACATATCCTTCATCGGGATGTGCATTTCTTCAATACGGGTCATCAGCTTGTTATAGTCGGCTTCACGTTCAGAACCACCGATAATTTCACCAATTTTCGGGAAAAGAACGTCCATGGCACGTACAGTCTTACCGTCTTCGTTCTGCTTCATATAGAAGGCCTTGATTTCCTTCGGATAGTCAGTCAGAATCACCGGACGTTTGAAGTGTTCTTCCACTAAGAAACGTTCGTGTTCGGAAGCCAGGTCCACGCCCCAGTAAACCGGGAATTCAAACTTATGTCCTTTTGCAACAGCTTCTTCAAGAATCTTGATACCGTCTGTATAAGGCAAACGTACGAAATCATCTTTCAATACACCTTGCAGACGTTCAATCAAGCCTTTATCGAACATATCGTTCAGGAACTTCACATCATCCGCACAGTTATCCAACGCCCATTTCACACAATATTTGATGAACTCTTCTGCCAAGTCCATGTTGTCTGTAATGTCGTTGAAAGCCACTTCCGGCTCAATCATCCAGAACTCTGCCAAGTGGCGGGGAGTGTTGGAGTTTTCGGCACGGAACGTAGGACCGAATGTGTAGATAGATCCCAAAGCAGTAGCTGCCAACTCACCTTCCAGCTGACCGGAAACAGTCAGACTTGCCTGCTTACCGAAGAAATCATCTTCGTATGAGATAGAACCTCTCTCGTCTTTCTTCAAGTCATACAGGTTCATGGTAGTCACCTGGAACATCTGTCCGGCACCTTCACAATCGGAAGCCGTAATAATCGGCGTATGGAAATAGAAGAAGCCCTTTTCATGGAAGAACTTGTGAATAGCAATCGCCATGTTGTGACGGATGCGGAACACTGCACCGAATGTATTGGTACGCGGACGCAAGTGAGCAATCTCGCGCAAGAATTCCATAGAGTGACCTTTCTTCTGTAATGGATATGTATTATCGCAAGTACCCAGCACTTCGATTTCACGAGCCTGTACTTCCACTTTCTGTCCGGAACCCACTGATTCTACCATTTCTCCGTTCACGCTGATACAAGCGCCGGTAGTAATCAGTTTCAGCATCTCTTCATCGAAATTAGCCAAATCTACTACGATCTGCAAATTATTTATTGTAGAACCGTCATTCAGTGCGATAAAGTTTACTTGTTTGCTACCTCTACGGGTGCGAACCCATCCTTTCACATTGACCATAGCGCCAATATCTGTGCGCTTCAACAGGTCAACAATTTTTGTTCTACCAATCTTTTCCATTTAACTTACTTTGATTAATGAAGAATGAAGAATGAAAAATGAAGAATTTGGCTGTGCTATGCAAACACGCCCTGATAATTCTTCATGTTCCATTCCTCATTTTCAATTCTTAATTCTTCGTTCTTAATTCTTAATTCTTCATTCAAAAGATCCCATGCGGAGGTAGTTTACTTCTGCTTCCGACAGGTAACGCCAGTCTCCGCGACGCAGACCTTTTTTGGTCAGTCCGGCGAAGAACACACGGTCGAGTTTTACTACTTTATAACCCAGTGATTCGAAAATACGGCGAACGATACGGTTCTTACCGGAGTGAATTTCGATACCGACCTGGTCTTTCTTGAAATCATCTGTATAGCTGATCGCATCTGCATGGATTTCGCCATCTTCCAACTGGATACCAGCTGCAATCTGTTCCATATCTGCTTTAGTCAGGTTCTTGTCCAGATGAACATGATAAATTTTCTTCTTCAGGAATTTCGGGTGTGTCAGCTTGGAAGCCAGATCACCGTCATTCGTCAGTAACAGTACACCAGTCGTGTTACGGTCCAGACGTCCTACCGGATAAATACGTTCGTTGCAAGCGCCTTTCACCAAATCCATTACTGTACGGCGTTCCTGCGGATCGTCCGATGTAGTAACGGTATCTTTCGGTTTATTCAGCAATACATATACCTTGCGTTCAATGCTTACCGGTTCGTCGTGGAACTTAACCACATCCGAACGTTTGATCTTCGTACCCAATTCCGTTACCACTTCACCGTTTACAGAAACCACACCTGCTGTGATAAATTCATCAGCCTCACGACGGGAGCAAACACCTGCGTTAGCCAGGAACTTATTCAGACGAATCGGTTCATTCGGATCAACGAACTGTTCCTTGTACTCGATCTGTTTCTTTACGCTATACTTAGCGTTCGGATCATAATCGCCGGTACGCGGACGAGGACGATATCCTCCTTGACGGTCGTTATTATATCTCGGACGATAACCTCCACCGCCGTTGTTGCTGCGATAGCCGCCACCTTCGCCGTTATTGAAACGGGGACGATACGGACGGTCACCACCTTCACGGTTGTAAGAAGGACGTTGAGGACGGTCGCCACCTTCGCCGTTATTAAAGCGGGGACG